>JAIRND010000189.1 GCA_031258225.1 Treponema sp. | reverse complement strand
TTCAACCCTCCCCTTAACTCCCTTAGCCATTCCACCTCCCCTTCCAGCTCCTCCGTCACCACCACCTGTACCCTGTACGGTTCCCCCTTTACCTCGTAAATCCCCGACCCCCGTTCGTTCACCTCGTACCCGCATGTCTCCCGTAAATGCCCCAGCAGCTTCCGCGGCCGCCTCCTCCCCACCAGCGTTACCGTCATCTCCTCTATACCCTCTGCCAGGTGGTGTACGGCGAAGTACAGCCGCGCGTAGGCGCAGACCTTGTGGTAATCGTATACCGACAGGTAATCGTTGGGGCTTTTGTACTCCACGATGTTTATCCGGCGGAACATGCTTCCCAGGGGATTATCGATGATGATACCCGGCTCTTTTTTGATGATAACCGCGTCTATTCTAAGCGGTTCGGTATTCAGGGGGTGCTCAAACTCGAAGCTGAGCACATGGAGATAGGGGAAGAAGGTGAGTCTGATAGCGTCTCTAAAGGCGGCGTGCCAGTCGTGGGGGACTGTCTTGTCATGGTCGCGCATTGATTAGCCTCCACCTCTATATAGGGGCGGCCATGCGCGGCGCTTGGGTTTTTACGAAAAAAACTTAAAATTGGTGCCTGGCACCATGCGCTGGGGAGCGGGTTGCTGTCAGCAGGTTGCTGTCAGCAGGTTGCTGTCAGCAACCTGCTGTTGGAGGAAATCAACAGACCTTGTGCTATACTGGTTGTATGAAGATTGATGATCCCCGGGTGGGGGAAAACCTGTCCGAACTGTCCCGTATCCTGGCAAAAGCCGACGACAATGTCCTGATTGAGGACTTCCTGCGCTGCCTCCTGACCCCCGCGGAAACCGCAGACATTGCCGCCCGATGGGCCCTGGTCAAAGACCTGGGCGCGGGGCTTCCCCAGCGGGAGATCGCCAAAAGCCTGGGTATCTCACTGTGCAAGATAACCCGCGGTTCCCGGGAACTTAAAAAGCCGAATTCCGCGTTCCGGCGTATGCTCTCCCTGTTTGAAACCGGAGCGGAACTACTACCTTGAATCTGGCCGGCGGACATGCCATAGTGGCCCCATGACGGTTGAACAATCCAAAGATCCCCCCAACTCAACCGGACCCCGTAAAACGCTCCGGATTATGGTCAACGCGCTGATCGTTGTCTGCGCGTTTGTCGGAATTGGCATTTTTCTTGTCCAATTGGATACGGCCATGATCCTTTCGGCCTTTACGACCCAGAGCAACCTCCTCTGCGTGGCCGCGGCGGTCCTGACCCTGGCACGCGGACACGACGGCGGGAAAACCGGCGGCGGATATACGCTGTTCAAGGGGATGGCGCTGACATCAATACTCCTGACGTTTGTTATCACGGCCCTGGTGCTGAAGCCGTTTTTTGGCGGGACGGCGACCGGGACCCGGGTCAGCGCCCTGGCTGATAACCTTCTGCATGTTGTCGTCCCCCTTTTGATGTTTGCCGATTTCGTGTTATTCGAGGAAAAAGGAAACATCAAAGCGTGGCATCCGGCTTCCTGGGCGGCATTTCCGCTGTACTACGTCGGCTATACCGCCGTATACCGGGCCCTGGGCGGCGTGTACAGGTTCGGGAACGACACCGCCGCCAAATTTCCGTATTTCTTTTTCGACTATGAAACATACGGAGCGGCAAGGGTCGCGACATGGTTTCTGTTAATCGCCATAGGGTTTATCGGGTTTTCGTACGCGCTGTTTGGATTTGACAGGGCGCTTGCCGCCTGTAAAAAACGGAAGGCATGAGCGGCCCCGAACCGAGCCTGTTTTTTTCATCCGAATCCGGAGGTTTTCATGAAAGCAATGTTGTTCATTGCCATCTTCGCCCTTATCAGCGCGCGGGTATACTGCGGGGGAAGCATGGAGCAGGTAAATATTCAGGAACTGGAACTGACCGATACCGAGATCATAAACATTCTGTACCACCCCTGGGAAAAAGTTACGGTTTACAACAGCGGCACCGGTAATTTTTTGGTGAAAGAGTACATGAACAGAAACAACCGCGATTATTTTGCCGAGATAACAAGTTCCGGCAACACCCTGACCATTAAAAACGGCCGCCGCCCTTTTACACCCCTGCTCAACACTTTTAACGCGCGGCTTGAAATTTATATTCCCGCGTCATACAAAAACGCGATAACGATACGGACAAAGGAGGGGAAGGTAGAAATTCCCGGTGAATTTGTCTGTTCAAAAATAACTGTCGAAAGCACCGGCGGAAACATATCGGTTAACGCCATCAGCGCCCGGGAGGCGAATTTTAAAACAACAAGCGGGAACGTTTCGATAAACGAAGCGGACGGCCTTGTAAGCGTACAGACTTCAAGCGGACGTGTCAGACTGAACATGGCGGGCGGAACCACAACGGCAACAACAAGAAGCGGCGGTATTACCTGTACCGCCGCCGGAAGCGCCGAAAACATATCGCTTGAAACAAACAGCGGCGGAATTACGCTTAATCTGCCGCGGGGACTTGAATTCAACCTGTCCGCGCGAACAAGCGGCACCTTATCAACGCCGTTTCCTGAAAAATTATCCAGGCGGCCGGAGGACAAACACGCCGCGGAAGGTGTTATCGGGGAAGCGCCGGCCAGAACCATAAATTTACGCACAAAGTACGGCGAACCGATACGGATACGGTGGGTTGAATAGTACCGGTTAACAGGTGGGGCAGCGGCACATCTCCGCCGCAGCGTATCGGAGATAGCGAAGGCGGACTCTACTTGTTTTTCTCAGTATCTTTCCCCGGTCATGGCGTAGTGTGCTGTTTTGTGGGTCAAGCATGAGGCCCTTCCGCGTTTGTATACACCGCATATTGTGTATGCTGGTTGACCGGCAGTCGCCGCGCTTAAAAAAAGGCCACCCGAAGGCGGCCCGTCTTGGCTGGCTGGCAACTTACGCCATGCGCGTAACTACTTCCCGGTTTCCACGACATCGGCGCTGAGTGTAACGTTCTCCACAAAGCCGTTTGATTTGCTGTCGTAACGCAGATTGACCAGGGTCAGTTCCCTTCCGCCCGCGCCAAAGCTGGTCCTGGCCTGGGCCACGGCCTGGTCGTACACCTTGCGCCGCCGGTCCGCGATGGATTTGAGAAAGGGCAGGGGAATATCGACGGCAACCTGTACCTTGCCGACCAGGGCCCGTTCACCGGAATTCGGGAAGGCCAGAGCCCGTTCTTCCCCGCCAAGGCGGTACGGAAAGTGGAACTCCAGGGCGGAACTGCCCTCCGGTACCCAGTCGCCGATGCTTTGCTTGCCGCCGCTCAGGTTTATCGCGTGTTGGGCGACAAAATTCCAGGAGCGCCGCGTTCCGGGGGGAAGCAGCAGTTGGGAGGCGGGGTCCCCGGTCCCCGCGCCGGTTACCGGCACCAGGAGGGATTCCCGGCTGTTATACCGGTAGGCGGACCCGGTTTGTTCCAGCGCAAAGGCGGCCTCGCTCCGGTTGTCCACGGTCAGGGTTACCTGCCGGGCGTTGTTGGTTTCCAGTTCCGCGTAGATGTACTCGTCCTCGTAGGTGGACATATCAATGGTGCTGCAGCCTGTCAACAGCGCGGCAACAAGGGCGCCATAGACGATGGTTTTTTGTTCGATAGGTTTCATCATGATTCTCCTAACATCCAGTATATGGATCACCGGAATTTATACCAGAGTACGGGCAATCCGCACAATATCCGCGAAGATTCCGCCCGCGGTAACCTGGGCCCCCGCGCCGGGGCCTTTGATGACCATGGGCAGTTTGGAATAGCGGCTGGTGGTGATCACGACCACGTTGTCGGAATCCACCAGGGAACGGAAGGGACTTCCCTCCGGTTCGGAGCGCAGGGACAGGCGGGCGGAGCCTTCCTCAATGACCGCCACGTAACGGAGGGCCTCGCCGCGGCGGCCGGCCTCGTTCCGGCGTTTCTCAAAGGCCCCGTCCAGTTTTTCCAGCTCCGCGAAAAAATTTTCCACGTCCTTCGCGTTAAAACAGGCCGGGGGCAGGATGGGTTCGATGTCCACGGCGGAGAATTCCAGGGTCAGGCCGCACTCCCTGGCCAGGATCAGGGCCTTGCGGGCGGCGTCCATGGCGTTCAGGTCGTCCCTGGGGTCCGGCTCCGTGTAGCCGCGGGCTTTGGCCTCCCGTACCAGGGCGGAAAAGGGGCTGGAACCGTCAAAGTTGTTGAAGATAAAACTCAGGGTCCCCGAAAGCACCGCCTCGATACGGTGAACCCGGTCTCCGGACAGGTGCAGGTCCCGCAGCGTGGATATAACGGGCAGTCCCGCGCAGACGGTGGTTTCGTAGAGGTAGGGGATCCCGCGTTCCCGTGAGTATTCGGTCAGTTCCCGGTAGTAGGCAAGGGGCCCCGAATTGGCCCGCTTGTTGGGGGTTACGATGGGAATGGCGGAGCGCATAAGGTCCCCGTAAACGGCGGACACCTCGTCGCTGGCGGTACAGTCGCAAAAGGCGGTGTTGGGCAGGTTCATGGCCTTCATCCTGCCGATAAAGGCCGAAAGGCTGTAGGGTTCAGGGCCGAGGGAAGGATCCCAGGTCCTCCCGGTGGGCGGGGACGGGAGTTTTGTAATATCGATTCCCGCGCCGTCGAACACCATGAAGCCGGAATTGGCGGCCCCCGCCACGTTGATCCGTATCTTGTGTTCGGCGGCCAGAATCTCCTTTTGCCGGGCAATCTGGTCCAGCAGGGTACCCCCGATAAGGCCAAGCCCCACGAGGAACAGGTTCACGCTGCGGACGGTGGAGAGGAAAAAGGCCTCGTGGATGGCGTTGAGGGCCTTGGCCTCGTCCTGCCGGGCCACCACCGCGGAGATGTTGAGTTCTGATGAGCCCTGGGCAATGGCGACGATGTTCACCCCGTTCCGTCCCAGGGCGTGAAAGACCTTGCCGGAGATGCCGGAACTCCGCTTCATCCCGGCCCCCACCACGGCGATAATCGACAGATCGTCCTCGCTCAGGGGTTCTTCGATGGCCCCGGAGGCTATTTCCCGCCCGAATTCCCCTTTAATCGCGGCCAGCGCCGCGCCTGAGTCCTGGGGCAGCACGGCAAAGCAGATCGAGTACTCGCTGGAAGCCTGGGTGATGAGGATGATGTTGATCCCCCTGTGGGCCAGGGCCCCAAAAAGGCGGGACGAGAATCCCGCGACGCCGACCATGCCGGAGCCCTGGATCCGTACCAGCGCGATGTTGGTCATGGAACTGATGCCCCGGATGGGGTAATTCCCGGCGGGGGCGTTCCGGACGATCCTGGTGCCGGGGCAGGCGGGGTTAAACGTGTTACGGATAACAATGGGGATCCCCCGTTCCAGACCGGGCCGTATGGTGGGGGGGTAGATCACCTTGGCCCCGAAGTGGGAAAGCTCCATAGCCTCCACATAGGAGAGCGTTTCGATACGAAGGCTGTCTTTTACCAGCCTGGGGTCCGCAGTAAGGATACCGTCAACATCGGTCCATATCTCCAACTCTTCCACCTCAAGGGCGGCGGCGATGATGGAGGCGCTAAGGTCCGAGCCCCCGCGTCCCAGCGTCGTGGTACGGCCCGACGCGTCGGAACCGATAAAGCCCGTACAAACGGGGATGGCCCCGCTGTCCGCGCCCTCAAAGAAACGGCGGATATTGGCGTAGGTTTCGGCGGGGATAAAGGCGGCCCGTCCATAGGCGCTGTCGGTCTTGATCAGGGGGCGCGTATCAAGGCAGGAGGCTTCGATGCCCCGTGCCCTGAAGATCCGGGCAAGTAGGGCCGCAGACAGGCGTTCCCCAAAGCTCATCACCCGGTCCTGAATGGAGGGGGAAAGCTCCCCCAGGATCTCTATGCCTTTGAGGATACGGATAAGCTCTTCCAGAGTCCCGTCAAGTTCGGCGCGGGCGGTCTCAAGGGCCTCCCCATCGAGAAAATAGGCGGCCATGTCCCGGTGCCGCTTACGCAGATCGCCGACAAGGGCTTCCCAGGCCCTTGAATTGGCGGTGGAACAGCCGGAAGCGCCTGAATTGGGGGCCTCCGAACCGGACAGGCCAACGGACAGGCCGGCTGCCAGGCGGGCGGCGGTGATAAGGGCATCGGTAATGCCGGAAAACGCGGAAACCACCACCGCGGCAACCTTTCCACGGTGATCCGTATCGTTCAGAATCGTAATGATGTTCTCAACCGCGGCGGGGGACCCCACAGAGCTGCCGCCAAACTTCAAAACCAGCATGGATGTATGGTACTATATTGTATTCCGGGTTTATAGTAGTATGTCGTTTTATGTGGGAGTTTCCCTTGACCTCCGGTTTTATTCCGCTTATCGCGGCCGTTTTTCTTTCATCTCTTGGTCTGGTTGCCCTTATCCTCAAAGTTTCCCGCCGTATGGCCTGGTACGATCATATCAACGACCGGAAGATCCACACCGGCAACATTCCCCGGCTGGGCGGCCTGGGTTTCGCGGCGGCGTTTATCGTGTGGTGTCTGGTGATCACCCTGTGGATTGCGGATGTTAACTACGGGTTCCGCTTCCTTCCGGTGCTGGCTGCCCTTATCCTTGTCCTGGCAAGCGGTCTCCGGGACGATTTTAAGCCGATGGCGGCCCGTTACAAACTTATCTTTCAGATAGGCGCGGCTCTCTGCGTACTTACCGCCGGGTATACGTTTAAGCGTATCTGCATCGCCGGTTCCGCCGATCCGGACATCCCCGGCTGGACTCTGCTCCGCTACCCCGTCAGCTTCCTGTGGATCGTGGGGATGACCAACGCCGTCAACTTTATCGACGGGGTTGACGGCCTGGCGGGGGGCGTTTCGCTGCTGGCGGCCCTGACCTTTGGGGCCATTTTTATGTTTTCCGGGGTTTCCGGCGCTGTTCCGCTGTTCTGCGTCTGCCTTGCCGCGGCCATTCTGGGTTTTCTGGTGTTTAACGCCCCCTTCCCCCGCGCGCGGATCTTCATGGGCGACGGGGGCGCTTACTTCCTGGGCTTTACGCTGGCCCTTCTTCCCCTGATGGGGGAGGACGGACAGGGCCTGCCGGTCTTACACGCCGCCGCCATTTTGATGATCCCCATTCTGGATACCACCGCGGCGGTGTGGCGCAGGCTGAGGGACGGCAGACGGATAGACAGCCCGGACCGTTCCCACACCCACCACAAGCTGATGAACCTGGGGCTTTCCTCCCGGCGTATCGACGCCCTCCTCTTTGTCCTGCAGATCATCCTGGGGTTCCTGGTGTACGCCTCAAGCAGAACCCCGGCCTACCTGTCCCTGATCCCGCTGGCCCTGGCCTACCTTGGGGGTATCGGCTTCTTTACGCTGATCCACTTCCTCAACCGGCACAGTGTTCCCGCCAATAAGAGCCCCGGTGGAGCGGAGACCGGATAGGCCCAATGGCGTCTTCCCCGCCGCGGCGCTACTTTGACTGGGCCGCCACCGCCCCGCCCTATGTGGGGATCGCCCGGCCCGATGCCGTTGTTCCGTTTGGAAACCCCTCCTCCCTCCACGCCGAGGGCCGGGCCGCCAGGGAATGTCTGGAACAGGCCCGTTCCCGCTGCGCCCTGGCCCTGGGGCTAAAACCGGAGACTATCTACTTCACCTCCGGGGGGACTGAATCCAACGCGATGCTGATCCTCTCCTTCCTGCTCCGGCCCGGCGCGGGGGCCTATCTCTACTCCGCCACGGAACATCCGTCGGTACGGGAGAACTGCCGGCTTCTGGAGAACCAGGGGAAGACCGTGGGCGTTATCCCGGTGGAGGCGGACGGCCGGGTAAGCGCGGCCGGTCTTGGGCGGAGCCTTGAGAAGTACCGGGAAAGCCGTTTTGCCGCGATTATGGCCGTTAACAACGAAACCGGGGCCCTTAACGATCTGGGCGCCCTGAGCGGGCCGCTCCGCGAAAAGGAGGGGCCGCCCCTGTACGTCCACTGCGATTTGGTTCAGGCCGCCGGTAAAGTACCGGTGGATATTTCAGGCTGGGACCTCGATTCCGCCTCCCTGAGCGCCCACAAACTGGGGGGGCCGCGGGGTATCGGGCTCCTCTACCTGCGCAAACCCCTGGAGACCCTGTACCGGGGGGGCGGCCAGGAGCGGGGAATCCGGGCGGGGACGGAACATGTCGCCGGCGCCCTGGCCCTGGCGGCCTGTCTGGAGGCGCGTACCCGGCCCGGCACGCTTGAGGCGGCCCGGACGGCGGCGCGGGCGCGTATGAACCAGTTGATGGGGGCCCTTGAGGCCACCGGGCGCTTTTTCCCCATCCCCGCCGACAGGAAGGACGCGGATGATGGGCGCTTTTCCCCCTACATCCTCCAGGCGGCCTTTGACGGCGTTCCCGGCGAGGTCATGGTCAGGGCCCTGGATCAGGCTGGTTTCGCGGTGTCCACCGGATCGGCCTGTTCTTCCGGCAAAAGCGGCCGGCCCGTCCTTGAGGCTATGGGGCTGGACCCCAAACGGCAGTTGGAGGGGATACGGATTTCCCAGGGCTGGTCCACCGGCTCCGAGGACATTGAAGCCCTTATCCAGGCCATTGGGAAGGTTCTGAAGTACCTATGAGTCCGCCGCCATGAACGCAACCCACATAACCTACATCCTTAAACCCGGGGAACTGAGCCTTAAAGGCGGGAACCGGGAGGGTTTTGAACGGGTACTCATGCGAAACCTCCGAAAACTCCTGGCCCTCCGCGGTCTGGAAGGTTCCGGGACACGGGCGGAGGGGGGCGGGGGCCGCTTCTTTGTCAGTTGCCCCCCGGAGGCCGCCCCCCGTGTGGAGGACGCGCTGAACCACCTGTTCGGCATTTCCGGCTGGGCCGGAACCCGGAGCTGTGAAAAACGCGTTGAATCCCTGCTTGCCGCCTGTGTTGACGAGGGGACGGAACTCTACGGGCGGGGGATGCGGAGTTTTAAGGTGGAGGCCCGGCGTACCGACAAGACGTTTCCCCTGGATTCCTACGGTATCCGCGTCAGGGCCGGGGACGCGGTACGGGAGGCCGTACCGGGACTTGTGGTGGATGTCCGCTCCCCCCAGGCGGTCATTCAGGTGGAAATACGGGAGAGGGCCTACGTGTACAGCATGAGCCGGCCGGGACTCCGGGGACTCCCCGTGGGGACGGCGGGCCGGGGCCTCCTGCTCCTCTCCGGGGGCATCGATTCCCCGGTGGCCGGTTTCCGAATGGCCTCCCGCGGCATGGGGCTGGACGCCGTCTACTTCCACGCCTTTCCCTACACCAGCGAGGAGGCCCGGCAAAAGGTTCTCCGCCTGGCGGAGATTCTGGCCGCCTACACGCTGGGCATCCGGCTCTGGACCGTGGGCTTTACGGAAGTACAGCAGCGGATCAAGGCGGGGGTAAGGGAGGAATGGACCACCGTCATGCTGCGAATGGCCATGATGGAGGCCGCGGAAAAGCTGGCCCGCCGCACCGGGGCCAAATGCCTTGTTACCGGGGACAGCCTTTCCCAGGTGGCAAGCCAGACCGTGGAAAATTTAAGCTGCGCGGAAAGCCTGACGCGGCTTCCGGTGCTGCGCCCCCTTGTCGGCGCCGACAAGGAGGAGATCATCCGGCTTGCCAGGACCATCGGCACCTACGAAACCTCGATACTGCCCTACGAGGACTGCTGTGTGTTGTTCAGCCCCGCCCACCCCGTGTTACGGGGCGGCGTAGACGAGGCGGTGGGCTACTACCGGCAGCTCGATCTGGCGGGGGAAATCGACCGGGCCCTTAAAAACGGTGCCAGGCACTAAAAAGCGCAGGTGTATTTCGCCTCGATGTAGTCCAGAAAGGGACCGGTGGAGAGCCGTTCCCCGGTAACTTTAGCCAGAAGTTCCGAAGGCTCAAGGCGGCAGCCCCAGCGGTAGATGCGGTCCGCAAGCCACTGGTGGACCGGCCGGAAGTTTCCGGCGGCCAGGGCGGATTCAAGGTCCGGCAGGTCCTTTTTCATCTGTGCCCAGAACTGAAGGCCGTACAGGTTGCCCAAGGCGTAGCTTGGGAAGTAGCCAAAGGCGCCCATGGACCAGTGAACATCCTGCAGCACCCCGTCGGAATCCGTCTCACTTTCCAGATTAAGGTAACGGCGGCTGTACTCCCGCCAGCGGCCGGGCAGGTCTTCCGGCGGGAGTTCCCCGGCGATAAGCTGTTTTTCCAGTTCAAAGCGGAGGATGATGTGCAGCGAATAACTAAGTTCGTCGGCGTCCACGCGGATAAGGGAGGGCCGTACCTGGTTTATGCCCCGGTAGAAGGTATCGGGCTCGACACGGCCAAGCTGGGCGGGGAAGTACGAGCGTAACACGGGAAAGAGGCCCTCCCAGAAGGGGCGGCTGCGGCCAATGAGGTTTTCCCAAAAGCGGGACTGGGATTCGTGGATGGCCATTGAGGCTCCGTCGGCCAGGCAGGAACCTCGGAGTTCGGGGGGAAGCCCCAACTCGTAAAAGGCATGGCCGGACTCGTGGATAACCGAAAAAATACTTGAAAGCGTGCTCCGGGGGAAGTAGCGGGTGGTGATGCGGACGTCATCCGGCCCCAGCGACGTGGTAAAGGGATGGGCGCTGGTATCCAGCCGTCCCCGCCTGGTATCAAAGCCAAGGTACTCCATGAGCGCGCGGTTAAACCGCTCCTGGACGCCGGTATCGTAGTCCTGTTCCAAAAACGGATACGGGGGCGGAGGGGGGATTTTTTTGAGAAGGGCGTTCAGGCGTTCCCCCAGGGGGGTAAACAGGGCGCTTATCTGGGCCGAACTCAGGCCCGGCTCGTAGATGTCCAGGAGGCCGTCGTAAAGGCCCTTGTCCCCCGGGCCTGCGCCATAGCCCCAGTAGCGGGCCTTGTCCCGCGCAATGGTGATCATCGCGCGAAGGTGGGGCAGGAACGCGGAAAAGTCGTTGTCGCGCCGGGCCTGGGCCCAGGCCGCCTGGGAGAGTCCCTCCGCGCGGGCGGCGGCGCTTACAAATTCCACCGGCAGTTTTACTTCCCGGTCGTAGGCGCGGCGCATAACCCGCAGGAAGTCCCGCTGGAGGGCGGGAAGCCCCTCGTCGCCCCGTGGGTTTTCCGTTGTGGAACCAAGTTCCGTCAGGCACCGCCCAACCAGGGGGGAAACAAGGCGTTCATGGGCCATGCCCTGGAGCAGGGCAAGCTGCTCCGCCCGCTCCTCTACCCCGCCGGGGGGCAGGCAGGTTTCCTCATCCCACTGCAGGAGCGCCAGAATCTTTCCAAGCCGGTGGTATTCCCGGTCTATCTGGCGCAGTGTTTCCAGCAATTCATCTGTTTTTTGATTATCCATCTTGACCATCCTTTTTACCGCCCGGCGGCACAACAAACACCGGATATAACTAGTGCATGATGCTGTACTCCTGAATAACCTGAATCTCGCTCTGTACCGGGATCGCCCCCGCCGTGTCCCGCGCGGCGGCCAGGGCGGTTTCGATAAGCGATTGGGAACTGGCCACGCCGTACAGGGTAATGGTGTTGTTGGACACGGACGCCTCCAGAAAGTGAATGGGGATCTCCTTTTCGTAGATGATGTAGTGCTTTACCTGCTGGGCCAGGGTCAATTCCCCGATGCGCTGTACGCCCTGCGCCTCCGCGCCGGCGCTGATGTTGTGGCTCATGAAAATTTTTACGATGTCCACACAGGCCGCGGGGTGCAGGTAACCGGTGTTAAGGGAAAGGTGATAGTTCCCCGGATCCTTCCACTCCACATCGAAGAAGTACCGGTGAAAGCCGCCGCGATCATGATCGCTCTGGTCGATGATCTGGCGCGCCCGTTTTTCATCGCATTGGAAGTAACTTTTTACCCGTTCCACCCTGATGGTCTGGGGGGCCACGAGAAACAGCGTGACCACCCCCGGCACATTTCCCAGAACGACGCCGGCGCCCCGGCCAATGAATATACAGGAACCCTGGGCGGCCTCCGTATAGATGGCGGTTTTGAGGAAATGCACGTAATCATCCCTATCCTGGGACAGGGAGGCCCAGAACGAGGGTTTCCGTTCATCGTATTTCTCCAGTTTTGGCCCGATAAGCCCCCAGGAGCGTATACGGTCCTCCATGGTCTGTTTATCAATGAACTTGTAGTTGAGTTGCTTCGCCAGTTCATGGGCGGTTTCATCGCCCAAGGCCGCCAATTCACGGGAAATGGTAATGATCGCCATAGCCTGCCTCCTCTCGCGCGGAATTTGGGAGATGCCGTGCGTTACAAGCATAAATCCACCCCGGGGACTTGTCAAAAGGAAATTCCGAAGGAAATTCCGAATTCGGGTTAACCTGCGAAGAACGGTAGGGCGCATTCCCGCCTGCGGCGGGAACCGGGCTATCCGCTCCAATTCCTCAGCCCACCGCAGGCGGACGCCTTCGGCGGGCTTCCGGTATTTCCGCTCCTATCCCTTGCGCTTCAGTGGGGCCGCAGCTGGCCAAAGACACATGGTTGCAAGGCGCGGAAGGCTGTTATCCAGGTTTAGCCCTGGCATTCCCTTGACAAAGTGTAGTCTGCAGACTACACTTGAATCATGAAGATACGCGAATCGGGTATCTACAAAAAATGGATTAAAAACCTGCGGGACGAACGGGCCAGATACCGGATCAATGCCCGAATTGAACGGCTCAAGCAGGGGAACCCCGGCAATGTAAAGCCAGCCGGGGAGGGTGTCTCGGAAATACGTATCGACTACGGCCCCGGTTATCGGGTGTATTACAAGACAACCGAAGGTTGTCGGGATTCCGAGAAGGAAATTGTTATCCTGCTCTGCGGTGGCGATAAAACCACCCAGGACGAGAATATAAAGCAGGCTAAAAAAATAGCCGCCGCCTATAACCCGGATAAGGAAGTATAACATGGGTGAAGAAAAAATAACCTTTACAGAATGGAACCTTGCGGACCAAATCGAAACCAAAGAAGACGTGGCAGGTACGTTTGAGGCGGTTATTGAGCTTGCCATACAGGAAAACGATCCCGAATATCTGTTAAAAGCTATCGGGGATATAGCCCGTTCAAAGGGCATGGCCCAGCTTGCCAGAGATCTTAACCTTGACCGGGCCGGCCTGTACAAGTCCCTTTCCCCCGAAGGGAACCCGTCTTTCTTTACGGTAATAAAGGTATTGGACAATCTTGGATACTCCATAAGCATACAACAAAAACGGGCTTCTTAGCAGGCGAGGAAGGCGCACAAAGGAGTGCAGTTTTGTAAGGCTGAAAGCCTGAAAAACCGCAAGACTTGAAGCCAACCTTTGGTTGGCAGACAACCAACCGGGTTGTCGAACAAGTCTAATGCTTGTTTTGATCGGTTTGGCCCTGGCTGGATGCGCCGGAAAGATAAGCAGGGAAGTTCCCTATACCGATATAGGGGGAGACACCTATGGCGCCG
>JAIRND010000132.1 GCA_031258225.1 Treponema sp. | reverse complement strand
TGATCTGGTGGGTTGTGTTTGGCCCGGCCATGGCGTAGGGGACGCCGAAGATAAGTTCGTAGCGGCCTGTCTCGTCCGGGTCCCAGTTTTTGTAATTCGCGTAGGTAAAATTCAGGTTGCATTCGACCGGTCTTTCAAACACATCTGCCATCGTAGTCTCCTCTACCCCACTATACACCGGGCGCGGCTGAAAATCGACACATAACAGGCTTTAGTAGACAGCCAGGATGCTCAAAAGCCGGGCCTTGTCAATGGAACGCAGAAAATTGGCAAGCCGGGGCCCCTGGTCCTTGCCGATAAGGGCCTGATAGCTTGCCCGGAAGAGCGTTTTGCCGTCCAGACCGTGCCGTTCCGCCACCCCGTAGATCGCCTCGGCGCAGCTTTTGTCATCCCTAAAGGATTCGATGCGGGCGACCACCTCGTCCCGGAGGGAACGGATCGCCGCCGCCTGGGGGCCGGGCAGGTCCGCCTTCTCTCCGGGGGACCGCAGCTTAAAGCGAAATTCCTCCGGGGCGCACTCGTCGATCCAGTACCTGGCGCGGAGGGCCCTGGCGCGGATGCCCGGTACCTGTTCCGGGCTGGGGCCCCCCGGTTCTCCCCGGCTTAGGGTGGAGATGGCCCTGTCAATGTCCCCGTCGGCAATCTGAATCAGGTTACACAGGTGGCGAAACGGGAGTTGGTACGGCTTAACCGGGGGCATGGCGGGCCTTCCGCCGGGTCCGCATAAGACCTGGGAAAATTCGTAGATACGTTTTTCCTGCTTAAAGACCCCTTCGTTTTTGGCCTGTTCGTCCCCCCAGGCGATACGCTCGGTTTTGTCGTAGTCTTCGTAGATTTTTATCACATCCAGATCAAAGGAAATCGTAAATTCCGTGTTGGGCCGGGTTCCGGCAAAAAGATAACGGACCAGTTCCGGGGTGTAGACCTTGAGCAGATCGGGCAGATCCACCACCTTGCCCCTGGAACTGGACATTTTGCCGGGGTTTCCCTTGATGCCGATAAAGTCGTAGCGGAACGTAACCGGGGCCTCCCAACCGTAGACCTCCTTACACACATGGCGGGCGGTGTCGAAACTCCCCCCCTGGCTGTGGTGATCCTTCCCGGCGGGCTCAAAATCCACCTTTTCGTACTCCCAGCGCATGGGCCAGTCCACCCGCCAGCCCAGCTTAACCCCCCTGGCGCCGCGTAAGTCCACGGTTTCCCGGTGGCCGCAGGAAAGGCAGTGGTAATCGATCCCCCATTCCTCGTCCCAGTTGTCTATCTCCGTTTCATCCTTATTGCAGTTGGCGCAAAAAACGCTGATAGGCCACCATTCGCCCTGGATCTTGTGGTCCTCGTCCCGGAACCTGTCCAGAATGTTTTTCAGCGTTTCCCGGTGTTCCAGGGCCCTGCGGATACCCCCGGCGTATAGCGAGGCGCGGTAGCGTTCCGCCTGGTAGAGAAATTCGGGCTGAATTCCCACCAGGGGCAGCACGCTTTCCACATCCACCTCGTGGTGCCGGGCATAGCTGGAATCCCTTCCCCAGGGATCGGGAACCATCGTGATGGGGAACCGCAGGTACGTTTCCAGTTCTTCCCGGCCCGGCATGTTGACCGGCACCTTGCGGAACACATCGTAATCGTCCCAGGAGTAGATGAACCGGACCGTCTTGCCCCGGTCCCTAAGGGCCCGGACCACCAGGTCCGTGGAGATGATCTCCCGGAAATTCCCAATATGCACGGTTCCCGAGGGGGTAATCCCCGAAGCGCAGGTATAACCGTCCTTGTTACCCTTTTCCCGGATAATCTTTTCCGCGGTCTCGTCGGCCCAGTGGCCTGTTCCCGCGTCGTCGTGTTCCCCGGCCATGTTTATCTCCCTTTCCCACAGGCTGCTAGGGCCCGAATCGGTCTTTGACACTAGTAAATGACCGTGAATTTTTCAAGCGGGCCGTGTCCGGCCTTAAAATTATCATTGAAAATTGTTTTTTTATGTGATATACTAGTGGTGATACTAACTATCTGCCCGCAAGAGGCAGCCAAAAACGTCTACTTGCCATGCAAGGGGGTTATGAAATGAAGAAGATTAGCTTGACGGCGGCCTTGGTTCTGGGCGCCGTCCTATTTGGTTCCTGCCTGGATTTCTTTACCAATTCTCTGGGAACAGACCTGAGGCGGGATCCGGGTACGATTACGGTAACTTCAACGAACGTTACCGCGCTGTTGAAGGAGTCCAGGGGCGATCCCGAGGCTTCCAGGGGAATTTTGGATAAAATTGCCGCGCAGTTAAAGAATAATCCCAATCCCGATCCTACCCTGCAGGCCGCGGCGGTAACCGCCGCAAACCAGGGCGCCGGTCTGGGCGAGCTGGTCCTGGGAAACATCAGTACCGTCTTGGAGAATGATGACAAAGACGGTGATATAAATGATGTAAAATTTAACGACTTGCTTAAGGAAGTAGAGATCGAGGCGAAGAAAAACGATATTAAGGGTGTTTCGGACCAGGTAACAGCCAGTCTGAAGGCGGCTGTAACTACCGATGGTAGTGGTGTACCTGCATTGAAGCCGGAGTTTACCGCCGGTGTTAGCGATTCCGACCTGTTGCTGCTTGGCCTGACGCTGGTTATGGCGGAGGCCGAGAAGGGGGGTGGTGTTAATGACTACCTGGAATCTTGGGGCACAGGTGGTAAAACTTTGGATGCCACTGATACTACCTCGTGGTCAGATTCCGAACGACTTATCGCCGCCATTGGTAATCAGCTTAGTACAACGGATACCGAGATAGGCAAGGCGCTCAAAGATCTTTTGGGCGGGGACTAAGGGAGGAGAAACATGAAAAAGATTGTTATTTCAGTTGCGGTGTTGCTGTGCCTTTCCTCCGCCCTTTTCGCGGAAGAGGTAACCATGGCCCCCTTGGGCTACGATTCCACCGCGAGCAGGGGATTGGGGGGCTCCCACGTTGCCT
>JAIRND010000106.1 GCA_031258225.1 Treponema sp. | reverse complement strand
AGATCACCGGCAACAAGTCCACCAGTACAACTTACCCCCACGGCGGCGGTGGGGTCTATGTGGCCCAGGGGGCCTTTGAGATGCTGGAGGGTGAAATTACCGGCAACAAGGCGACCCGGCAGGGCGGCGGGGTCTTTGTCCATTGGGCGACTGGCGCTACAGGTACCGCCCGGTTTGGCGCTTACGGTAACGCTGCCATAACCGGCAACGATGGGGTCGGCAGTTCCGCGGCGATATGTAACCGGGGCATAACGGAACTGCTGAGCAGCGCCCGGGCGGACAAGGTGTATATCTGGGATTACGAGGGCGCTGATCCGCCGCAGGAGTTCACCTTGGTACCAAGTGTGCAGGTTGGGGGGGTAGCCCTTGCCTATTCGGCGGTCAATAAGAATTACATAACGCTTGTGGATGATCATACGGGGTGGACAGGAGGGACAGGCCAGATATGCCTTATCGACCTGGAGAGCCATTTGAGCGGCGGCGTCTTCGCGGGGCAGCTTGAACCCGACTGGCTCGGCAAGAAGGTGGTTAAAGGTAATAATACTACCTTAACTGCGGTTCTTTCCCGCCTTCCCCTCAACAGTTTTACGGGGACTCCGTCGGTGTATAATTTGGGGGCGAAGTATCAAATTACCGTTCACACTAGTGGTCCCAATGATGGTTTTGGGACGTTTGAGAAATAGGTAACTGAGGCTGTTCCAACATGTCAGATTTTGGAACTGGCTCAACTGGCACCAAAGGAGGCGGGCCCGTGAAAAGACATCTCCGGTGGAAAGCGGCATCAGCGCCGGTACTCCTGTTGTTGCTCTGGCTGTTTTCGATTCCGGTCGCGGCCCAAAGCGGTTCCACCCGCGGGGAGGAGCGTATTGACAGGGGACGTTTTGGCGCGGAAGACCCGGAGCCCCAGGACGATAGCCCCGGCGTGGAAACCGGCCTGCTTACCCATTGGCTCTACCTGGGCGTTAGGGCCGGGCCCTCCTTCCGGTTCTACACCCCCGCCGGCGACACTCCCTACACGGGGGGCGATACCTTTGCCCCCTCTCTGGACCTCGCGTTTCAGGCCAATCTGCGCTTGCTTTCCTTTTTGAGTGCCCAGTTGGAGCTGGTGTTTACCTGGGACAACGCCTCCTGCTGGACCTATTACCGCAGAACCCCGCTGGAGACAAACCGTTATACCAGGGACTACACATCGTTTTCCCTGCAGGTTCCCCTTACGGTCCAGGCGAACCTCTACCCCGGCGCGTTCAAGGTATCCCCGTTTTTCGGCCCCTACGTTCTGGTTCCCCTGGGGGACATGCGGGCCACCAATTCCCGGGATTCCCAGGAACGGTCCTATTCTTACGCCTATTCGCCCCCCCTGGGTCTCCTGGGCGGTCTGAATGTGGCGCTTAAGCTGGGCCCCGGCCTCTTCTTTGGGGACCTCCGTTACACCATGGACCTGGGGGAGGCCAGGCCGGACCAGGGGGACATGCTGCAATACCGGCGCAGCATGGTATCCATTACCCTGGGCTACGAGTGGGGTCTCCTCGCGAAAAAGGGGCAACCGCATGAATAGCCGCTTGTTGAGGAGTCTGTGGGCCGGGGCCCCGGTCCTTATCCTTGTACTGGTTCCCGCCCTTCTTGCCGCCCAGACCGTCCCGTCCCGGCAGGGCTGGGGCTTTACCGATGAGGCCAGGGCAATCGTGGCGGTTCTCCCCTTTGTCGGGGAGGAAGATGCGGCCCGGCGCTTCCACGGTGAAACGATGAACGCCGTAGCCGCCCTGACCAGGTACGAAGGCCGCGAGGTATCCGCCTCCGTTTTTCCTGAAGGGACCGAAATCCCCACCGACATGCCCCCCAACCGGGCCCTGGTCCCCGCCGTCCGCTATGCCCTTACCGGCGGCGTGTATGGCGGCGACCGCCCCTCGGAGTTCTACCTGCAGTTGTGGCTTTGGGACATGGACGGTTCCATGATGATCTACACCGACGATCTGGTGTACGACGATATCGAGGGGGCTATGGTGAGTCTGCCTGGTTTGGTGGAGTGGCTGTTTTCCCATATCCGTGAGGTGGTCGAGGAAACGCCGCCGGAGGTTCTGCCCCCGGAATGGCTGTACACCTTCGGCGTTAAGACCGGGCTTGCGCCGCGCTGGTACGTCAGGCCCGGCGAGCAGATCTCCGGCGCCCAGTCCCTGGGCCTTGAGGGCGGCCTTACCGCCGCCATGCACCTTAGTTCCCTGTTTGCCCTCCAGGTTGAGCTGCTCGTTTCCCAAGACGATCTGGTGTACCGGGGCCTTACCGCCAATGACATAACCTACAGCGAAAAGTTGAGTTCCGCGTTTTTAACCCTGCCGCTTTTTATCAGGATGAATTTTAAGGCGTCATCGTTCAAATTGTCGCCTATGGCGGGTTTTTACCTTGCCCTGCCCCTGGGCCAGACCCGGTACAGCAGCAGCGTGGACATCACGGCCGCGTATACCCATAGCGGCGTCCTTACCGGCTTTAGTACGGGGCTGGAAGCGGTTCTGAACTATGGACCGGGGATGTTCATCGTGGGACTGCGCTACTCCGGCGATTTTAACCATTTGGTTATTGATTACGACAACCCAAGGGATACCGTGCCGGACACAAGTTACCGGCGCGATATGTTTTCCCTCTACCTGGGCTACGGGTTCGGTTTTTTTGACATGAACAAATAATCCCGCCCTGCCACGGGCGGATTCATTAGGAGTTAGTATGAAACGCGTGAGTGCCGCCCTGATCTTCGGTTTGCTGGTTTCGTTGTTCTGCCATGCCCAGGTCCAGACGGGAAACGCCTCGTATAATTCGTCAAAGACGGGGCAAACCATCAGCCACTCCAGCCTGTCCTTTAATACCCGCGTTAAAGTAACCAACCTCCGCAACAACATGTCCACGGAAGCGGTGGTAAATGGCCGTATCGAAATAAGTTCGACCCGCATCGCCGACATTGCCCAGAGCGTGGGGGATACCCTGCAGATGTCAAAAACCGGCATGACCCCGGTTCAGATTGAGGTACTGCACCCCGAATCCGCCCAGAGCGCATCCGCTCAGAGCGAACCCGCCCAGGCCGCGCCGGTCCAAACCCCGCCGGCTCAGACCGCGCCGGCCCGCGCCGCTCAGCCCGTGCCCGTTCAGCAGCCCGCGCCGGCCCGGCAGCCCGCGGCCGCCGCCAGGACAAGTTCCCCGCCCGCGGCCGCGGCCCAGCCCGTGAGCGAGACCGCCGTCCAGACCCAGCCCGACCAACCGGTCCCCGTGGAAACCCTTACCGAAATCCGTTATGTCCCGGTTTCCGCCGCCTGCCCCGGTATGATCTGCCTGGTGATCCTTATCCTCCTCATCCTGGTGATCGTACTTCTGGTGATTATTCTGATCCTCATGCTAAGGTTCCGGCCCTGGCCCTGGTATTACCCGATCTGGCTGCGCCGCCACTTCCGCTATACCAAACGGCGTTTATAGGGCCGGCCCTGCCTTAAAGCGCAGGCTAAAGCGGGAGCCCGAGATGCCGTCGCTTTGTACCTCGACCCTGGCGTTGTGCAGGGCGGCGCCGTGCTTGACTATCGAAAGGCCCAGGCCCGTACCGCCCGCCGCCGCCTTGCCCCGGCTTTTGTCCACACGGTAGAAACGTTCAAAGATACGCCCCTGTTCGGAGGGGGCAATACCGATTCCCGTGTCGGCCACCGCAAATTCAATCTCATCGCCGGTTTTTGTTATGGACACGCGGATCTCCCCGTTCTGCCGGTTGTACTTTACTGCGTTGTCCAGCAGGTTGTAGATCACCTCGTCCAAAATGTGCCGTATGCCGGTAATCACGGCCTCCTCACCGTCAAGGCGGACGCGCAGCCCCCGTTCCGCCGCCGCCCCCTTTATCCGGTCCAGAACGGTCCGGGTAAGGGCAAGAAGGTCCACGTTGTCCAGGGGCAGTTCGTTTCGTTCATCCAGCCGCGAAAGCAAAAGAATATCGCCGATTAGGGTGATAAGCCGCTGGGCCTCCGTGTAGATGTTCCGCGCGAAGCGTCCTGTATCTTCCGGTTTGGCAAGGCCCTCCGCCATAATCTCGGCGTAGCCGGAAATCGACATGAGCGGCGTTTTTAATTCGTGGGAGACGTTGGCGGAAAATTCCCGGCGCAGTTTTTCCCGGTCTTCCTGTTCGGTTACGTCAAGGATAACAAGGACCGCGCCCAAAATGGTTCCGTTGTCCACAACCGGGTTGGCGAAGACGCGCAGGTGCCGTTCCCGGGAGGACAGCAGTACCTCCCCGGCGGCGCCCGCTGCCGCCTGTTCCACCACGCGGCGGAACGCCTCGTCCCGGCGGATCACCAGCGCGTTTTGGTTTTCGATGTTTTCAAGGTGGACATCAAGAAGTTTTAGCGCGCTCCGGTTGCAGGACAGGATCAGCGCGTTCTGATCCAGAATGACAAGCCCTTCCCGCATGTTGTTGGTAATCGCGGTAAACTGTAACTGCTGTCTCCGCTGTTCGGCCATTTGAAGGGCTATCGTTTCGTTCTGTTTCTTCATCCGCGTAAGCAGGGGGCTCAGTTCCTCGTAGGCATCGTTGCTTTCGGGGCTGTCCAGGTTAAGGCGGTTGATGGATTCCGCGATTTTTCCGGTAACTCCGGAACTTATTGATACCGCCGCCGTAAAAATTATTATGGCAATCACAATGGTAACGATGATGGGCCGGACAAGGGATATAAGAATACTGTCGGTTGTTTTCGCGGTTCGCAGAATATTCCCGTCGGCAAGTTTAACGGCGTAGTAGTAAGTCTGTTTCCGCATGGTTTGCGAAAACCGCGTTTCCTCGCCGGTCCCGGTTTCCGCAGCCTCCTGTATTTCCCGCCGTAACAGGTGGTTTTCCATGCTCTCCGCGCCGGCGCTGCTGTCAAAAAGCACGCGGCCGTCGGGGGCGATCAGGGTAATCCGCGTGGAAAAGCCGCCGCTTTGAGCGGTCTGCCCAAGGGAGGCCAGGTACCCAGGCCCCGCCATCTCAATCGCCGCGCCCGCGTAACCCGCCTCGATGACCAGGTTCCGTTTCATGGTCTCCGCGTAATCCCAGTACATCGTAAGGTGGATAAACAGGGCGGTTAGTACGATGGAAAACCCCGCCAGCGTACAGGCAAACCGGAGAATTTTCCGCCTCATGCCGGCCCCTCCATTTTGTAGCCTATGCCGCGCACCGTTTTGATAAGTGAAGCCGATACTTTTAGTTTTGTCCGCAGCGTAAGGATGTGGGTGTCTACCGTCCGTGTTTCAAGGGCCAGGGGGTAATCCCAGACCGCCTGGAGGATCCGTTCACGGGAAAGAACAATGCCGGAATTTCTTGCCAGGTACACCAGAAGATCAAATTCCTTCAACGTAAGGGTAACGTCCTCACCGGCGCTGGTAACAACGTGGCGGGGTATGTTGATGTAAAGGGGCCCGGTTCTGAATTCGTCCTTTTCGGTCCCGCCGCCCGAACCGCCGCGCCGCAAAAGGCTCTTGACCCTGGCCACAAGTTCCATCATGCCCGCCGGTTTTGCCATGTAATCATCGGCCCCCAGGTCCAGCCCCAGGACCTTGTCGTATTCGGCGCCCTTGGCCGTCAGCATCATGACGGGCAGTTTTTTTGTGGCCTCGGCGGAACGCAGCCGTTTCAGGATTGCCAGGCCGTCTTCACCGGGAAGCATAATGTCCAGAATCACCAGGGCCGGCGGCGTCTCCCGCAGGGCCTGCCAGAATTCCCGCGCGCCGGCAAAACCCCGCGCCTGGAAACCGGTATTCCGCAGCGTGTAAATGACCAGTTCGCGTATGCCCGTGTCGTCTTCAACCAGGTAGATTAACGCGCTCATCCGCGTTTTCCGGTGATGGAGTATTCAACCCATTCGGCGATGTTCTGCGCGTGATCGCCTATTCGTTCCAGGTACTTCGCTATCATCAGCAGATCAATACACTCCTCACTTGCCTCACTGTTTTTTGAGACCAGGGAGATTAGTCCCGTTTTGATCTCCACAAAATATTTGTCCACGATATCATCGTAGGCTATAACCGAATGGGCCTTTTCAAGGTCCGCCGCCACAAACGCGTCCACACTGCCGGTAAGCATCCGCGCCGCGGCCTTCGCCATATCGCCAATGGGCACACCGCTTATCAGATCCCGGTCCCCGATAAACCGCGACAGTTCCGCTATGTCGGCCGCCTGGTCGCCGATACGTTCCATGTCGGTGATCATCCGCTGGGCCGCCGTAATCTGACGCAGATCACCGGCCACCGGCTGTTCCCGCAGGAGAAGCCGCAGGGAACAGGATTCGATCCTGTGTTCCATTATGTCGATTTCCCGTTCAAGGTTCCACACTTTTTCCCGCAGGGTGTTGTCCCCGTCGATCAGGGCCGTAACCGCGGCGGAAATGGCGTCTTCGCAGAGGGCCCCCATTCGTATAAGTTCGATATGCAAATTCTCAAGCTGTTTACGGTATGTTTCGCGCATCAGCCAAATCTCCCGGTAATGTAATCCTCTGTCCGCTTGTCGTGGGGCATGGAAAAGATTGATTCGGTGGCTCCGTACTCGATCATGTCGCCAAGAAGAAAAAAGGCGGTCCGGTCGGAAATTCTGGCCGCCTGCTGCATGTTGTGGGTAACAATAATAATAGTGTAGTGCTTCTTTAATTCCGCCGCAAGGTCTTCTATTTTTGACGTGGATATTGGGTCCAGCGCGCTGGTCGGTTCGTCCATAAGCAGAATTTCGGGATTTACCGCCAGGGCCCGGGCAATGCAGATCCGCTGCTGCTGCCCGCCGGACAGGGAAAGGGCGTTCTTTTTAAGCCGGTCCTTTACCTCGTCCCAGATTGCCGCAGCCCGCAGCGATGTTTCAACCACCTCGTCCAGCTTTACCCGCGACTTGACGCCGTGGGTACGGGGACCAAAGGCAATGTTGTCATAGACGCTCATGGGGAAGGGGTTCGGTTTCTGAAAAACCATGCCGACCCTCTTTCGCAGTACCGTTACGTCCATGCCGCCGTACACATCCTCACCGTCAAGCAGGACCTTCCCCTCAATCCGGCAGTCTTCGACCAGATCGTTCATCCGGTTTATGGTTTTTAGCAGTGTAGACTTGCCGCAGCCGGAAGGCCCGATAAGGGCAACTATTTCACGCTCGCCTATGGAAAGGTTGATGTCTTTAAGCGCGTGGAAGGTTCCGTAACGCAGATTCAGTCCCGCTATGCTCAGTTTATCCATTGACGGCCCCTATCCTCTTTGCCCCCGCGCCCGCCAGGGCATTGATGGCCGCCACCACCACAAGCAGGACCACCGCGGTGGCGTAGGATTGCCTGATGTAAAAGCCCTCACTGGAAAGGCTGTACATGTGAACCGCCAGGGTCCGCGCCGAGGCAAAGGGACTGTCCGGTATGTCCGCCACCGTTCCGGCGGTAAAGATCAGCGCCGCGGTTTCACCCACAATGCGCCCAATGGAAAGGATGATCCCGGAGAGGATCCCCGGCATGGCCGCCGGAAGGACAATGGAAAATATGGTCCGCAGTTTACCGGCTCCCAGGGCAAAACTGCCCTCCCGCAGCGAATCGGGAACGGAGAGCAGGGCGTTTTCAGTGGTCCGCATGACAACCGGCAGCACCATTATCGCCAGCGTAAGGGCCCCCGCGAGCAGGGAATACCCCCAGCCAAGGAAGATAACAAAGAGCAGCATGCCGAACAGCCCGTAGATGATGGAGGGTATTCCCGCAAGGGTCTCCGCGGCAAGCCGGACCAGGACAATCAGGCGGCTGCCCCGCCGGGAGTATTCCGACAGCCAGATGGCCGAACAGATCCCCACGGGAACCGCCGCCAGCAGGGCTGTTATCGTAATAATGATGGTGTTGATAAGGGCCGGAAACAACGAGACGTTTTCACTTGAGTAACGCGGCGAAAAAAGGTCCGCGGAAAGATTGGGAATACCCCTGACCAGGATATACCCGATAAGGAAAACGATAATAAGGGTGGTAAGGACCGCCGACGCGATGACCAGGAATCTAAGCGCCAGCGACAGACAGCGGGCCCGGGTGTTCCGTTTCATCCCCGGACCTTCTTCCTGCCAAGGGACAGGAGGATGTTGATGATCAGGATGAACACAAAAAGGACAACCGCGGTTGCTATAAGGGCCTCCCGGTGCAGGTCCGCGGCATAGCCCATTTCCAGTACGATGTTGGCGGTAAGGGTACGGAGGCCCCGGAACAGGCCGCGCGGAACAACCGCCTGGTTCCCGGCCACCATGATAACGGCCATGGTCTCCCCTATGGCGCGGCCTATGCCCAGGACAATCCCCGCCATAATTCCGGACCGCGCGGCGGGCAGGACGGCGAAAAAGACCGACTGTTCGTGCGTGGCGCCCAGGGCCAGTGCCCCCTCGTAGAAACTTTCCGGCACCGCGCGGATAGAGGACTCCGATATGCTGATAATGGTGGGGAGGATCATCAGCGCCAGCAGCAGGGACGCGGTAAGGAGGCTTTTCCCGCTGCCCCCGAACAGGAAACGCAGGACGGGAACCATAACCACAAGGCCGAAGAAACCGTAGATTATCGACGGAATTCCGGCAAGAAGGGATACCAGGGGCGAAAGTACCCTGTGCAGGGAACCCCGGCAGAACTTTGCCATAAACACCGCCGTAAAGACGCCCAGGGGCACACCGGCGATGATGGCTCCCGCGGTAACATAGATACTACCCAGTATCATCGGGGCTATGCCGTACAACCCGTTTCCCGGTTTCCACGTCGTACCCAGAAGAAAGGCCAGGGGCCCAATCTTCCCGATGGCGGGGATCCCGTTGACGAACAGAAACAGGCAGATAAGGACCACGCAGGAAATGCACACGCAGGCCGCCGCCGCGAAGACGCCGTGTAGTATCTTTTCTTTCATGTTATCTGGTTACGGCGTCCCAGCTTTCAATCTGTCCCAGGTAAATGGCCTTTACCTGGTCCCTGGTCAACCCGTTCAGGGGGTTGGCCCTGTTGACGATGACCGCGATGCCGTCAATGGCGATAACCGTGCCGCTAAGGCCCTTCTCCAGTTCCGTGGCCTTTAGTTCCCGTGAGGCCATGCCGATATCGCAGATGCCGTCAATCGTGGCGTTCATCCCCGTGGAGGAGTCGCTTTGCTGTATCTCGATGGTAAGGCCGGGGTTGATCTTCGCGTAGGCCTCCTTGAGTTTTTCCATAACCGGCGTAACCGACGAGGAACCGGCGACAATGATCCTGCCGGAGGGCATTGTACTGGTAAAGGCCCCCGTGTCGGCCCTGCGCACATACCCGTTGGCCTGAATAACATCCTGTCCGTTCCGGCTCATGATGAACGTGATAAAATCCTTGGCCGCGGCCTTTACCTCACCCCTGGTGGCGATGTAGAAGGGCCGCGTAATTTTGTAATCCCCGCTGGCGGCGGTTCCGGCATTGGGCATTACCCCGTCAATTGTCAGCGCCTTAACCGTGTCGTTAAGGGAGCCCAGGGAGATATACCCTATGGCGTTTCGTTCGCCCGCCACGCTGGTCATCATGACAGCCGTGTTGTTGGTTATCTCCGCCCCAAGGGTAATGGCGTCCTTCTTGTCCGCGTCAAGGACTTCAAACAGCTCCGTAAAGGCGCTCCTGGTTCCCGAACCGTCCTCTCTGGATATGACGACGATGGCACCCCCGCCGGACGCTCCCCCGGATGTTCCGCCGGAATCCCGCCTTCCGCCCCCAAAGGCGCTCCCCGCCGCCAGGAGGACAATCAACGCCAGCCCGATCAATTTCTTCATGATACGCTCCTTGTGTTGCGCTTTGAATTTCTACCCGCCTCGGCGGACGCCATGCGGCCCCCGCCAGCGGGTAGCTGCTAGTACCATAGGGATACCCCTGTCAAGTCCGTGGGGAGTAATTGTCAAATCCGTGTCAAATTGACAAAACCGTGTCAATATGTTAGTTTTATATAACACAATGCGTAGTTCAGACCTTGTTCCGGTTGATACGGCCTTTGAAACCCTGCTTGCCAGGTACGGCGCGCCGGTCCTCCTGGGGAAAAAACCCGCCGCCCTGTTTGCCGTCCCCCAAGACGTGTCACGTCAAGACGTGTCACGTTACGACATGTCACGTCAAGACGCGGGGGCCGGGGGGCTGCGCTTCCTGAATCTGCGCAGGCCCGGGCACGGGCCCCTGGTTTTCGCCTTTAGGCCCCGCCTTCTGGAAGCTACGCTGGAAAACCCCCAGGTTCGCCGTGCGCTGGAAGGGTTTGGCTATCCGGTTTCCGGGGGTCTTGAGGCCCTCCTGCGGCGCCTGGACCGGCGCGTGCGGGAGAGCCCGGAATTTCCCCATGAAATCGGCTTTTTCCTGGGCTATCCGCCCCATGACGTGCTGGGTTTTATCGACAACCGGGGGGCCGGCTCCAAATTGGGCGGGCCCTGGAAGGTGTACGATGATGTTGAAGGGGCCGCCGCCCTGTTCAAGGAGTACGCCCATTGTAAACGGCGGCTTCTGGACCACCTTGGGCGGGG
>JAIRND010000103.1 GCA_031258225.1 Treponema sp. | reverse complement strand
TCGGCGCTTCCCCCGTTGGTGCTAATGTTATTACTACCAACCCGATAAACGGTCTCAGCTTCGGCTTTGCCCGTACGCTCAACAACGCCTACCTGGGCCTCTACATCGGTGGGGAGTTTGTGAACGCGGAAGGTGATACCGATGGGGGTAACGGGACCCTTTTTGGGGCCGGTAACGATAAAAAGGCGTCATGGGCAACGGGCGATTGGGACGCCAAATTGGCGTTCCTCTACGGGACGGAGGCCCTGGGCGGCATCCGGCTGGACCTTATCATTGAAGGGGACAGCGGGACCAGCAAATACAACGGTGAAACCGTTGGTGTTCCCGGTACCGGTACCGGAGTGGGGAACACGTTTGCTGTCGGTGGACGGGGTACTGTTATTGCCGGTACCTGGGGGAAGGACCTGAGCGAGACTCTGGCCGCCCACGTCAAACTTGGGTTCCGGTTTGCCGATTATCGCCTAATCAATAATGAGGGTGTGTCAAATGACAAGATCACAAGCTACAGCAACGCGGGTTGGATTCTAAACGGCGGCGGTTCCAGCGTACTCAACGATGTCTCCACGTTTAACGCCGATCTGGTCCTGGGCGGTAGTTTTGGTTCAAGAAGCACCCCCGAGACAGGGGACGTTACCACCGTGACCGGTAATTTTGTCCTTGGTATTGACGGGAGTCTTGTCAACATCTTTGTCCCCGTTTCGGGCCTGGAACTGGGCCTTAAACCCTACGCGGCTCTTGGGTTCTATACCGCTCCCAACGATACGAAGATAGGCGGTACGAATGCCAAGGGGGCGGATGATACCAGTTTTGAGTTTGCCGTCGGCGTGGACGCGGGCCTTAAAGCCCAGCTCCCCGGTAAATTTAACAAGTTCAGCCTGGTTACCGGCGTGGGCCTTGACATATTCGACTGGCAAACCGCCAGCCAAACCAAGGCTCCGGCCGCCAAGGACCTGACAACCTGGAGTATCACCACCCTTGGTTGGCGAGTTGAGACCCTTGGACCATCTGGTCAACTTGGCCTTGGCCTTGTCTTCGATCCGAACCAGAACCTTAGCGTGGGCCTTGGCATTAACGCGCTGCTTGACGGCCTCTTCGTCGTCGATCTGGAAGACATGCAGGTAACTCCCGGCGCCTTCTTTACGGGAGGTACCGCTGGCGGTTTCCTGACCAACCTGTTCACCAATTCGACTATTGACCTCACCGTAAGCTGCAAGTTCTAGTTTTTTCACGCTGATTTTTTCAAGGGCCGCCTCCGCAGGCGGCCCTTGTTATGTGAATATTGGACTCATGATTGAGGCAGTTCCAAAACTCGCTCGTGTTTTGGAACTGGCTTGATTATTCAAATAAATTACGTAAATGGACGGTTTTTCAGCGTTACAAAACCGCGGACATGATAAGCGGGGAAGAACGAGTAGAATAAATACGCCACTGAAAAAAGCAGTTTCATTGACCGGTATACAATAAAACCCCGCTGATCTTGCCGCTATGCGTTTCCGCCAGGGGCATCGCCTGTTCCCCCTGACGCGGCTCACCTTTTCACTTTATGTGGGATGGGGTATACTACACAAAGCCTTGGCAGCCTGTCGCGCTTCGTGCGTGAAGGGCAAATTTGGCAGACATGGGGGAAAACATGGTTAAAGTTCTTACCGCTTCTACGTCAAATATTGACGATACGGAAGCCGCGGCGGCGGATATAAAATCCCAGCTTGACCTGGAGCGTAACTTGCTGAAACATTCGGTCGGGATCGCGGCCTGTCACTATGAATTCGTTCTTTCCGGGGCCTTTAAGGCCGTCTGCGATGCTCTGCCTTTCGATGTGGCGGGAACCATCAGTTCGGTCCAGGGGGTCAATGAACACTCAGGAACCCTGTTGTTGACCCTTTTCGTGATTTCAAGCGATGATGCTTCTTTCAAGACCATCCTGACCGATTCTCTTAAGGGGACACCGGGCAAGGCTATTGAAGAGGGGTATAAAAACGGAATCGCCGGAACCCATCCTTCCCTTATGTTTGCCTACGCTCCCTTTATGGTGGAGAATTCCGGGGATGAATACGTCAATGTGCTGACCAAAATTTCCGGGGGGGTCCCCTGTTTTGGTACTCTGGCGGTAGACGACACCACGGATTTCCGGACATGTTATATGCTCTACAACGGGGAATGTTACCGCGACAGGATGTCCATAATTTTTGTCTATGGGCAGATAAGGCCGAAATTTTACCTTGCCTCCCTGTCGGAAGGCAAGCTGCTGGATCAGTCCGCGGTAGTTACCGCTTCCGAAGGGCATGTTCTCAAGGAGGTCAACGGCCGGCCGGTGATAGAGTATTTTGAAAATCTGGGGCTTACCAAGGCCAGCGAAACCGCCTATGCCATGACTTCGCTGCCGTTTATGCTGGACTACATGGACGGCACGCCCCTGGTGTCCAAAATTTTTATCAGCCTTAACGAGGATAAACACGCCGTCTGCGCCGGCGCCATGCCCGAAGGCTCCACCCTGTACCTGGGGGTCCTGGACAAGGAAGACGTACTCCTTAGCTCCCGCAAGGCTTTTCAGGACGCGTTGGCGGGAACGCAAAAGGTGTCGGGTATCCTTATTTATTCCTGTATATCCCGGTTTATGGCGTTGGGGAGCGATCTTTTCGCGGAAATTGAAATGATCCGCAAGGAAGCGGGCGGAAAGGTTCCGTTCCTCATGGCCTATTCGGGGGGTGAAATTTGTCCTACCCGGATAAATCAGGCGGCCCCGGAGAGCGCCGCCGTTAACCGGTTTCATAATAATACTTTTATTCTGTGTATTTTTTGAAATCCGGCGCGGGAGGACTATGTGTCAGATGCCAGCGAAAACCAGCTTCGTGAGGAGAACAAGCGGCTAAGGCTTGAAAATTCAAGACTGGCCCGGGAACTGCGGATTACCCAGGCGTATCTTGACAAAGTCAGCAAGACCGTGGAAGCCAAAGAAACGCTGGGAAAGGTGCTCAGCGCCGCCAACGCGAAACAGAAAGCCTATACGGATATGCTTCTGGAAAGCTGCCCCAGCGTTATTTTTCTTCTGGACGATGAGGGGTATCTGATATTAAGTACCAAGGTGTTTCTTACCCTGACAAAAACTCCCAATTTCGACTATTTCAGGAACCGCCGCTACGATGAGATTTTCTCCGCCTATGTTTCCCCGGAAGAACTGGCGGAATTAAAAGCCGCCGTCGAAACGGTAACCGGGGAACAAAAAACCGTCAGCCTGAATAAGTGGATCGATTTTGGTAAAAGCGGGGAAAGCCGTTTCTACACCATTGAGCTGATGTACGTCGGGTACGGCAAAGGGGGCGACGCGGGAATCGCGTCGGGGGTGTTGGCGGTGTTTCTGGACCTTACGGACTTTATGCGGGAAAAGCAGCGGGCGGAATCGGCGAGCGAGGCCAAGTCGGATTTTCTCGCGGTCATGTCCCATGAGATCCGCACTCCCATGAACGCCATTTTGGGATTGAATGAAATACTGAGCCGCACGGAACTGACGGAAACCCAGAGCAAATACCTGCGGGATATAAGAAAATCCGCCAAGTCTCTTTTGACCATTATCAACGATATCCTGGATTTTTCAAAAATCGAGGCGGGAAAACTGGAGATCATCAACGCCAATTACAATCTCCATGCCCTGCTGGACAATCTTTTTTCCATGTTCAGTATACTCTTTAAGGGCAAGAACCTGACCCTCAATTTTTCCATTGCCGGGGATCTGCCGCTCATGGTATACGGCGATGAAAACCGGACCCGACAGGTGCTGACCAACCTCCTGTCCAACGCGTTGAAATACACCCATGACGGGCAGGTCGATTTTTCCGCCTTTTTGGCCGCCGGGGATGAAAAGAATCCCGGCGGTATGCTGCGATTCGATATAAAGGACACGGGGATAGGGATCCGCGCGGAGGATACGGAAAAATTATTCAAGCCCTTTGAGCAGTTGGACACCCGGAAAAACCGGAATGTGGTTGGTACCGGCCTGGGGCTGGCCATCTGCTTCCGGCTCTGTAACCTTATGGGGGGGAACCTGTGGCTCGAAAGCGAGTATGGCAAAGGTTCCACCTTTTCGGTGGCGGTTCCCGCCATTCCCGCGGAGGAGGCCGTCGAAGACGAAGTGGAAGAATCGGGGGATTTTACCGCCCCGGAGGCGAAGGTCCTGGTGGTGGACGATATTGAGATCAACCTGGAAGTCTGCGCCGCCATGCTCAACGCCTTTAGCGTTACCGCGGATTTGGCCCACAGCGGCAGAATCGCCGTGGAACTGGCGGAACAGAAGAAGTACGACCTGATTTTTATGGATCACATGATGCCCGAAATGGATGGCCTGGAAACCGCCGCCCTTATCCGCAGCCTGGGGGGGCATTACGGCACGGTTCCCATCATCGCCCTTACCGCCAATGTGGTAGGCGGCGCGGAACAGATGTTTCTGGAACACCGGCTTAACGGCCTCCTGGCAAAACCAATTGAATTCGCGTCCCTGGGCCGGTGCATCCGCAAATGGCTGCCCGATGCATTGATTAAAGAGAAGCGGCCGGCTCCGGGGGGACATTAAATGAAAGTGGTTTTACTTTAAACACCACGAACTTTTATCGTGAACGTGGTGCTGTTTTTCGTGTGGTTGTGGTTAAATTTCTTTAGCCCCCGCGGGCTCCTACCGGCCCTCTTTGATAATCTCGATCTTGATCCCCTCGTTCTGCTCAGGTTCGTCCTTGGGGGGGATGGTGATCTTGAGAATACCGTTCGCGAAGACCGCCCGCACCTTTTCCTGCGCGTATTTGTCAAGCGGGACGTAGTATTTCTGCTTTTCAATGTCCTTCATTTTAAGGCGCCGCTTCAGGTAGTGCGGGTTATCCTCCGCGGCCGCGCCGTCGGGCCGCCCGTTTTCCGCTTGGGGGCCAAAAACGCGCGAACCGGAGGAGGTGTCCGGCGGCGGCGCGGAGGGGATACTCGCCGAAAAGACCATGTAATCCCCCTGGAAGGAAAGGCTGATATCCTTTTCATTGAAACCCGCCAGGGCGAATTCAAAGGTAAGGCTCCTGTCGCTCGACATGTAGATGTTCATGGGCGGGTAGGAGTAGTTGGGGTAGTAATCGGTATTTTCGTCGAAGAAGGCCTTGCCAAAGGCTTCAAAGGGGCGTCCCCCCGGAAAACCGTTCCCGTAGCGGTGAAAATTGCTGTGTAGCTCGTCCTGAAAATTCTGCGCGGCGTCGAAGATCTCATCGAAGATCGACCCTAAGTCCATGTACCCTTTGCCTTTCATATAAGGCTCCTTTCGCGCCCGTCCCGTGGCCGGCGTTCGCGGCACGTAAGGCGCGGTCATAATAAACCGGCCATACGGCCCGGTTCCCTGGACCCCTGAAGGCGGTCCTTGCAATAGTATACCCGTTTATCATCGAATTTTCAATGAAATTTTACCATATCGCGGCGTTCCCCGCCCTTGGGTTTTGGAGACCCCCGAGGAGCCTGTGGGACTTGTGGATTTTTGCGGCCTTTGGGAGTCTGCAAGGTCAAATCGCCTCATAGGTGGTACCCATTCGGCGATTTGTCATCTTCGATGACTTGGGGTTTCACGCGCGAAACGCGACAAACTCCCAGGAGGAACATGCCGGCAAGCCCCGCCAGGGCCCGGAGCCCTTCTCCCGCCGACTCCCCACCCGCCAGGGGCCGGGCCAGCGCGTAGCCAAGGATAAAGCCCGCTATGGGGGGCAGCAGGGCGCCAAGGGCCTGGAACACCAGTACCTTCCGGCCGGGGTTTACCGGGACCGGTTCGCCGCGGCCGGGCTTACACGGGGCGGGACAGCCTGAATCTCCACACGCGCGGCACCTCATACCGCCGCCTGTTCGTCCTGTTCCAGGTGGTCCTCCCCGGCGTTTTTTTCCGTGTCCTTCCGGGGCATTTCGGGTAGTTCCAGGCGGATCCGCTCGATAGACAGGGCCCTGCCCCTGGGGTCAAGTTCGATAAGGACCCCCTGTAGTTCGGGCCGGATCCAGGCTTCCCGTGTCCAGTCGGGGATGCCGCTTACATACTCCGTGATCCGGGACTCCGCGTCCGTACCCCCCACGGACTCGACGCTGCCGGTGCGTCCGGCATCGCAGATTACCGCCGTGCCGCCGGGAAGTACCGTTTCGTCCGCCGTCTGAACCCTGGTGTGGGACCCGATAACCGCCGAACAGCGGCCGTCCGCCGCGGCAAAGAGGGTCTTTTTTTCCGCGGTGGCCTCCGCGTGGAAATCGACAATGACGAAGGGGGTTTCCTGCTTCAGGTGTTCCAACAGGCTGGGGAGTACGGTGTAGGGGTTGTTGCCGTGGATTCTGCCAAAGCCGCTCTGCCCCAGCAGTACCGTTACCGCCACCTTCTCGGCGCCCGCTTTGTAGATCCGGGTCCCAAGCCCCGGCGCTTCGGCGTTCAGGTTCTCCGGCCGCAGCACGTAGGGAAGTTTCGCCAGGTTTTCGGTCAGGTCTTTTTTGTAGAAACAGCATTCACCGGTGGTAAGCACGTTGGCCCCCAGCTTGCGCAGGTAGGCGGCGTGGTTCCGCCCCAGGCCGTTCCCGCCGGTGGCGCCGTCGGCGCAGGCGATAAGGAAATCAAAGGACCGTCTCCGCATCAGTTCCGGCAGCCCGTTTTTGAAGGCGTATACCCCCGCCTTGCCCACGATTTCGGCCACGTAGAGGATTTTCATAGGCTTATGGTCCGGTACGCCTGTCCGGGGATCTGGGGCGTGTTCCCCAGGCTGCCAAGGATCCGCTCAAATTCGGCGGCCGCCCGGTAATCGCCCAGTTCCCGGCAGGTATCCCGCAGGTTGTACACCGCGTCGTAGTACATGGGGGTAATGCTGATCGCCTCCTCAAAACAGTGGCGGGCGTCCTCAAAATTACCCATGGCGAAGTAGAGTACACCCAGGTTGTTCCAGGTCTTTGGGGCGCCGTCGTCCCGAAACAGGGCGGAATGGTAGCAGTCTTCGGCTTCGTCAAATTGCTCAAGGTCGTAGTAGATAAGTCCCAGGGAAAACCAGGCTTCCGCGAGGCCGTCGTCGATGACAACCGCCCGGCCAAAGCTGTCCAGGGCTTCATCGTAGTTTCCAACCCTCTGCTGGGCTATCCCCAGGTTCAGCCAGAGCAGGGGATTTTCCGGTTCCAGCGCCAGGGCCTTTTGAAACAGGGGTATGGCGTCGTTGGGACGGTTCGCTTCGGTCAAGGCTATACCCGAATGGTTTAGATACGCCGCGTTTTCCATAGAACCCCTCCTTTCACAATAAGTATACTTCAAAAAGCCGGAAACAACCAGATGGTTAACGGCTAAAATTCAGGTTTGTCCGTAAAATGTTCCACGCGATCCCCATATCCGCCGTTTTTGTGGTAACGCCGTTGGGGGCTTCATGCGGTCAGGATTTTATCGTATAGTTCATGATAAACGAAGCGAAAGAAGTAAAGGTGAAAGACTTAACCGAGTATACCGAAAACACATCCGAACATGAGGTATTTTCCTTCCTGTATGACCGAATTGTAAGCCGGGAGATACGGACTTTTTCCGCCCTTGTGGCCTTTGCGGAGCCGGTTGCGCGGAGTCAGCGCCTCCACCCGGTGCTTATGCGGGCCTTTGAGCTTATCAAGAAACTGAACTGGGGTTTTTTCGCCAATATTACCCCCGCCAGTCATAAAAAACTCTGGAAAGAGCTGGTTATCTCCGATAAAACCTTCCCCGATGCCGGGGACCTTAAGCGGACCCTTCAGATATCCAACCTCTACATCTCGATGCTGGACATCCACGGCTACACGAAATTTTGCCAGGAATCCCGGACTAACCTGTCCCGGCTTCACACGCTGGACCGGATTATCAACCACGAAATCCAGCAGATCGCCGCTCAGTGCCAGTCGGTAAGCCGCAGGGAGCGGGGGGACGAGATTGTGGTCATCTCCGCCGGCGCCACCGACGCCCTTACCGTTACCCTGGGCATTATCGACTACTTCTCCAAGACCACCGTGGTGGATGATCCGGCCATTTCCAACAGGCGCGTGGGGGACGAGGCGAACAACCTGCCGGTCTTCAAAATTTCCGCGGGCATAACCGGCGGGAACACCACGAGCCCCCTTATCTTTACCGAACAGGGGGAACTGTCCGGCTTTCTGCTCAACTCCGGGGCCCGGCTCCAGACCAGGGCCAACGAGCTTTCCCCCAGGGAATCGCGGGTAATGGTGAGCAAGCAGGTGCAGATGAACTACCTTAAGGAAAACCAGGCCGAAAAGAGTTTTCTCTACAAAAATAACCGGGTCTACTTTTTTGATACCGGACAGATTGAATTCAAGGGTGTCATGCTTCCCACCTGCGAGGCGGTTTTTAACCCGCAGGATCGTTACAAGGAAAAAGTATCGGAGCCCCTTCAAAAACTCTTTGCCTCTATCCGGGACAACCTGTGGGAGCAGCGGATCTTTACGGACCTGATGGACCTTTTGATAAAAATGGCCCAGGTGATGCCCAAATTCAACGTGGTTCCCCCGCGGCCTGTGCGGGGTATGCAGACCCTGACCAACGAATCGATGGAGCATCTCTGCCGCGGCGCCCTAAAAGCCTACCTTATGGACGAGGATTACCACAGCGCCGTAGAAATACTGCGGGAACTGATCAGCCTGGCCGAGTGTGTTCCCCAGTATGACCGGCTGATCATCGATTACCTGAAGGGAATTACCGACAAGTACGCCCGCCTGCTTGCCGACTATGAAACCACCATTGACCGGCAGGTGGAGGAGGCGGCGGAGCAGATATTCCCCGGCAACAACTACAGAACCTGGCAGGCCGCGAAAAACGGCGCCGCCATCTACGAGAAGCTCAAAGTCCTGGGCCGCAGAAGCGGCGCGGTTACCAAGAAAAAGAACCTCTGGTACAGCCTGATTAAGCAGTCCCGGTCGGAGATGGAATTTACGCTGCACTCCGGAAAAAAGTAAGGACGCCTGTTCCCGGTGCGTCAGCCCTTGACCTGGAAAAATTCGATTACCTCGTTATCCGGCCCCAGGACAAAGGCAATACAGGCCGCCATCGTCCCCAGCCGCACATCGTTGGGGGCCGTCTGCGAAACCGCCCCCGCCTTAATGGCCGCGTCGTAAGCCGCCCTGGCGTCGCCGGTACGGAGCGCCACATGGGCCCAATGGGCGTTACGTTCTTCCTCCCCATTCCCCTGTGGGATAATCTCGATTACCGCGTTATCCCCCAGGTCAACCAGGTGAATGGTCTTGCCGCTGTCCCCCATTGGGAAACTAAGCGCCACCGTTCCCCCCAAGCCCCTGGTGTAGAAGTCCAGACTCTTTTCCGCGTCCTTGACCCATAGCCCGATATGATGAAATCCATTGAACCGCATAAACCTCTCCTTGATGATGGTACCGCCATCATAAAGCCAAAAGCCCAGTCGGTGCCAGGCACCATGCGCGTTTACTTAGGTATAACGATCT
>JAIRND010000051.1 GCA_031258225.1 Treponema sp. | reverse complement strand
CCCTGCGGCGGCGTATGGCGTCTCCGTTGGCCAAAGTCCGGGATTCGACTACCTTGTCATCAAAATTACCGCAGTGGGGACAACGCACCTTCTATTATTCCTTCCTGGAGTACCGGTTTATATAACACCGCATATATAGCGGGTTTTCTGCAATAAATTTATTATATCACGCTATACGTTGTGTCGCAATAGTATTTATCGTTTTTTTGTAAAAGATCTAAAAAAAATCGTAAAAAATCATCCCGCAAACACTCCTGGCCTTTCAAACGTCTTATATGTATGATTTTATATATACGGGAACCTCCTAAAGGAGTGGAAACATGAAACGGATCCTCAAGGCGTATAAGGACCTTCTGGGCATTTTGTTCGCGGAAAGCCCCCCGATGGTTATTATCGTGTTTGCCGCGGCCCTTCTGGCGGGGGCGCTTACGCCCCTTTCGGTGTGGACCAACGCCCGCATCTTCAACCTGGGCCTGGAGGTGGCTTCCGGGGCCTTCCCCTTTGCCTCGTATATCCCCTACCTGGCCCTGTTCGCCGTCCTGGCCCTGCTGCCTGCCTTTATCGGTAACTTCTTTATTTATTCCTACGTGTCGCCCCGGTGCCAGCTTATTCTGAGAACCGCCTACAAGGGGAAGATGCTGCAAAAGCTCAAGATCCTCAAGTACGAACATTTTGAGAGCGAAGCCTCCATGGAGATAATCGACAAAGCCTACAACCGGACGGAAAACGCCGCCCGGCATCTGTTTCCCATGTACATCTTCGGCTGGCTGTCGGACCTTACCGCTTCCATCGGCGTACTGTACCTGTTCGCCGGGGTACGCTGGTGGCTGCTCCTGACCATCCTGGCGCCTTTTGCGCTTGAATCGTGGCTGTCGGTCAAATATTTTCGCAACATCTACGAGGAACTTGAACACTACTGGAAAAAGGAACGGCGCTATTCTATTTTGGCGGACATGCTAAAGTCCCGGGATTATATACGGGAAAACAGGCTCTTCCGCTCGTCGGATTACCTTATCGACACCTACCGGGAACGGCTTGGGGGCCGTAACCGCGAATATGAGGGGTTCTACTATAAGCACCTGCGCCGGAACTTTACCCAGCGGAACATTACAAGAATCGCCCAGTTGGGCAACGTCCTGCTGCTGCTTGCCCTGTTTTTGGCGGGGGATCTGAGCATCGGCCTTCTGATTACCCTTACCCTCAGCGTTTTTAATTCGGTTTATGATAGACTGGTTGGGTCTTTTTTTATTTTTCAATGGGCCGGTTACCACATCAATAGTTTTGACTACTACGGCAAGTACTTTGCCCTTTCCGGCGACAGGTACGGCAGTACGGAGGAACCGCCTGAAGACTGTACCATCGAATTTGACAGGGTGCGGTTTACCTATCCCGGCACGGACCGGGAGATACTCAAGGGTTTAAGTTTTACCGTAAAAAACGGGGAGAAGGTTTCTATTGTCGGCCAAAACGGCGAGGGCAAAACCACGATGGTAAAACTGCTGCTGGGCCTGTTTGAGCCTACCGGCGGGGAAATCCGCGTGGGCGGGAAGCCCCTTTCCTCTTACTCCCCGGCTGCCCGCCGCCGCCTGTTCGGGCCGGTGTTTCAGGACTTCATCAAGTACAGTATTCCCCTGGGGGAAAACATCGGCGTGGGGGATGTGGAAAGGGCCGCGGACCGGGAGGCGGTTCAGGCGGCCATGAAGAAAGGGGGGGTTGATTTTGCGGAGACCCTCAAGGACGGGACGGACACGCTTCTGGGCAGGGATTTTGAAGGCGGCGTGGATCTTTCCGGCGGGCAGTGGCAGCGTATCGCCATCGCCCGGGCCTTTATGGGGGACAAGCCGGTTCTTATTCTGGACGAGCCCACAAGCCAGTTGGACCCCATGGCGGAAAGCCGTATCTACTCGGATTTTGCCGGTATGGCCGCGGGCAGGACGGCGATTTTTATTACCCACCGCCTGGGCAGCACCATGATAACGGACCGGATTCTGGTGATTTCCGAAGGCCGGGTTACGCAGAGCGGTTCCCACGCGGAACTGATGGAACAGGGCGGCCTTTACGCGGACATGTTCAATTCGCAGAAACAGTGGTATGAGGTTTCTCAAAACCTCAAGGTTTCTCAAAACCTCGAAAAGGCCACCGGGGAGGCCGGATATGAAGGCTGACAAACGCAAGGCCAAAGCGGGCGCGTCCAAAGAAGTGTCCAAAGAAAACGAAGCCAAACAGGAAGCGGCCGGACAGGAATACAAACACATGGAAGACCGGACAAGCAAACTGGAACGGGATGTGGAATATGAACACAAGGGCAGCGTTTCGTCCCTCCTGCGTCTGTGGGCTTACGTGTTCTCCTCCACAAAGGTGATTAGCGGCATCTACCTTGGGGTGTACATCGTCCTCTCCCTGCTGCGCCCCCTGCTGGCCTTTATGTGGGGCGGCTACATCCAGACCCTGGAAGATCACGCCCCCGGCGGCCCCCTTGTTCCGGCCGTCGCCCTTATTGCCGGATATTTTGTCATCAATTTTATCGCCGGTCTGATACAGCGCTATGTCCGTCCCATGGAGCAGATTGAGCGGCTCGACGTGGTACAGGCGAACCGGCAGCAGGAGTTGTTGCAGTCGAAGATGTTCAAAAAACTCGCGGCAATTTCCCCGGAATACCTGGAGGTCTCCAAAACAAACGATACCATCAGGCAGGTGTTTTCCTGGGTGGGCGCGGACTGGGACGGCATGAACCAGCAGGTTATGCTGGAGAGCTACGTTATTATCGCCAAGGCGGTGTCGGTGCTTTCCATTGCCGCGTCCCTGTACATCTTTAACCCCTGGCTCTGCCTTATCGTGCTGGCCGCCCCCCTGCCCTCCCTGTGGGCATTGACCCTGGGGGAAAAACTGCGCTTCGGTTTTACCAAAGACAACACCCAGCTTATCCGCCGGGCTGAGTATTTTCAGAAACTGATGCTTTCCCCGGCGGCCAAGGAGATGAAAACCCTGGGGCTCCACGATTTCTTTTACGCCAAGTGGAAGGCCCTTGCGGACGAGTACGTGATCAAGGAAAAACGCCTGATCCGTACCACTACCCTGCTGAACATGGTGAACTACTTTGTAACAAGCCTTGCCGCTATAGGCGGCACTATCTTCGCGATTGTGCTGATGACTTTGGGCATGCTTACCCTGGGCGCCCTGGGCGCGGTGATGAGCCTTGTTTCAACCCTGGTAGACGATACGGGGGATCTGCTCCGCTCTTTTTCCACCTTCATTATGAAAAAGAACGACGCCGCCCGGTTCTACGATATGATGGACCTGCCCGAACAGGATAGTAAACCTGTTGCCGCCAAAGCCGTTACCGGCAAGGCCGGCAAAGACGGCAAGGCCGTTACCGGCAAGGCCGTTACCGGCAAGGCCGTTACCGGCCAGGACTGCGGCGCCTTCTCCGCGCTGGAGGCAAAGAATCTGAAATACCGCTATCCCCTGACCGGACGCTACGTGCTGGACGGCGTGGATCTGCGCATCGAACAAGGCGAGAAAGTCGCCCTGGTGGGGGAGAACGGCATGGGGAAGACCACCTTTGTTAAACTTATTACCGGCCTCCTTGCCCCGTCCGCGGGGGAACTGCTGATAAACGGCGTTCCGGTGGAGAGCCTTAACGCTTCGTCCCGCTACGACAGCCTGGGCGCGGTTACCCAGGAGCCCGCCCGGTACAACACCTTTACCGTTGGGGACAACGTGTTTCTTGGCGATACCGCCAGGCCCCGGGACGAGGCGGCCATCGACAGGGCGCTGGAATTTGCCGGCCTTCATGATGTGGAAAAGGACGCGCTTTTGGGCAAGGATATTGGCGGCGCGGACCTTTCCGGCGGCCAGTGGCAGAAGCTGGCCATTGCCCGGACGGCCTACCGGGGCCGCGATTTCATCATCCTCGACGAGCCGACCAGCAACCTTGACCCCCTGGCGGAAACGGAGGTGTTCCGGCAGTACATCGTCCTGGCGGCGGACAAGACGGTTATCTTTGTTACCCACCGCATCAGCGTGGCGGCCCTGGCCGGACGCATCATCGTGTTTGCCCGGGGGAAGATCGCCGAAGACGGCTCCCACGAGGCGCTGATGCGTTCCGGCGG
>JAIRND010000130.1 GCA_031258225.1 Treponema sp. | reverse complement strand
AGGGAGGCCGCACGGGCACCGTCCCCGGGCCATCCAGGGGGAAGATGAGGCGCGGCTTATATTGCTGGCCTGTTCACCGGTACCTGAGGGATACGAGCACTGGACCTTGAGATTATTGCGGGAGAAATGGGTTACGCTGATCTGCCTCCTGACCGGAGGTCTGTTTCAGACTTGCCTTTTCACGGTTTAGTTTCAAGAGCCTGTCAACCGCTTCGTTTAATTTCGTATTCAACACGACCGGATTTTGCCCCTCTTTCCGCCGTTTCAATTCCGCCTTGCATTCGTCGCTTAGGATCACCATATCAAGGAGCAATCATGTCTGCACAATCATGTCTGCATCGCCTGGTTACATAACCAGAACAAATTCAACCACGACCACACGAACACCAGCGCCACCTTGGATATAAAAGTTCGTGGTTGTTAACCGCATCATTAGTCAAATCAAACTATTAAACCGGATTCGCGAATAACAGGTCCCAGAATTTCCGGATCAGGCCCCGTTGTGTTTCCGGTGGAATTTTTAATTTTGTTCCATGCTGGTTGATTTGAGTGCCCGCCAAATCACTTATAGCAAGCGGGTGTGTGGCCTCCCGGGCCATTGATACGGAGTGATGCTCATCATTGACAATAACCGGTTCTGAATACCCCTTCTTGATATTCGGCCATTCGTTATCTATCCTTCCGCCGGAAAATACCTGCGCCACTTGCATTGTTACGGTTTGAGTGGCCGCGTTTCCGTTAAAGGTAATGGTAAGGTCAATACTGACCGTTGCCTTCATGTCTCCAAATCTCGCGGCCAACCCATCGTTCCAGTCGTCCCCCTGGGCTTCAATAATTTCCCTGATGGTATAGGTTTGACTATATGAACTGTTGCATGTCCCATTTATCTGATCCAACGACGTTAGATCGGTCCAGGTATCCGGATCCTCACCCATTTGACACCCGATAACAAAAAAAACCAGTATCAGCACCGGGAAACCGGAATACGCCGCTTTCTTCATGGACACTACTATGCGCTGTCCGCGCGGCCGTGTCAAGCTGCCCTGCCAAGGGGGACACCATGCGGGTATTCAACGTTCCGGTTGTAGCCCGATCCGCCTACCGGCGGCGAAGCGCATACAGTCCGCGGCAGCGAAGCTGCCGAGTTATGCGAAGTATGACCCTTTTATCTATTTCCTATGCGTTTATCCTGGCGTTGTTGATCTTTACCGGGCGGAGGCCTTATCGTAACAGGATGAGGTAACAGCATGAGCCTGGTAAAACGTATCTTCGCGGCCCTTGTCCTGCCGCTTCTCATCGCCGCGGCCCTGTATTCCCAGGAGGAAGGCCGCTACCCCCTGGGGGCCATTCTTGACGAGGAAGCCTACAACGCCCTGCCGCGCAAGGCCACCCTGGCGACACGGGCCTACGAGGACCTGCCGGAAACCTTTTCCCTTAAACAGTACGCGCCGCAGCCCGGCGACCAGGCCGATTACGGGACCTGCGTGGCCTGGGCCTCGGCTTACGGGGCGCGGACCATTTCGGAGTCCGTCGCCCTTAACCGGATGAACATCGTGGAGACCACACGGAACGCCTTTTCCCCGGTCTACGTCTACCGCAGAATCAGGCCCGACGATCCCGGCTGTCTGCAGGGGGCCCAGATATCCTGGGCTCTGGACTTGATGAGGGAGTCCGGGGCCGTGAAGATGCTGGACGCCGAGCGTTCAACGGATTTCCACCTGGTCCAGGTTTCATCGTACAACGGGAGCAGGAAATACCCCATCGCCGATTACGTAACGCTGTTTTCACGGGAGGAACAGGGCAAGCCGGGCCTGGTAACAAGACTGGTGAAGAAAAGCCTTGTGGAAGGGAAACCCGTGATCATCGGCATGAATACCCCTGACTCCTTTTGGGAGGCGCGGGGTATATGGCGCCCACGGGAAAATCCCGGCGTCTATTACGGGGGGCATGCCATGTGCGTTGTGGGTTATGACGATAAAAAAGACGGCGGCGCCTTTGAAGTGCTTAACAGTTGGGGAAGAAAGTGGGGGAACGCCGGTTTTATCTGGATTCCCTACCAGGTGTTCATCGATTTCGTCATGGAAAGTTACGAGCTGGTCGAGAACCTGGCGGCCTACACCGATACGGTGGAGTTTGCCGGTTTTGCCACTCTGGAGATTCTGGACGGCTCCCGGCGCGTAACGGCGCCCCTGGCGGCCGCGTCCCCCGGTTTTTACCAGAGCGCAGAGGTGTTGGGAAAGGGGACCCAGTTCAGCTTCACCGTCGGCTCAAGTAAAAGCGCCTACGTGTACGCGTTCGCGGCATCCCGGTCCACGGACGGGGACACGGATGCCGACGCGGGAGATTTTTACAGCCCCGTGCTGTTGTTCCCCCAGGGCGGCCTTTCGCCGCTCCTCAATTACAGCGACAGCGTAATAACCCTGCCCGGCAACAATAAAACCCTCATGCTGGATTCCGAAGCCGGCGTGGAGTACCTGGTCGTGCTGTACGCCAAACAGACGCTGAATATACGGGCCATCATGCGCGGCTTTGAAAACGCCCAAGGCGGCATCGAGGAACGGCTTGCCCAGGCGGTGGGGAAGAACCTTCTTACCGGGGTGTCCTACAGCGAAAAGGACGCGGCCTTTAGCGCCGAAACCGATAACCGCAGGGCGATAACCGCCCTGGTCCTGGCGATAGACCACCGCTAATCATCGGACCGCCGCCGGCCAAAGGGACCGGGGCCTATTCGGCGTCCACCCTGATCGTGTAGGGCTGATCGGGTTCGTCATTAAGACATTCCACCTTTAGGTAGTAGGTTCCGGCCTGAAGCTGGACGGACAAGCGGGAATCCAGATCATCGCCCCCGTCGTCGTCCTCGTCAATGGAATTGTAGTCGGAATCGTACAACTCGATGTAGGTATCAAGGCGGGTCGAGCGGACGCCCCGTGTCCGAATGGTGTACCGGCCGCGGCTTACGCGGAACTTTACCCAGTCAACGTCGCCGCCGGAATGGAAGGTGTGTTCCTGCGGCGTTCCAACGCTTATGTCCCTGGCGGCGTTGAATTCGTTGTCGTCCTCAAACTCGTCGGGCCCAAGCTGGACCTGCTCGAGAAGGTAGGCGTGAAACCCGTAGGTCCCCGTCGTGCTGCCATAACCCCGTACCTTGACCACATAGCGGGCGCCCGCGCGGACGGTCTGCCGGATCCGGGCGTTGTTCCCGTCCCCGCCGTCGTCGTCCTCGGTGATCTGGTTCCGGCTGCCCGCCTCGTACAATTCCATAACGGTATCAATGTCCCCCCTGGTCTCCATGGTCAACGTCCCGTCCCTGTCCGGCGCGAGCAGGAAGAAATCCTCATCGTTCTCGTTGTGCAGGGTCCGGTTGATGTACGGCGCGTCCTCTCCGGCGCCTATCGTTACGGAAACGGCGTTGTCGCGGCTGTCCGGCTCGTAGGCGTCCCGCGCCGCCGGGGAGTAGGAATCCCCGCTTGAGGGGATCCCCAGAAGATCGATAAAATACTCGTCCCGTTGAAAATCCGAATGGAGAATTGCCGCGATTGAATTACCGGCCCGGAGGAAACGGGTATACACTCGTATTGTACCGCCCACCTCGATAATTTCACCGGCAAGGGTCCATTCCACGCCCGCCTGGGGACCGGAGACGATCTGATAGGAACGGCCGGTAGTGTTGATCAGTTCCTCCAGAAGCTGGGCCTGCCAGTAGTCGCCCAGGGGCGGAACCGTATCCCGGTAGGTCCATTGGCCGATGCCGACCTGCCGGGCCTGTTCCGCGATGAGGCGTTTGTTCACCTCGGCGCCCAGGGTTTTAACGGTCGCGTCAAGTTGGGGCAGGAAGTCCGGCGAATTCTGCCCGTACAGGACGGAAACGGCGCCAAAGAACACTAAAACGTTAAGGAAACGGGACATATACACTCCTTGCGGCGCCGATCCCCTGTCCGGACGGCACAACCAAAACTATAGACCCCCGCGCGGTTCCTGTCTACGCGCTGGCCCTGGGCAAGGGGACCGGATCCCCGCGGATCTCCTTAAAGACAAAGGAACTCAGGGCCGCGGCTATGGCGGTGGTGATAATGTCGGCGATGGGCTGGGAATAGATATACCCGTTGAACTGCCACAGACGGTTAAGGACGAACAGGAGGGGCAGGTACACCAGGCACTGCCTCCCCATCGTAACAATGGTGGCCAGCATGGGTTTACCCAGGGCCTGGTACGTTACCATAAAGGTCATCTGGATACCCAGAAATGGAAGCCCCCAGAGGAAGGCGTGGAGCAGTTTGGTTCCCGCCTGAACGGTCGGCGCGTCCCGGATAAACACGTACACAAGGAATTTCCCAAAAAAGGCGAAAAAGACGGTAAAGAAACAGCAGAGTACGGTGGTGTAGATCATCGTGATCCTAAGTCCGCCGCGCAGCCGCCCGAAGTTCTTCGCGCCGTAGTTGTAGCCCGCGAAGGGCTGGTAGCCCATCGCCAGGGCCATGACCAGCGTAAAGCAAATACTGGCCACCCGCATCGTAACTCCGCTTCCGGCCACGACAAAATCACCGTAGGCGGCGGCCACACGGTTGGTAAATATCGCCGACGCGGTCATAACAATGTGGGACAGGGCCGCGGGGATGCCGATCTTCAACGTTTCCGCGTACATGATTCGGTTGGGCTTAAAGTCGGCGGGCCGTATGGAAAGCATCGTCTTCTTTGACAGAAAGTGGGCCACAAAGTAGACGACCGAGGCGATAATACCGATAATCGTCGCCCAGGCGGCGCCGGCTACTCCCCAGCCGAACCAGAGAATGAACACGGGGTCCAGAACGATGTTGAGTACGATCCCAAGGAGCATGCCGTTCATCGCCTTGTTCGTGGCCCCCTCGCTGCGTATCTGGCCCGAAAGGGCGATATTCACGATGGCGAACAGGATAAACGCGGAGATGATCGAAAAGTAATCGTCCGCGTAACGGAACGTAACATCGCTGGTGCCGACAAGTTTCAAAATCGGCGTTTTGAATATGAACAGCGCGACGGTGATAACAAGGCCGAACACAATCGTCGTATAAAACGAAACCGCGTTGGTGTGTTTCGCCTCCGCGAGGTTTTTCGCCCCCAGCACCCTGGAAATATAGCTTGAGGCGCCGACGGCGAATATGTTTCCGAAGCCCTGGGAGATCATAAAAAGGGGCATTGTAAGGGAGATACCCGCCACCATGTTGGGATCCCCGGTCTGGCCGATAAAAAAGGTATCGGTCATGTTGTACACCATCTGGGCTATCATCCCCAGCATCATGGGCAGGGCCAGCCTGATGATGCTGGACCCCACCGGCGCCGTTTCCATAAGTTCGAGAGCGGAAAATTTTGCCTTACTCATACAACCGAGTATACCGGGCGGCGTTCTACCGGTATACCCGCTCGACAAGACCGTCGCGGCGCAGAAGAAGCCGGCTTTTCCCGTCGGACGAGGGACAGGACAGCGTAAAATCGCGGCCGCCCGCCTCAATGTCTATCCCCTCCGCCTCCAGATCCGGGGAAAACGCGCCGGTTTCGTCAAAGATCGCGTGTTCCCGGTAGTAAACCCGGCGCAGATCCCATTTCAGGTACTCGTCCGGGGGAATGTCGAAGGTCTCATCCCCCCGGCAGAAAAACAGGAAACCCCACAGTTCGGGGTAGTGGATGTTGACAAGCCCCGTGGGGGCCCATACCCAGTTGTCTTCGGGGAAGGGCTTCCCCGTGGCGGGGTTTATCCTCTTCTCGTAGCCCGTCCCGGTACGGTCCACCGGCCACTGCACGCGGGAAAAATTCACCCGCCAGAAGTCCCCCGGCTCAGGCGGCGCGGCGTCCTGGCCGCGGCACTCAAGGAGGCTCTCAAAGGGCATTTTGACCTCCACAGTCCAGCGCCGGTTGTCCGCGCGGGGATTGTTTATCTCCCCCTCCACCGCCACCCTGGTTTCCAGGCCCTTGATGTCGAAACTGTTGATGGGCCGGCCCCCGTCCCGGTAGGGCTTGGTCAACAGCAGGTCCCAGACCGTGTTAAGGACGTTTATTTCGAATTCGGCGTAGACGTGGGTATCCGAATCGGGGTCGATAAAGATCTCAAAGTCGTTATCCCGGAAGATAACCGCGTCGCGCCGGGTAACGTGCCCCCAAATTTCGGTTCCCCGCAGTTCCGCGCCGATGTACAGGGCCCCGTCGTCCCAGAGGGCCTTTGCCCTGGTTTGAAAACGGGGCGCCGGTTTCCCGTCTCCCTCGATGTCCCTAAAATCTTCTGTCCAGGGCGCGTCGTTCCAAACGGCCTTATCCAGGCTTCCGTCCAGTATCAGGGGACCTTGTGCCCGCCGGCAGTGATACACCGGGGGCGCGAACCGCGTAACGCGGGGCTCAGGTATACGGTAATTCGCCATAGCTTCTTTATCGCCGGTCCCGGTGTTCCCTGTCCAGTCCCCAGCCGGTGGGCGATGGTTTTTTTATAAAAAAACCGCTTTTTCTGTTGACAAGGCCGGCCGTTCCGTGGTACTCTGACTAAGATAGCTTACGTTAGTCTCCCATAAGGGGTTAACTTCTTTCTTAGATTGATTAAGAAAGAATAAGAAAAGGTGGAGTAGTATGCCCACGCGGGACAAGGAAGAACGGAACACTACCACGATGCCCCCCCACCCCCCCCCCGGTCCGTCAATCGTAAACTAG
>JAIRND010000129.1 GCA_031258225.1 Treponema sp. | reverse complement strand
GTCAACGGCCACGCTCGCCGTGTACCATAAAATCGGGCTAAGACCCGGTTTTATGGCGCACGGCTTCGGTCAAGTGGCCGCCGCGGCCTGCCGCTCCCCAGATCAACTTACGTTGTTTGTTCAACCGGCCCTTATACCCACGATAACCACCATCGTGGCCTGATACAACGATCAAGAAAAAAGCCCTCGCTAACAAAAGTAAACGCGCATGGGGGCTGGCACCCGTATTGGGCGCCAGCCTTACCTTAGCGTGTGGCCGCCTTAAGTATGGTGTCGTAGATGGTCTTTGATTCCCCGGCTCCGGCAAGGGCGTCCTTGACCGCTTCTCCCTCGTAGGAGGCGGCCGCGGCAAGGAGGATCTGGTCGGCGCGGTCGAAGTTCGTCTGGTCAAACCCGGTGGCGTTCCGCTGTTCGATTTGTTCCCGGATGTGGTACGCTTCCAGACCGGTTGTAAGGGAGCGATACCGGTCCAGGGCCTCCAGCGCGTCCGCCTGGGCCTTGTAGTAATCTTCCGCAAAGTAGGCGCTTTCCGCGCTCAGGGCCGTGTCGTCCGCGATATCAAGGTATTCGGGGACGTACTCCTCTATTCCCGCGGCGATAGCCGCGTCCCGTGCCTTGAGGCCCTCGTCCTCGATATCGGCGGCATAGAGGGGGACGGTTTTCTGGAAAAGGGCGTGGTAGGTATCCGCGACGGCGTTATACCGGCGCTCCGCGGCCTGGACCGTTGCGGTACTGGTTCTATCAACGGTGATAGACCTGTACTCACCCTCCGCGGTCCCCCACTCGGCGGGGAAATAGGAGGGGGATTTAAAATCCTCCGCCAGCTTCCGTTCCTTTTCCGCACGGGCGATAGCCGTGTTCAGGGCGTTTACGGCCGCCTGATCCGGCCCCACTGGGGGTTGAGGCTGGGCTTCGGGGGTTGTCGGGGACGGCGCGGGCGGAGGAACTTCGGTAACGGTTCCGGTACTTTTACAACTCCAGAATACCAGAATCCCCGTAAGCAGCAATGCGAGACCATACCTGTTTTTCATATCGGCTCCTTCATTTTGCAGTGAACTCCAAACCACGGCGTTGACCCTGATTTTGCCGGAAATTTTCCGCGTTCCGCTTGTCAAAGTCCGGATTCCCCGATTAACAATCGAAAAAACCGACTATACCGGTGGTTTGTTCAACGGTCGGGATGATTATACCTGGTTCCGTGGAGTTTCACAAGCCATGATCGCCAAAAAATTTCCTTACAGGCGATTTTTGGAGGTTTCACGCGCGATGCGCGGCAACCCGCTAACGCCCGTGGCAGTGTTTGTACTTTTTCCCGGAACCGCAGGGACAGGGGTCGTTACGGCCTACCTTGGGGTAGCTGCGGACCACCGTAACCACTTCCCCCTGGGGCCGTCCCCCGGCCTGGGGGCGCCCCGCTACGCCGCTAAAGGCCCCCATGCTGCCGTGGGTGGCGCTGGTCCGGACCTGGCGGGGACCGCCCGGCGCGCCTTCCCGCTCACCGGCGGTCTGAATACGCACCAGGTGGAGCCGGCCGGCGATCTCCTGGCGGATATCGCCAATCATCGTTTCAAAGATCTGAAAACCCTCGACCTTGTACTCGGTAAGGGGGTTCTTCTGCGCGTAACTGCGCAGGTACACCGCCTCCCGCAGGGCCTCCATGTTTTCCAGATGGTCCAGCCACTTGCGGTCAATGGCGGCCAGGTACTGGTCCCGGATAAACAGGTTCAAATACGGCGCCGTGATCAGGGCCTCTTTTTCTTCCAGGTCCTGTTCCAGATCGCGCCGGATGGCCGCTTCCAGGGCTTCCGGGTTTTTGATATCCAGCGTCTCGCCTTTCAGAACGTAGTTGAATTTCGTCCGCAGGGATTCGGAGAGCCCGGTGAGGGCCGCCGCCCCCCCGTTCCGCCGGGAACTTTCCTTGAATTCGCCGATCATGTCCGCCAGCATGTCCGCGGTGGCGCCGTTGACCCGCGCTTTCAGATTCGTGTCCGTCAGAATCGCGTCCCGCTGTTCGTAGATAAATTTACGCTGCTGGTTTAGCACGTCGTCGTATTCCAGGAGGTGCTTGCGTATCTCGAAATTCCGCTCCTCCACCTTTTTCTGGGCGTTTTCGATGCTGCGGTTCAGCAGCGGATGGTAGATGGGCTCCCCGCCCCGCATACCGATCCGCGCCATAAGCCCCTTGATCCGCTCCCCGCCAAACAGACGCATCAACTCATCGTCCATCGAGATGAAGAACTTGGACCTTCCCGGATCCCCCTGCCGCCCGGAACGCCCCCGGAGATGGTTGTAGATACGCCGGCTTTCATGCCGTTCAGTCCCGATAACGTAGAGGCCCCCCAGGGCCTTTACTTCCCCGTAGTCGGCCCGCCACTTCTCGTACTCCTCCCGGTAGACCGCCGCGTATTCTTCGGGGCTTGCGTTGGTCCCCGTCCGCTTGCGGGCCCGGTAGTCCGGGTTTCCGCCCAGCTTAATATCCGTTCCCCGGCCGGCCATGTTGGTGGCAATCGTTACCGCCCCCTTGGCCCCGGCCTCGGCGATGATCAGCGCCTCCCTGGCGTGGTTCTTCGCGTTCAACACCTCGTGGCGCAGTCCCCTGCGGGTCAGCAGTTGGGACAGTTTCTCGGACTTTTCGATGGAGACCGTGCCCACCAGCATGGGCTGGCCCTTCTTGTGGGCGGCCGCAATCTCATCGCAGAGGGCCTCGTACTTTTCCTGTTCGTTCAGGTACACCACGTCGTCTTCGTCCCGGCGTGCCACCGGCAGGTTGGTGGGGATTACCACCACGTCAAGGTTGTATATTTTCCCGAACTCCACCGCCTCGGTATCGGCCGTGCCGGTCATACCGGATATTTTTTCATACAGCCTAAAGTAATTTTGAAAGGTGATCGTCGCCAGGGTCCGGTTCCGCTGGGCAATTTTGATCCGTTCCTTGGCCTCTATGGCCTGGTGGAGCCCGTCGGAGTAACGGCGGCCGTGGAGAATCCGCCCCGTAAACTCATCCACAATCTGTACCAGCCCGTCCTGGACCACGTAGTCCACGTCGATGTGGAACAGTTTGTGGGCCCGCAGCGCCTGGGTAAAGTAGTGGATAAACTCAAAGTTCCCCTCGTCCACGACCGCGCCCTTGATAAGGCCCCGCTTCTGCAGCGCCGCCTCGATGGCGGCAAGGCCGGCGTTGCTGAACGACACGGACTTGTTTTTTTCGTTGAGTTTGTAGTCCCCTATCACTTCCTCGCCCTGGGTCTCGTCGGGGTATTCGCCGTTTTCTTTTTTCTTTATCTCCTCCAGGGAGGAGATAAGCCGGTCCACCTCGGCGAATTTGTAGGTGTCGTCCTCCGCCGCGCCGGAGATGATCAGAGGGGTCCGGGCCTCATCGATCAGGATGGAGTCGATCTCGTCCACCACGCAGAAGTGGTGCCCCCGCTGGACCCGGCTGTCCAGATTCCGGCACATGTTGTCCCGCAGGTAGTCAAAGCCGAATTCGTTGTTGGTGCCGTAGGTAACATCCCGGCCGTAGTTTTCCTTGCGCCGTTCGTTGTCCATGTCGGACAGAATCGTTCCCACCGAAAGGCCCAGGTAGTTGAAGACGGGCCGCATCCAGGCGGCGTCCCGGTCCGCGAGGTAATCGTTCACCGTAACGATGTGGATGCCCTTGCCCGGAATGGAGTTCAGGTAGACCGCCGCCACGCTTATCAGCGTCTTTCCCTCGCCGGTCTTCATCTCCACGATCTTTCCCAGGTGCAGCACGATGGACCCCAGGACCTGCACATCGTAGGGCCGCTCCCCCAGACAGCGCCGCGCGGCCTCCCTGGCCAGGGCGAAGGCCTCCGGCAGCAGGCTGTCCAGGCTCTCCCCGTTTTGGTACCGCTCCCGAAACGCCGCGGTCATCCCGGGAAATTCCTCCGGCCCCAGGGCCGCGGCCCAGGCCTCCTTCTCGTTCACCGCGTGAAGTATCGGTAAAAGTTTTTTCAGATCACGTTCGTGCTGGGACCCAAAAATGACTTTTATAATTTTTTCCAACATACTCCTACTGTAACCCGGATTCTCCGCCGTTGACAAGAAGCCCGCCAGGGCCGGCGCGAACCCATGTGAATCGCGCCTAGTACGCAGTCATCATTCAAACTGTGAGTCGTTCAGTTTGATACGCCCTGAACGTAACCCTCTACCGCCTCCCGGCAGGGGCGGGGATAGCCCGGCGGGAAACCGCTTGTAGAATCC
>JAIRND010000073.1 GCA_031258225.1 Treponema sp. | reverse complement strand
GTTGTGTCGCAAAAACCACGATAATTGGGCTGCTTACGCAGTTTGTAAGGTAAAATCGCCTCATAGGTGGTACCTATTCGGCGATTTTTTGGGTTTTACGCGCGAAGCGCGACAAACTGCTAGTCCAGCGAAATCGATGAAAACTGGGGCAGGTACTCCCTGTTCTGCCGGAACATCCTGGCGGTCATCTCTTTGATCTCCTGGATACCCAGGACCGCGGAGCTAAGGGGATCAAAGGCGACAGCCTGGTAGACCTTCCGGGGGTCGCCTTGCAGGGAACCTTCAACGGCCAGTTCCTCGCAGATGGACGAGGTATGCACCAGGGCGGCCAACTGATCGGGGAGTTTCCCGATTCTAACCGCCTCAAGGCCGTGGGCGGAGGCCAGAATCGGCACCTCCACGCAGGCCCCCTGGGGCAGGTTGTCGATAAGCCCCCGGTTCAGCACATTGCCGTTGAACTTGTACAGGCTCCTGCCGTTAGCGGCGTCGCCATTAGCGGCGTCGCCGAAAATGGCGTTGAAGATGTAGGCGGCGTACTCGTGCCCGCGCTTAAGATCGATATTCGGGTCGTTAAGCCAGGTTTCAATATCGTTCCGCCAGGTTCCCTTGCGCTTCTGATACTCGTTCAGAATGTACGCGTAAACGCCGGGGTTCCACCCTGTCCCGTGGGTACAAAACTTTTCGATAAGGTCGGGCCGTTTTCTAAACCACGCGTTGTACTCGGAGTTATGGCCCGAAGACTCGGTTGGGTAGTAATCCAGCAGCAGGAACATCTCGTTCCGTACCTGCTCCTCGTTGTATATTACGGGGTCCTTCATGGCCTCCCGGATAAGGGGATAGGCGTCCCTGCCCTTCCAGCGGTAGTCAAGGTAGAAGGCCTGGTGGTTGATGCCGGCGCAGGTAAAGCTGATATCGCCGTAATCCGCGCCTATCCAGCGGGCAAGCATCTCCGCGGTGCCCTGTACACTGTGGCAGAGGCCGGAAATTCTCAGGGCCGGAAACTGACTCTGCATAGCCCGGCAGAGCATGGCCATGGGATTGGTGTAGTTAAGAAACGTGGCGCCCGGACAGCAGGCGGCAATATCCCCGCAAATATCAATCATCACGGGGATGGTTCGCAGGGCCCGGAAAATACCGGCGGGTCCCCTGGTATCGCCAACGTTAATATCCACCCCGTATTCCCTGGGAATTTCAATATCGTAACGCCAGACATCGACATCACCGTTCAGGATGGTACAGAGTACCCCGTCGGCGCCCTCCAGGGCCTCTTTCCGGTTCCGGGTGGAAACAACCCTGGCGCCGTAATTCCCGGCCTTGACGATCTTCTCAACCGCCCTGGTTATATACCCAAGCCGGTCCTCGTCCACATCCATAAGGGCGATAACGGCGTCCTTAAAGGCGTCGAAGGTCAAAATATCCCTTACCAGTGTTCTGGTAAAACCGAAACTTCCGGCCCCGATAAACGCGATTTTCTTCATGAATTTACCCCTGCGGGGCAGTATACCCCCAAATTCCCCCTTGTACAACACGCAGGGCGGCGGCGCGTTTACATCCGCGCCGGGAAATATTATACTAAAGTTTACGCGGACTGCCGCGCGATTCGGAGGGCACGTGAGTATGGAAGATCAGAGCCAATCTGGTATTCTGGTAGTAACAGACGAAAAATCGAACCGTGAGGACCTGGGCAGAATACTTCAAACCGAACACCACCTGGAATTCAGTTCCGGCAGCAACGATATTGTCAACACGATCCTTGAGCGCAAGCCTGACCTTGTCCTTCTGGATCTGTGGCTGGACGGCATAGACAGCTTTGAACTCCTGTCAACGCTAAAGGAAACGGACGAAACGCGGGATATTCCGGTAATCCTCCTGACCAGCAACGCCAGCCTGGAGGATGAGGAAAGGGGACTGCGGCTGGGGGCGGTGGACTACCTTACCCGGCCGTTCCACAGCGCCATTGTTACCGCCCGCGTGCGGATACAACTTGACCTGATCAAGCACATCCATACCATCGAGCGGCTGGGGATGATCGATGCCCTTACGGACATTCCCAACCGGCGTTTTTTTGACATGCGGATCAAGGAGGAGTGGCGGCGCGCCTGCCGGCACAAATCCCACATAAGCATCCTGATGATGGACGTGGATAAATTCAAAAATTACAACGATACCTACGGCCACCCCCAGGGAGACCGGCTCCTCAAATTTATCGGTAAAATCCTCATGGACAACCTGCACCGTCCGTCGGACATGGCGGCCCGGCTTGGCGGGGAGGAATTCGCCGTGCTGTTGGGCGACACCGACATCGCGGGGGCGACAAAGGTGGCGGAATCCATCCGCCGGAACGTGGAACGGGGAATAGTCCTTACCCCCGAAGGGAAACCGACCTCCATTACCATCAGCATCGGGATCAGTTCGATCATCCCCGGCATGGACGGGGACTACATGGAACTGATCCAGCAGGCGGACAAGTACCTGTACACCGCCAAGGAAAACGGCCGGAACCGGATCATGTTCAAGGAATAGGACGGTGCCCCGTACAAAAAGCGCGTTCCCCGGTACGGCGCCGGAAGACGGCAGGTTCAAACTTATTGTGCTGGCCCTGGGGGCCAGTATCGTGGTGCTGGGGATAGCGGCCATCTCCCAGACCATTTTTACGAGCGATGCCCTTACCATGCAGGCCCTGGGCAGGGTTGAGTACTCAGGTTCCCTGGCCGTTTCCAGGATCAACGGCTGGCTGGAAAGCCATATCGGCTACCTGAACGGGGCGGCCAGGGACCTGGGCTGGATCATGGGGGCCTACGGCGAAGGGGAACTGCGGCCCATCATCGAGGCCCACTACCAAAACGACGACACGACGTTTTTCCAAATGTACCTGGGGTATCCGGACGGGACGTTCTGGTTCCCCGGCGATTGGCAGGCCCCCGAAGGTCTGCGCGCCGATGAACGGGACTGGTACCGGGGAGCCGCGGGAAATCCCCAGAAGATCTTTATCGGCAGCCCCTACACCGACCCAAGTTCCCGCGCCGTCTGTGTTACCGTGTCCCGGGCGATTATGAAAGACGGAGAACTACTGGCGGTAATAGGGGCCGATATTTACCTTGAGAGCATCCAAAATGTCGTAAACGAGACCCCCATTGCCGAAGGCCAGGGCTTCGGCATCCTTGTGGATGTCCCGTCGGGGATCATCATAGTCCACCCCGATCCCCTTATGATGCCGGCGGAAGACGGCCGGTACCGGACGATCCACGACAGTTACGGCGGCGCGTACCGGAGACTGCTTGACGCCGAAAGCGGCGAATCGATCTTCATTGCCGGCGCCGACGGAACGCGGCGTTACTGCAACAGCCAAACTATTCCCGCCGCGCCCTGGAAATTCTTTTCACTCGTGGATCAGGACACGATCCTTGTTCCCATAAAGCGGCAGACCCGTATCCAAATCCTCATGTCCATTACGGCCCTGCTGCTTATCGGCGCGCTTATCTCCGTTGCCTTCCGGGCAATGCGCCGGGCCGCGAGGACGGCAAAGGAACATTCCGATATGAAGACCGCCTTCCTTGCCAACATGAGCCACGAGATCCGCACCCCCATGAACGGCATCATCGGCTTCGCGGAACTTGCCCTGGAAAATACCGGCCTGGGGGACCAGACACGGGACTATCTGGAAAAGATACGGAACAGCGTCAAAGACCTCCTCAGTATCCTTAACGATATTCTTGATATTTCAAAGATCGAGGCGGGAAAGGTTACGCTGGAAAAAATACCCTTCGAACTTCACGATCTTATCGCCGCCTGCGAAAACGCCATCAGCGGAAAGGCGGCGGAAAAGGGGATCGGCCTGTACATCTATTCCGAACCTTTTATCGAATACAAACTTCTGGGGGACCCCACCAGGCTGCGGCAGGTACTCCTTAACCTCTTGTCCAACGCCGTTAAATTCACCAACGTGGGCACCGTCAAACTTATGGTTACGGCGGAAAAAACCACCGGCAACAGGGTATCGCTCCGTTTCGAGGTAAAAGATTCGGGGATAGGCATGACCGCGGCGGAAATGGCGAACATCTTCATTCCCTTTGAACAGGCCGACAGAAGCACTACCCGCAAATACGGGGGAACCGGCCTGGGGCTGCCGATCAGCCGGAACCTTGTGGAACTGATGGGGGGAAAACTGAGCGTGGAAAGCGCGCCGGGGATCGGCAGCAAGTTCAGTTTTACCCTTGATTTCGAACTTTCCGGCACGAAGATCGGGAACCGCGAGCGGGAAGGGGGTTCCCCGCCGGCGCTCCACCGTCCCACGTTTTCGGGGAGGATTCTGGTCTGCGAAGACAACACGATGAATCAGGATGTTATCCGGGATCACCTGACGCGGCTTGGCCTTGAGGTGGACATACGGGAAAACGGGCTGGACGGTCTGGAGGCGGTCCGCGCAAGCATGGAGAACGGACGGCCCTACGATCTTGTCTTTATGGATATTCACATGCCCGTGATGGACGGCCTGGAAGCCTCGTCTGAAATAAAGCGCCTTGGCTGTCCAAGCCCCATCATCGCCCTAACCGCCAACGTGCTGACACAGGACACGGACATTTACCACCGGTACGGCATTGTGGACTACCTGGGAAAACCCTTTACCTCCCAGGAACTCTGGAACTGCCTTTCACGGCGCCTCACCGCCGCCAGCGCCGCGCCGCCCCCCCAGGCCCCCCCCGGGGAAGCGGGGAATTCCGATCCGCCGCCCGCGATTGACTACGGCGCGGGACTTGCCATGACCGAGGGCAACCGGGAACTCTACGAAAAACTCCGCCGCGATTTTTACGAGCGGAACCGGAACTTTGCCAGGGACTTCTTCGGCCTGCTCGCGGAACTCCCCGCCGGGGGTGAGGACATAGCGACGGCCCACCGGATGATCCACACCCTCAAAAGCAGCGCCGCCCTTATCGGCGCGGAAAAACTCCGGGCCGCCGCCGCCGCGGTGGAAGCCCCCCTCAATGCGGGCCTGGCGGACCGCGGCGCCGCGGAATGCGGGGCCCTGCGGGAGGCCCTGGAACAGGTACTGGCGGAACTGGAACCACATGCGTCATAACACTGAACTACTCACAGGTTGAATGATGACTGCGTACTAGTTTTCATGAATTTTCCCCCCTGATAATTTCATTTTCAGCAAGTCAATTTCTTTATCGGATAATCCGATTGTATCTTTCGCATAATGCTCCGCTGTTGCCCGCAAATTGAGATCGGTTATTGCCAAATCCCCGCCCAGCACCGACAACAGCCGCATGACAACAAGCGAATTGGTTTTGTTTTCATAGCTGTAGATACTGGATTCAAATATGCTGTTAAATGACATCAGGTAATCATTGGCTATTTCCTTAATCGCTGCTCCCATCAGGGCTTCCAAAACTATCAAGACAAACCCGGTTCGGTCAACACCCGCATGGCAGTGAATCAGATACGGGCTTTCGGTTTCAATGATAAATTGCAGCGCTTTTTTCAGTTTTTGCCTGAAATTATCGCTGGTGACGCTAAAATCCATGCCCAGGGCGATAACCTTGCTATCAAGAAAAAGCCGGTTGTACCAGGGAGCAACAAACACTTTGCTTTGCAGTTCAGAATTAGTATCGGTTAGATTTATCACCGCCGCAATCCGGTATTTAGCCGCAAGCGCGGCGATTACCGGCTCCTGCCTGCCGTCCTGTATAGGATGGCTGCTACGGTACAGCGTGGCAGGCGCAATGTTTCCGGCGTGGATTTCCCGGAAATTAACTGACCGGGCATCGCCTGAAATGATTGCCCCGCGCCTTTTGTGATGATAACGCCCCGCCATACCGCCCCCTATTGGTTTACCATTTCGTACATCCCAACGACATGCGTTTCCCAATCTTCCGCCAGTTCGGGCGGTTCAAGGGGCCACGCCCCGCTGCCATAAGAAAGTACCCAAGACAAAACTTTGTTGTATTGGGTGCTGGTAAACTCTATGATGATTTCTTCGCCGTCTTTTTGCCCGTATATTTTCTGGTCTTTTGCCCAGACCCTGTCCTGTATATCTTTTGCGGCAAAGGGGTCAAAGGCGATCTTGAAACGCTTTTTTTCACCGGCAAATACGCCAAAGAAGCTGCCGTCATTGTGCGCCTGGTAATCAAAGTCTTTGGGCAGCGTAAAACGCTCGTTGGTCAGGGCGGCGTTTTTCATGCGGCTTAGGGAAAACAGCCGCAGCGCGGCACGCTCCTCTGACCAGGCGTACAAAAACCATACGCC
>JAIRND010000029.1 GCA_031258225.1 Treponema sp. | reverse complement strand
CCAGGCCCAGCGGGTTGGGCCAGATGCTCGCAAGGTCGAGATCAAAGCCCAGTTCCCCGCCGCCGCCAATGTCGAAGCGTTTATTGCCGTCCGCCGCCTCATTGCCCTCTCCGGCGGGGATAAACACAAAGCCGCCGGGTCTGAGGCTGAAGTCCAGGGAGAAAGCGGAGGCGACCGTCAAAATCAGCATGACAGGCAGCGCTATCGTTTTATGCATAGGTCCTCACTTTTAACTTCCTCCCCTTCGAAGAATCCTCACATACAAAAGTATATTCCGGTAATTGCTTGCTATCACCTATCAAAGTGTCAGGTGCGGCTGTTCCAAAGTCCTCACGTTTAACTTCCTCTGACCATAGAACCGGCCATGCCTCAACAAACGCCGGTCCAGGCCCCCGCCGCCCCCGGTGGCATAGCGGCTCGTGCTTGGTTCTCCCAGGGGGAAAAAGGCAAACCCCCTGGGCCGGATGGAGAAGTCCTGGGAGAAAAGGCCGGAGACGGCCATAAGGGATAACAGCGGTATAAGAATAAGAACAAGCTTTCGGCTCATTGGAACATCCTTTTTCGTATGCTATACTTAAAATGTACCGGGGACCTCCACCGGGGCCGTAGGCCGAGGTTCCCCTCCGGAGGCGCAAAATGACCATTGAACAAACCATAGAGATACCGGCCAGCCGCTGGGTGCAAATTCCGCCGTCCGTGCCTGAGGGCAGGGCACGGATAATTAGAGTCTGTCCATAATGTAGACACATTATGGACAGACTACCATAAAACAGGCATTTTGCGCACCGATTTGGTACAAAACGGGAGCAAATGCAAAGTGCGTCCACAAAGTAACCGACTTTGTGGACAGGCACTAATTACTCAGAGGCTCGGCAAAATTTTTCTACAGTATTAAATGCTGCATTAAAAGAAGAAGTAATTATCACAAGGAAGGATGGTAAATTTAAATTAATTTCCATGAATGAAAGCAAAAAAGAATTAAGATCGCCATTGGAAGATATTAAAAGAATAAAAACCAATATTGCAATGAATGAAATATTGGAAGCAATAAGACAGGGAAGGGAAGACAGGGAATACAAAAAGTCGGGTAGCGGCAGGGGAACCGCACGGGCCGGCGCATAGGCACGAGTACACTGTGCCTAAAACAGGGTAGGCGGCTGTGGAGCGGGGCACAAGGGAGGACCCATACCCCGTATGGTATGTTCCCCCTGACAGGACCCCAGAACATGGTTTATATGCGCCGGCCCTTGCCCCCCTCCTGCCCAGGGGTTAAGATACAGGTTAGTGGAGTCTAAAAACTTCAGTTTTTAGAGGCGCCCGCACCCCCTGCCCGCCGCGGGCAGGACTACAGGAGGTTCTATGGACTTTGTACGGCTCATGAAAAATAAGGCCAAATCGGCGCAAAAAAAACTCGTGCTGCCCGAAGGAACCGATACCCGTACCGTCAAGGCGGCCCGGATCATCGTTGACGGGGAACTTGCCGCGTCGGTAACCCTTGTCGGAAAGCAATCGGAAATCGACGCCATCGCCGCCGCGGAGGGAGTGGACCTGACGGGGGTCGGGGTCGTAAACCCGGAACTCTCCCCCAATCTGGATCAGTACGCCCAATCCTATTACGATCTGGTCCACGCGCGGGAGGAGGCCAAGAAGGCGAAGGGCGGGGTGGTGCTGGACCCCATAAGCCCGGAAAAGGCCAGAACCGAGATCATCGAACCCCTGCGCTGGGGGGCCATGATGGTCCGCCTGGGGGACGCGGACGCCAGCGTAGCCGGGGCGGAGAACACCACCGGCGATGTACTGCGGGCCGGACTTGCCATCATCGGAACCATAGCGGGCCTTAAAACCGCCTCCTCCTGTTTCGTCATGACCGGCCTGGACCCGTCCTGGGGCGCTCAGGGCTCCCTCATCTTCAGCGACTGCGCGGTAGTGCCGGACCCAACGGCGGAACAGCTTGCCGACATAGCCCAAAGTGCCGCCCTTTCCTGCCGCGAATTCCTGGGACAGGAACCCGTAGCCGCCCTGCTCTCGTTTTCCACCAAGGGTTCCGCGAAACACGACAACGTGGCCAAAGTACAAAAGGCCGTGGACATCCTCAAGGGGCGCGGCGTTGATTTTGTTTTCGACGGCGAACTCCAGGCCGATGCCGCCCTTGTGCCCCAGGTAACCGACAAGAAGGCCCCGGACAGCCCCGTCCGCGGCAGGGTAAACACGCTCATCTTCCCCGATCTTGGATCGGGTAACATCGGCTACAAACTCGTGCAGCGCCTGGGCAGGGCGGAAGCCTACGGCCCCTTCCTCCAGGGCTTCGCCAAACCAATCAGCGACCTCTCCCGCGGCGCCTCCGTGGACGACATCGTTACCACCGCCGCCGTAACCCTGTCCAGGGCCAGGTAACTGCGGCCGCACAGGTCATCCGGGCCTGCGCGGACTTGACGGTGGAGGAGTTCAACAGACCATTGAGGCTGTTCCAAAACTCGCCCGGGTTTTGGAACTGGCTCCATTGGTAAACGCCGTTGTCCCGCTATCCGCGTGCGTGTTGCGAATCGGGGGGAAAAGGCTTACACTAAAAAAGGTTTTACGCGCAAAGCGTAACGAACTGGTCAGATATTTTTTAGGAGAACACGATGGCAGTCAAGGCAATGGATCTTTTTGATGCCTACGCTCAGAACAAACTACCCAAGGATAACGCCTATGTGGTTTCGTCTTTCGTGAACGTCAATACCGGGTACGTCATCTACGAAGTCGTATCCTATTCAGGCGTAAAGGCAATTTATCTTGAGGGACACGGTATCACGTTCCAGTCCCAGGGAAAGAAGATGCACATCCTCATAGAACCCGCGTCCTATTCCCACAAGGGAATCGAGCCCTACCTGCGGGATACGGGCGAGAAGATCCCCCTCCGCTTCAGCGAGCTGGAAATTCTTACCACAAGAACCCAGATCAAAATGATGGTCGCGAAAAAACCCATCGAATCCCTTTCCTCCTTCACCATTATGAAACCGTCGGGACTCAACATCTCCTTTGTGTTCTACAGCAACCCGGACCTCTACCAGACGCTGGAGACTTTTTTTGAAAAATCCTTCAACCAGGACGGCGGCATACCCCAGGCCGACGCGAAACGGGCGGCAAAAACCACCGCCGCCCTGATCGAAAAAAACATGGGCTTTAAGAGCGACTTCGGAAAGGACGCCTAGCAGCCTGTCGCACTTGTGGATTTTTTGCGCTTGATGCCGCAAAAAATCCCGATTATCCGGCGTGCTTACGCAGTTTGCAGGGTAGAAAATCGCCCTTGCAGGCGATTTTGTGGGGTTTTGCACGCGAAGCGCGACAAACTGCTAGTAGGCTGTTGCGCTTGTAGGTTTTGGCTCCACGTTGTGTCGCAAAAACCACGATAAATGGGCTGCTTGCGGCTAACGCCGCTTCGCAGTTTGTAAGGTCATTAAGGAGGTCGTTACCCATGAGGTTCCTGGCATACCCGCCGGTTGATTCCGGCGCGTCTTCGTTTTGCGGACCGGTAAAAATAGTCCGGGACAAAGAAACACAGCGGGCCCATGTTACCGTTGAACCCCTGAAGCCCGAACTACAGCAGTTTGAGCCTTTTGTCTGGAAAAAGGAAACACCTGCCGACTGCCCGTTTATACAGTCGAAGGCGTACAGTCAGGTAAAATTTTTGGGTATCAAAAGCGGGTTTCATTTTGCCGACACATGGTATCCAACCTGGGGAGACGACAATTTGTCGTATTCACCCTATACCGACGGGGTATGCTGGCGCCTGGACGGCAGTACGGAAAGAAGCTCGAGTATGGGCGAAACAGCCACCACAGGGCAGGCGGTAATTGAAGGCGACGACCCGTCAAATTTGGTTATCTACAGTCTGGGAACCAAGGCGGCCTCGCCGAAACCCTACGAAGGAAGATACCCCTGCGGCAGCCTGGTACACAACGGCGTCTGGTATTACGGAACTTACTGTCTGGGACCTTCGGGCGCCGCAAAATACGGCAACATGATATACAACTGGCCGTGGCTGGGACCGTTTGTCGGCTTTAGAATATCTACCGACAGGGGACGTTCGTGGAAAGATTGTCCACATACGCCCGAAAAGGCCCTGTTCGGTGAAAACGGCTGGAACGGTTATCCCGTACGAATAGGGTCTCCGCATTTTGTGGATTTCGGCAAAAACATGGAACATTCTCCCGACGGCAAAGCGTATATGGTTGCCCACGGAGCCGAGGTTGACGATCCAAAACCCCGTTTCTGGAACGCAAGCTGGATTACGGGGGATAACGTCTACCTGCTGCGGGTTACGCCATCGGTCGAAAACATCAACGACGCGTCGAAGTGGGAGTTCTACGCCGGAAAGGATGCCGCCGGAAACGCCGTGTGGACAAACGACTTTTCGCAAATCAAGCCCCTGCTGGAATGGAACAACAATATGGGCTGCGTTACCGTTACCTACAACGCCGCAATCGGGAAATATCTGATGTGCGTTACCGATGGCGGAATTACCTGCGCGAAAATGCACACCTACATACTGGAATCCGATTCGCTGACCGGCGAATGGAAACTCGTCAGCTACATGAAAAATTTCGGGGAGCAGGCTTATTTTGTCAATATTCCGTCGAAATATATCAGTCAGGACGGGGAAACGATGTGGCTGTGGTATTCCGGCAACTTCGCCGTAGGCTGGAACGGAACAGAGATAAACGTCAACCCGCCCGGCAGTCATTACGGACTGGTTATGCAGAAAATTCAGATTTTGAAAGCGGGAACCTTTCCAGACGGAATTTAAGAACAAAAAATCCCAAAAACGGCCTTTTAGGGCCCCTGCCAAGTGAAAAACCGCGAAAACAGGCGGGGCCAATTCCTCATTTTTAGACCCCTTGCGGTTTTTCCGCCCGGGGGCTAGGATGGGACCAGAGGTTGTCATGGCAAAACAGCACAGACAGGCAAAGCTGGTACTGGAGGACGGTTCGGAGTACGCCGGCCGGTCCTTCGGCAAGCCCCGCTCCCAGGCGGGAGAAGTGGTGTTTACCACCGGCATGACGGGCTACCCCCAGGCCCTGACGGACCCCAGCTTTAAGGGGCAGATCCTGGTCTCCACCTACCCGCTGATAGGGAACTACGGGGTCCCGCTGAAGCCAAAGACCGGGGAACCCTTTCTGGACGGCCAGGGAATCCCCCTCCACTTTGAATCCCCCGTTGTCCAGGTGTCGGGTTTCGTGGTCAGCGAGGCCTGCGAGGAACCCAGCCATTTCGCGTCGGGGGCCACACTTTCCGCCTGGCTGGACAGGAACAACGTGCCGGGGATCTACGGCATCGACACCCGCTCCTTAACGGAACGGCTGCGGGAACACGGGGTAATGCGGGGGAAGATCCTGGTGGAGGGGAGCCGGGAGATTACGCTGGACTCAGGGGCCATCCCAAACCCCGTGGCGGAGGTATCCAACCCGGCGGTGCAAACCTTCCTGCCCGGCGGGGAAGGCGAAACCGGCGCGCGGTTGTCCGGCCTTACCCGGATCGCCTTGGTGGACTGCGGGGCCAAGGCAAACATCATCCGCTGCCTTCTGGCCCGCAACGCGGCGGTGATCCGCCTTCCCTGGAACCACGACCTTAACGGCATTGAGTACGACGGCCTGTTCCTCTCCAACGGTCCGGGGGACCCCAAGGCCTGCGGCAAAACCATCGCCGCCCTGCGCCGGGCCTTTGACCGTAACAAACCGGTGTTCGGCATCTGCCTGGGGAACCAGATCATGGCCCTGGCCGCCGGGGGGGACACCTACAAACTGCCCTACGGCCACCGGGGGCAAAACCAGCCCTGCATCGAGGCGGGAACGGGCCGCTGCTATATCACCAGCCAGAACCACGGCTACGCGGTGCGGGGGGAGAGCCTGCCCCAGGGCTGGGAACCCTGGTTTACCAACGCCAACGACGGTACCGTGGAGGGTATCCGCTCCACCAGGGGCCCCTTCTCCGCCGTCCAGTTTCACCCGGAAGGCTGCCCCGGTCCCCGGGACACGGAGTTCCTCATCGACCGGTTCCTGGACGAGGTAGAGAAGCACACGGCCGGCATTAACAGGGGCGCATAAGAGCGAATCATGGGAATAGTACACGCCGAAATGAAGAACTCCGCCACAGAGCGGCAGAGTTCTTCGCGGGAACTGACAGGCGCCCATGGGGACGAAATCATCACCAGCGTCGTGTAAATATCAACGTCGTGTAAATATCAACGTCGTGTAAGTATCAACAGGAAGTAACATGATAAAAGACACCGTTCATAAGGTCCTGCTCCTCGGTTCGGGGGGCCTAAAGATCGGGCAGGCCGGGGAATTCGACTATTCCGGTTCCCAGGCCCTCAAGGCCCTGCGGGAGGAGGGGATCAAGACGGTCCTTATCAACCCGAACATCGCCACCATCCAAACCAGCGAGGGCATGGCCGACGCCACCTATTTTCTGCCGGTGACTCCCGAATACGTGCGCCGGGTGATCGAAAAGGAGCGGCCCGACGGCCTTCTCCTCTCCTTTGGGGGGCAGACGGCCCTGAACTGCGGGGTGGCCCTGGACCGGGACGGGACTCTGGCCCGGTGCGGGGTCCGGGTTCTGGGAACCCCGGTAAAAAGTATTGAGGATACCGAAGACCGGGAACTCTTTGTAAAGCGGCTCAACGAGATCGGGGCCCTGACCCCCCACAGCATCGCCGTTACATCCACCGAAGGGGCGGTACAGGCGGCGCGGGAGATCGGCTTTCCCGTGATGGTACGGGTGGCCTACGCCCTGGGAGGGGCCGGCTCCGGGCTCTGCCGCGGCGAGGAGGAACTAAGGCGGAGGTGCGACCGGGCCCTTTCCCGGATCAACGAAACCGGCGCCGCCCCCCAACTGCTGGTGGAGGAATGGCTGGGGGGCTGGAAGGAAATAGAGTACGAGGTTGTGCGGGACGCCCGCGACAACTGCGTTACCGTCTGCAACATGGAAAACATGGACCCCCTGGGCATCCACACCGGCGAAAGTATCGTTGTGGCCCCCTCCCAGACCCTGACGGACTCGGAGTACCACAAGCTGCGCAGAATCGCCATCGAGGTGATCCGCCACCTGGGGATCGTGGGGGAATGTAACATCCAGTACGCCCTGGACGGCCAATCGGAGGATTACCGGATCATCGAGGTGAACGCCCGGCTCTCCCGCAGTTCCGCCCTGGCCAGCAAGGCCACCGGCTACCCCCTGGCCTTTGTGGCGGCAAAACTGGCCCTGGGCTACTCCCTGCCGGAGATCGAAAACCGCATCACCAGGGTTACCACCGCGTGTTTTGAACCGGCCCTTGACTACTGTGTGGTAAAAGTACCCCGCTGGGACCTGGGTAAATTCAAAAACGTGGACCTGCGGCTTGGATCGGAAATGAAATCCGTGGGAGAGGTCATGTCCATAGGCCGGAATTTTGAGGAGGCCCTGCAAAAGGCCCTGCGGATGACCGGCATCGGCGCGCCGGGATTGGCCGGGGACGACGCCCTCTGCGGCCAGGGACTGAACAACATCAAAGAGGCCCTGCAAAAACCCACGGACCGGCGTGTTTTCATCATCTACCGGGCCCTTATGGAAGGCTGGACCGTGGACAGGATCCACCGGCTTACAAAGATCGACAGGTGGTACCTGTACCGGATCGCCAGGGTCCTGGAAACGGAGAAGGCCCTTAGGTCCGCCGCGGCCACCGGCCGGCCCCCTTCCGCGGCGTGTCAGGACCCGCGGCCCGCCCAGGTTATCGGCCGGGAACTCTTAGCCCAGGCAAAGCGCCTGGGGTTTTCCGACGGGCGGATTGGGGAGTGCTGCGGCTTCGAGGAGGCGGAGATCCGCGCCCTGAGGGAAGAATACCGAATCAGGCCCGCGGTCAAGCAGATCGACACCCTGGCGGCGGAGTACCCCGCCAAAACCAACTACCTCTACATGAGCTACGGCGCCTGCGGCCCGGGGAGCGGCGCCTCCGATGACATTGCCCCCGCCGGCCGGGGAGTCATGGTCCTGGGCTCCGGGGCCTACCGGATCGGCAGCAGCGTTGAATTCGACTGGTGCTGCGTCAACGCGGTGGACACCGCCCGCAAACTTGGCCGTTACTCCATCATGGTAAACTGTAACCCGGAAACCGTTTCCACCGATTACGACATGTGCGACCGCCTCTACTTTGAGGAACTTACGCTGGAACGGATCCTCGACATCTGGGAACGGGAACAGCCGGAGGGGATCATCCTTTCAATGGGGGGCCAGACCCCCAACAACCTGGCGACCAAACTCTACGCCGCCGGAACCCTGATCTACGGCACCACCCCCCAGTCCATCGACATGGCGGAGGACCGGAACAAATTCTCCGCCCTCCTGGACCGCCTCCACATCGAACAGCCTGAGTGGAAGGAACTTACGGACCTCCCCTCCGCACGGGAATTCGCCGCCCATGCCGGCTACCCCGTGCTTATCCGCCCCAGCTATGTCCTGTCCGGCGCGGCAATGAACATAGCCTGGGACGATGCCAGCCTGGAACGTTTCCTGGGCCTGGCCGCGGACGTGTCGGCGGAGCACCCCGTGGTCATCTCCAAATTCATCGAAAACGCGAAGGAAATAGAGATCGACGCGGTGGCCCGGCGGGGGGAGATCATCTTCCACGCCATCACCGAACATATCGAGAACGCCGGAGTCCATTCCGGGGACGCCACCGTCGTACTGCCGGCCCAGCGCCTCTACATCGAGACAATCCGGAAGATCCGCGCCATTTCCGAGGAGATCGCCCGGGCCCTGGACATCACCGGCCCCTTCAACATCCAGTTTCTGGCCCAGCGAAACCGCGTCCGGGTTATCGAGTGCAACCTGAGGGCCAGCCGCAGCTTCCCGTTCTGCTCCAAGATCAGCCGCGTCAACATGATAGACCTTGCCGTCAGGGCCATGCTGGACGAACCGGCCCCGCCCCCGCCCGTCTCCGCGCTGGACCTCCGCTGGGTAGGCGTCAAGGCCGCCCAGTTCAGCTTTGCCCGGCTCCACGGCGCGGACCCCGTAAGCGGTGTGGAAATGGCCAGCACCGGGGAAGTGGGCTGCATCGGCGGGGACCTTTCGGACGCCTTCCTCAAGAGCCTCCTCTCCGTAGGCTACCGGCTCCCCGCCAAACGGATCCTCCTTTCCACCGGACCCATCGAAGACAAACTCAACTTCCTGGATTCCGCCCGCATCCTTGTGGACATGGGCTACGAACTCTACGGCTCGCGGGGCACGGCAAAGTTCCTCTCCGGCAACGGCATCCCCATAAAACCCCTCAACTGGCCCCTGGAATCCCGCGAACCCAACATCGCCGGCTTCATTAAACGCCGGGAAATCGACATGATCATCAACATTCCCAAAAACAACCGGGAAACGGAACTAAAGAACGACTACATCATCCGGCGCATGGCCGTCGACTTCGACATTCCCCTCTTTACCAACATCAAAGTGGCGCGGGAGTTCATCGACGCCATGGTCTACCAGCGCGCCAAGGGCCTGGAAATAAAAGCCTGGGAAGACTACCGGTAGGTAGTCCGACTACCGGTAGGTAGTCCGACTACCCTCCAAACAGCCCAAAACCGCTTGACACTTATCAATCTTTTGGGTATCAATAAGTAGCTGGCTTATAGACGCCGTTATGATGGCGGGTATGTCTATAGTGTAGAAGAAAAGACGCCACCTTAGCTCAGTTGGTAGAGCAGCAGACTGAAAATCTGCGTGTCTAGAGTTCGATTCTCTGAGGTGGCAGCGTTATCATGGACAGGGCGCAAAACAGCATAGAGGATTTGTTCAGGGCGATTGTGGAGGCCAGGCACTGTGTAGCCCTTACCGGCGCCGGGGTAAGTACGCTGTCGGGAATTCGGGATTTCCGGGGGAAAGACGGCCTTTACAACGATATGGACGCGGAAAAGATATTCGACATCGGGTATTTTTACGAAGATCCCGCCTTTTACTACCGCCACGCCGGGGAATTTATCTACAATCTGGACGCGAAAGAAGCCTCAGTGGTCCATGTGTGCCTGGGGAATCTGGAAAAACGGGGCTTTTTGAAGGCCCTTATCACCCAAAACATCGACCTGCTGCACCAAAAGGGAGGTTCGCGCCGTGTGATCGAGGTTCACGGCTCCCCCCGTATCCACTACTGCCTGCGCTGTTCCGGAATCCGCATGGGCTTTGAGGAAGCGGCCGCCATTGTACGTTCCGGGGGCCTTCCCCGTTGTTCCGCCTGCGGCGCGGTGCTTAAGCCCGCCATTACGTTTTTTGGAGAAAGTCTTCCCGTGGACGCCCTGCGGGAGGCCACCGGGGAGGCCCAGGACGCTGACCTTATGCTGGTCCTGGGTACAAGCCTTACGGTGAACCCCGCCGCCTCCCTTCCCCTGTACACGCTGCAAAACGGGGGCAGGATCGTCATCGTCAACAACATGCCCACCCCCCTGGATTCACGGGCCCTTATGCATTTTGGGGACCTGGCGGAGGTGTTTGAGGGGATAGCGGCGTTACTGTGTTCGTAGGAGATGGATCATGGGTATACAACCAGCGGCGCAGCCGGCGGCTCTGCCGGCGGCGAAACAACTGGCCTTTATGGATTGGGAATTCGGCGTGTTTTTTCACTTCGGAATTCGCGCCTTTTACCAGGGGCACAAGGATTGGGACATGCGGGAGATGCCCCTGGAGGGGTTTAACCCCGTTTCCCTGGACTGCGATCAGTGGATTTCGGTTTCCAAGTCGGCGGGGGCGCGTTATGCCATCCTGGTATGCAAGCACCACGACGGCTTTGCCAACTGGCCGTCCCGGTATACGGAGTACTCCGTGGCGAATACCCCCTGGAAGAACGGCAAGGGCGATGTGGTAGGGGAATTTACCCGCGCCTGCCGTAACCACGGATTAAAGATCGGCCTGTATTACTCCCCGGCGGAATTCGGCTTTAAGGATAAGGCGGGAAAGGACTACGACGATTATTTCATCAACCAGGTAAGTGAACTCCTGGGGAACTACGGGACCATCGACTACCTGTGGTTCGACGGCTGCGGCTCCGAGGATCACCGCTACGATACGGAGCGGATTGTCGCGGTTATCAGAAAACTCCAGCCGGGGATTCTGCTGTTCAACATGTGGGACCCCGACACCCGCTGGGTAGGCAATGAGTCGGGCTACGCCCACAGCCCCAACATCAACCGCGTGGGCTCAACGGATTTTTCGGTGCGGACCGAGGTAAAGGATACATTGGGGGAGAAGCGTTTTCTGCCGGTGGAGTGCGATTTCAGGATGCGGCTCCACAACTGGTTCTACAGCGACGATGACGAGCATACCGTTAAAAGCGTAGAGGAACTGATGGGCATCTACTACTACTCAGTTGGCCGGGGGGCAAATCTGCTGATCAACATCGGGCCGGATCGGCGGGGCCTTTTGCCCGATGCCGACGCCCGCAGACTTGGCGAGTTTGGGGAGGAGATACGGCGGCGTTTTTCCGCACCCCTCCCCGGTGAATATGTCCGGGAGTCAGGCGCCTGCGTGTTCAGGAGCGAAAACCCCTGCCTGGCCGATCATGTGGTGTTGACCGAGGACCTGACCTTTGACGAGCCCATCGAACAGTTCATCATCCGGGCCCATCCCTACTCCTACGGGGAACCGGTCATCGTCTACGAGGGCCGCAGCGTCGGCCACAAGGCGATCTGCCGGTTCCCGCCAATCCTGACCAAAACGCTCGAGGTTATCCCGGACGGTAACAAGGCGGACCGGATAAGTTCCATGAAGGTTTACAAGGTGTAAATCCGCCCTACTCCGTCCGCCCTACTGCGCTGGCCCTACTCCGTGAATTCCACGCTTACCTCGCGGCCGCAGGCAGCCGAGCGGATAATGCCGTCGATGATAGCCTGGTTGTAGATGATCTCGTCCGAGGGAATGGGCGCGGGCAGCCGCCGCCGTACCGCGTCCACAAAGGAACGGCACTTAAGGTAAAAGTTGTCTTCCTTGGGTTCGGGCAGGGGTATAGGCGTGTGGGTGGGCGTTCCCAGGTAATCGTGAAACAGGGTAACCGGACCACAGCTTCCGTCCCAGGCGCCGCCCCAGGGGTGGCCGGGACCGGCGGGTTCCACCTTGAGCCCCCCTTCGGTACCCAGGAATATGGTGGCGCCGGTGCTGTCCATGTGCATGGCCCAGGACATGCGGAAGTCCAGGGTTATGCCCCCCTCCAGCCGGATAAAGGCGCCGCAGAAGTCGTCCACGGAAAAACGGGCGGCGTCTTCCGGTGTGTTGTACCTGGGATTCGTGCCAAAGTAGTCGTAGGCTGCGGCGGACACCGTAAGGGGCCGGGGGTAGCCAATGGCGTTCAGGGCCATGTCCAGGCCGTAACAGCCTATGTCGGCCAGCGCGCCAACGCCGGCGTAGCGTTTTTCGATGAAGGAGCCGCCGGGGATCCCCCGGAAACGGCCGCCCCCGGTCTGCACGTAGTAGATCTTCCCCAGGGCCCCGCTTTGGATCACTTCCTTGATTTTTTTCATCCGTACATCATAGCGGGGCTGAAAACCGATAGTGAGTATCTTCCCGGATTTCTTCTCGGCCCGGCGGATGGCAAGGGCCTCGTCCAGCGTAACGGTCATGGGCTTTTCGAGGAGCACATCACAGCCGTGTTCAAGAGCCGCGACGGCACATTCGGCGTGGCTTGAGTTGTAGGTACAGACGCTCACCGCGTCGGGTTTAAGGGCGTCGAGCATGCCGGCGGCGCTGTTAAAATCTTTTGCCGTTTTAAGGTTGAATGTGTCGAGGAATTTACGCGCCTTCCCCTTCACAATGTCCGCGCCGCCGATTACTTCAACATCGTCCATGCGCAGGTACGATGTTACGTGGGCGCCGGCTATGCCGCCGGTTCCTATAATGGCGATTCGTGTCTTTGAATCCGTTTTTTGGCTTGCCATGTATGGGCCTCCTGTGGGGCACAGCATAGTCTTAACCGGGCTGCCGTGTCAGCGCCGCCAGGGCCCGGTCCGTCCGGACCAGGGCTTTTTCCGCCCCCAGGATGCGCAGACTCCCGAACAGGGGGGGGCTTACCCGCGCCCCCGTAATCGCCACCCGCAGGGGCATAAGCAGGTCCCCCAGTTTTACCCCGTTTGCTTCGGCGTACTCCTTGACGCGGACCTCCGCATCCTCATCGCTTTCCGCCTCCGCCAGGGATGTTACCAGGTCCCGCGCCCGGCGCAGCAGGTCTACGGCGGCGGTCAGATCCGCCTTCTTGGGGATAAACTCCTCCACCGGGGGAAGGGCCGGCTCGGAAAAGAGGTAGCCAAGTTTGGGCGCGGCCTCCGTAAGGTACACCAGCCGTTCCCGGATAAGGGGCATGGCCCGGATGAACAGGTTCCGCTGTTCCTCAGACGGCTCCCGGGCGGGCCCGCCGAACAGTCCGGCTGTTACGGCGTAGGGCTGGCAGAGTTCCGCCAATTCCCTGTCGCTTTTCATGCGGATGTACACCCCGTTGTACCATTCCAGCTTTTTGTAATCGAAGATCGCCTGAGCCTTGTTCAACTTGTCCAGGCTGAAACGTTCCGCCAGTTCCCCAAGGCTGTAGACCTCTTTCCCCTCCTCGTAGGAGGCCCCCAGCAGGGCCACGTAGTTGACGAGCGCCTCGTTCAGATAGCCCTGGTTACGGAACTCATCAATACTGGTGGCGCCGTGGCGCTTGCTGAGTTTTTTCCCGTCGGTACCCACCACCATGGGGAAGTGGCAGAACTCCGGCGCCGTCCAGCCGAACGCCTCGTACATGATGATGTGCAGGGGCGTGGAGGGGAGCCATTCCTGGGCACGGAACACATGGGTAATTTCCATCAGGTGATCGTCCACAACATTGGCCAGGTGGTAGGTGGGGAAGCCGTCGGACTTAAGAAGCACCGGGTCGGGGTTAACATCGCTGTTTTTCCATTCAATGTCCCCCAACAGGAGGTCGTGGTACCGGGTAACCGGGGCGTCCCGTTCCCCCAGGGGGATTTTGAGCCTGACGGTACAGGGCTCACCGCCGTCCGCCCGCCGGCGGGCCTCTTCCCGCGGGATGTTCCGGCACTGGCGGTCATACCCTGTCTGGCTGGAATGGGCCGCCTCCCGTTCCTGCCGGATCTTGTCCAGCCGTTCGGTGGAACAGAAGCAGTAGTAGGCCCGGTCTTTTTCGATCAGCTCCAGGGCGTAGTTCCGGTAGATCTCCCTCCGTTCCGACTGCACGTAGGGCGCGGAGGGTCCGCCCACATCGGGACCTTCGTCCCAGTAGAAGCCCAGCCATCTGAAGGTGTCGTAGAGGTTCTGTACAAACCGTTCCTCACAACGGCTCTGGTCGGTATCCTCCAGGCGGAGGATGAACTTCCCCCCCGTTGAGCGGGCAAACAGGTAGTCAAACAGGGCGGTCCTGACGCTTCCGATATGCTGTAATCCCGTGGGCGACGGGGCGTAACGGTCTTTGATCTGCATGGCTGATTATACCCGGAACGGGGGCCCTGTTCAACGCGGATGGCGCGGACCCTATTCAACCTGTGAGTAGTACACGCTGATACATGCCTTGTCCTAACCTTCTCTACCTCCCGATCCGGCAGGGGCGGGGATAGCCCGGCGGTGAAATGCTTGTGGAATCCGCCTTCGCTATGTTCCAGACGCTCCGGCGGGGAATTCCAAATATTTCCCCCCGTGCTATCCCCGCCCCTGTAGCGGTTCACGATAGGAAGGTAAGGTTAGACAGGTATCCAACCTAACACTGGCGGCTGGGGATCAGCCCAGGTTGAATAGGGTCCGGCTACACCACAAGCAGGACAGGGTTGTGGAGTTTCGGGAAGTGTCCAAAAACAAAATGGTGACTGACCATGCGGGTATCTTCCCCCTGACACCCCCATCCGCTCACCCTGTTTTAGGCACTCGTGCCTATGCGGCGCCGCGTGTTCGGTTACAGCCGGCGTCCCTGCAGCGTTCTTCGCGTCTCCGTTTCATTTGTCGTTGATTTCTCTTCATACAGAAGGATAGGCAGCATTTTTTCATAAATTTCGCCTGTCTTCGCCTTCTTTACGGTTGTCAGACGCTTTATACTGGCGCCCAAGCCGCTTGCCTGTTCATACGAAACAACGTAAGGTTTCCCGGCATAATTTATTTCACCTGTCCGGGAATTGGTGTATACCAGGAAAAACCACCTGTTGTTCATATCCGGTTCAGCAGCCGGGTCTATAAACGGATCATACACAAACCACAAAAGGTTATCATTATCCGTTTCAAACGCTATGCCCAGGCTGATCCTGCCCTCGCTGTCCTGGGTTACTTCAAGCGCGACACCGGGGGTTGATGATAAAATCTGTTTAACATCACGGTCAACGCTGGTACTGGTATACGCCTGGCCCCCCTGGATGCCAATATCGGTTTGCGTGTTTACGTTTGTCAGGATAATATCCCGTGACACAAAGTATTGGTAACTTTTGAACAGTTCAAGGTTTGCGCCAAG
>JAIRND010000227.1 GCA_031258225.1 Treponema sp. | reverse complement strand
GGGTGGCGGATCACTACCTTTGCGGCCGCGGTCCTAGGCGCCGCGCTGATGATCCCCATGGGCCGGAACGCCAAGGAACGTTACCTCAACCGGGACCCCGCACCGGTTACCCTCAATAGCATGTTCCGCTATGTGCGGGGGAATAAATTCCTCCTGCGTTTCTTCGGCGGCCTTTTGATCCTCTTTGCCACCAACACCACCCAGGCCGCGGCGGTGTATTTCGCCTCCTATAACCTGGGCAACCCTGCTTTAATGGGATTGCTGTCCCTGTTCCTGGCGATCCCCATGCTGGGGGTAGTGATCCTGCTCCCGGTTCTGACCAAAAGGTTCGACAAATTTATCATCTTTCTGGTGTGCGTCTTTGGGCAGATGGGGATAAGCGTAGCAAGCTATTTCGCGGGTTACGGTAATTTTACGGTTCTCAGCCTTCTCATGATCGTCCGGGGGGTGTTCTGGGGAGGCGTCGGCACAATAGACCTTATGTTTACCTCGGACTTTATCGAATACGGGGAATTTTCCACGGGCAAGCGCCTCCAGGCAACGGCCTATTCGGTTCAGACCTTTGTTTGCAAGCTTATGACCGCCCTGGCTGGAGCAACCGCGTTGTTTGTCATGGGAACCGCGGGTTTTATCGAGGGGGAGGGCGTAATCCAGAGTCCCCGGACCCTAGAGGCCATCTGGGCCCTAGCGGCCCTGTTCCCGGCTTTCGGCGCGGCTCTGTCCCTGCCGTTTTTCCTGGGCTACAAACTCCGGGATCGGGACGTGCAGATCATGGCCAAATGTAACGTGGGGGAGATGAGCCGGGAAGAAGCGGAGGCCGCCCTGAGGGACAGGTACAGCGGGTATAAATAAGGAAGGGCCATGAAGAAAATACGGTTTATTACCAGGGCGGACGACGCGGGATCCAGCCACAGCGCCAACGCGGCGATCCGGGCCGCCTTGCGGGCGGGGTTCATCAAAAACGTGTCGGTCATGGCGCCGGGTAAGTTTGTGGAAGAAGCCTCGGATTTGCTGGCCCGGCGAAGGGGCGTCTGCTTCGGGATGCACGCCACCTTGAACGCCGAATGGGACCGGGTCAAGTGGGGCCCGGTTTCGGACTTGGGCCAAAGCTCCGGTCTGGTGGACAAGGACGGCGTTTTTCTGCCGGATCCCCGTGAATTTGAAAGAACCCGGCCCAGGGTAGAAACCGTTATGAAGGAATACGACGCCCAACTGGACAAACTGAGCCGGGCGGGTTTCGATATCCGTTATGTGGACAGCCACATGCTGCCGGAACAGTATATCCCCGGCCTGGACGAAGCCATGCGGGACTGGGCGGTGGCCAAGGGCCTGTACGATCATATGTACTACTATAAATTGCCTCCGGGCTTTGAGGGTTTGCGGACCCATCCCGAAAAACTTTTAGCGGTATTACGGGCCATCCCCGAAGGAGAGTATTTTTACCTAGCCCATCCCGCCCGTTACGGCCCGGAAATGCTCCTCACCGGGAACAGCGAATACACCGGGGATCAGGTAGCCCGCGACCGGAGCCTGGAGGCCCGGATTTTGGGGAACCCTTTTATTACCCCATTCATGACCGCCCTGGGGATCAGTCCTATCCGCTACGATCAGGCGGAAAAGGGCCGGCGCCTTAGTCTTGACGAGTTGTCGTTCTAGGAAGATGCGGGAGGAACCCATGCCGAAAAGCCCCTATACCCTTAGGCCCATTGACGATCAAACCACCGCGATTGAGGAAAAATGCCTTGGTTTTCAATGCCTCTGTTACCTCCTGACCGGGGAAAGCCATGCCCTCCTCATTGACACCGGCTTCGGTTTGGGGGATCTGGCCGCCCTGGCAAGAACCTTGACGGACAAGCCTGTCTGGGTGGCGAATACTCACGCCCACGTGGACCACATCGGGTGCAACCACCTTTTCGACGGCTTTTTCCTCAGTTCCGCCGAGGAAGGGGTTCTGCGCCTCCATAGGAACCCGGAGTATTTGTGGCAGAAATTCGCCGTTGAAATCCCCCTGCCTTTGCGGTTGTTGCTCCGTCCCATTCTGGACAGGCTTTTTTCCCCCAAGGCGCTGGGGCAAAAAAACTATATTGACGACGGCTATGTATTCGACCTGGGGAATCGCTGTATAGAGGTGATCGCCACCCCCGGCCATTCCCCAGGCTGTCTCTGCTTTCTGGACCGGGAGCGGCGCTTCCTCTTTACCGGAGACAGCCTCTGCGACTGGGGGGTGCTGCTCAACCTTGAATACAGTATGCCGGTGGAGGTATACGGCGCCTCCCTGGAACGGCTTTATGAGCTGGCCGGGGCTTACGATTCGATATATCCGGGACATCACGGCTTCCCGGTTTCCAGGGATCGGCTGGAGGAATACCGCTCCTGCGTCCGGGGTATTCTGGATGGAACCATCCCCCTAAAGCCCTACGAAAAAGGCGCGGCCCTAAGAGCTTCCCGGGGGCAGGTTCTTATCGCCTTGCCCGGGGATTACCGGCGGGGAGGGGCCGATGCGTAGAGGGGTATGGTAGAAGGATGCGGCGGCCTACCAGATATACCCCCGCAGTTTTTCCGACTCCAACGGCGACGGCATAGGCGATCCGGGGGGGAATTATCCACCGGCTTTCGCCGGTTTGCCCAAGCCCCGGCTTTGACGGGAGCTAGATCATATCCGGTCCTATACCTTGGCGCCCTTTGATGCGACAGCGCTTTATCGGAAAAAACAGTATTTAGAGCCTGTCCATAATGTAGACACATTATAGACAGGATTCTTTGAAAATCGCGTTTTCGCAGCCGTTAGGCGAGAAAAGGCAAGGTCTGTCCACAAAGTAACCGGCTTTGTTGACAGACACTATTTAAGGAGGTTGTGGATGAACTGGTTCTTTCTGGTTTTAATCGGCTTTGCCTCGGCGGGGACTCTGTATTTTCTTGCCTGCCTGGGCATAGCCTGGGGAATGGTGGAAATGATGGTTAAGCCCCAAGGCCCCTGGCGGCGGAGCTTTGAACAGGTCCGCCGGGAACAGCATGAACTGGACGGTTTTGATTATTCCGTTTACGACCGGGAACCCAAGGAGGAATTTCTGATCCCCGGAGGGGACCCCGCCGAGGGCGTTACTATCGCGGGGGAATTTATTCCCGCCCGAAATCCCCCTCCGGGCAGGCCCAAGTGTCTTATCCGCGTACACGGATTCACCCAAAACCGGCTTATTTCGGTACGGTTCCTCGGAATATTTCAGGAGATGGGTTACTCGGCGGTGATCTACGATCAGCGTTGTTTTGGAAACAGCGGCGGCAAGCTCTGTTCCTTCGGTTTGTTTGAAAGGGACGATCTTTCGGCGATCATCGATTGGGCAAAAAAACGTCTGGGGGAGGATACCTTTATCGCGGTCCACGGCGAGTCTATGGGGGCCATGACCTGCCTTCTCGCTCTGGAAAAGGACCCCCGGATCGACTGCGTGGTGGCGGACTGCGGGGTGCGTATTCCGGCGCACTTGAACACTAATTCTGGAAACTAGATACTCTCTTGACTAAGGTAAATATTAATGCTCTACTAGTGTTATGGAAGAATATCCGATGACTTTTCGTGAGTTTGT
>JAIRND010000245.1 GCA_031258225.1 Treponema sp. | reverse complement strand
TATTTAGTGCCTGTCCACAAAGTCGGTTACTTTGTGGACGCACTTTGCATTTGCTCCCGTTTTGTACCAAAACGGTGCGCAAAATGCCTGTTTTAAGGTGGTCTGTCCATAATGTGTCTACATTATGGACAGACTCCATTTAGGAGCCTGCGGGACGGGCTTACAGAACCTCCGCCAGCGCGGAACTATCCGCGGGAATAACGCCGCTTTGCGGGCTGCGTTCCATCACCCTTGCCAGCGAGGGTGGAACCGGGACGGGGCCGGTAAGGGGTTCCACGGTTTCGGCGAATTTCGCCGGATGGGCGGTGGAGAGAATTCCCAGGGGGCCGGAAACAAGACCGCGCTCCAGGAGTTTATTCGCCGCGGTCCAGCCCACGCTGCTGTGGGGGTCCAGAATGTAACCCGCCAGGGTGTGAACCGCGCGGATGGTATCGCGGGTTTCGTCATCGGTAACAAAGGCGCCCAGAATGGATTCCTTCATGTCCGTCCAGGACAAATGGGCGGCCATGCGCTCAAAATTGCTGGGGGCCCCTACGTCCATGGCGTTGGAGATGGTGGCCCGCGAGGGACGGGCAAGGTAGTTTCCGCTGGAAAGGTAATCGGGAACGGTGTTGTTGATATTGGTGGCCGCCACAAAGCGCCGCACCGGGGCTCCCATCTTCCAGGCGTAGACGCCGGCGGTAAGGTTTCCGAAGTTGCCGGAGGGAACCACAAGGGTGATAGCCTGGCCCTTCCGTACCCGGTGTTCCGTACTTCCCGGCGTTTCCCCGTTCGGCGCGGAACAGGGGCTGGCCTCCCCGGGGGGATCGGACCGGCCCGCCAGGGCCCTGCCGGCGGCGGCGGCGTAGTAGGCCGCCTGGGGGATAAGGCGGGACACGTTGATCGAGTTGGCGGAGGAAAGGTTAAGGCGTTTTTTCAGTTCGGCATCCGCCAGGGCCGCCTTAACCATGCGTTGGCAATCGTCAAAACTTCCTTCCACCGCCAGGGCGCTGACATTAGCCCCCAGCCCCGCTATCTGTCGTTCCTGCAGGGGGCTAACCCGGCCCCTGGGGTACAGCACGGTAACGGAGATGCCCTCCACCCCGAAAAAACCGTCCGCCACCGCGCCGCCCGTGTCGCCGGAGGTAGCCACAATGATCCGCAGTGGCTTGTCCTCCCCCCGGCGGAGGTAGGAAAAGGCCCGGGCCATGAAACGGGCGCCAAAGTCCTTAAAGGCCGCCGTGGGGCCGTGAAAGAGTTCCAGTACCTGCCGGTCCGCCGCTGTAACAAGGGGGGCGTCAAAGGGATAGGCCGAGCAGACTATCTCCTCCAGCACCGGGTCCGGTATGTCGGGGTTTACCCAGGGTTTGATGGTTTCAAAGGCAATGTCGCGGTAGTCCATCGTTCCCAGGGAAGAACGGACCACCGCCGGATAGGACGGAATTTCTTCGGGTACAAAGAGCCCCCCGTCCGGGGCAAGCCCGGCCAGGGCGGCGGTGGTAAAATCCACGGCTTCCGACTTGCCGCGGGTACTGAAGTAACGCATGCGCGGCCCGCTATTTTTTTGCCGGCCCGGCGGCATTTGCGGGGAACACAAGGTTAAGGATGATCCCTACCACCGTGGCAAGGGCCACGCCGGCCAGTTCAAACTGCAGGTCTTTGGTAATGGCAAAGGCCAGCTTGCCGCCGCCGATGCTGATGACAAAGATTACCGACGAAATTGTAAGGTTCCGCTTGTCTTTGTAGTCAACGCCGCTTTCCACAATGGTCCGTAAGCCGCTGGAGGCGATGATTCCGAAGAGGAGCATGGAGATACCCCCCAGTACGGGGGTGGGAATGGTCCTGATAAGGGCGCCGAACTTGCGGAAAAACGAGAGGATAACGGCGATAACCGCCGCCCCGCCGATGACCCAGATGGAGTACACCCTGGTAATGGCCATAACGCCGATGTTTTCACCATAGGTAGTGTTGGGCGGGCCGCCCCAGAAGGCCGCCCAGGCGGTGGCCAGACCGTCGCCGGTAAGGGTGCGGTGAAGGCCGGGGTTCTTGTAAAAATCCTGCCCCACGACTTTACTGGTTACCAGGGTGTCCCCCAGGTGTTCGCAGATAGTGGCAAGGGAGACGATGATAAAGGTGAGCATTGCCACCGGGTTAAAGCCGGGTATCCTGAACGCGGGAAGGCCGAACCAGGGAGCGTCGGCGACAACCTGAAAGTCGATGATGTGGTAGGCCGGAAAGAAAAGCCCCATGATCAGGGTAAAAAGATAACCGGCCGCCAGGCCGATAAGTATGGGAATAACGCTGAAAAAGCCCTTAAAGCAGATATTCGCCCCCACCGTTACCGCCAGCGTGAATATGGCGATGGACAGGAGTACCAGGCTGTATTCCCCGTCCGCGCCGCCCCCCTGGTTCATGGCCATAGCCATAGCGGTTGGGGCCAGGTTAAGGCCGATAACCACGATAACTGAGCCGATAACCACCGGGGGCAGGGCCCGATCCAGCCAGGAGTAACCGGCAAATTTGATGATGGCCCCCACCAAACAGTAGAAAACACCCGCCGCCACGGCGCCTCCCAGGGCGTAGGACATGTTGGGTCCTCCGGGGCCGCCGGCTATGGCGATAATGGGCGGGATGAACGCGAAAGAGGAACCAAGAAACGCGGGAACCTTGGCCCCGGTAAGCAGGATGTAGATAAGGGTCCCCGTACCCGCGGTAAACAGGGCCGCCGCCGGATCCAGACCCGTCAAAATGGGGACCAGAATAGTGGCCCCAAACATGGCAAACACATGCTGGATGCTTAAGGGTATCCAGCGGCTCAGGGGCGGTCGTACACGGGGCCCCAGGCTTTCAAACTGCGACATGATTACCTCCAAGCCCTTGAGGGCAGCCCTAAAGGGCAGCCCTTGAGGGCTTGGGGTTCATTATACACTGAAGGACGAAATTTGATGAACTGGACGACGCGTCCTTGATCGTTGTGGTGCGGGCTACGGGTTCAGCCCCGCGAATGCCTTGTCCGCCTGGGTGTTGAACCAGCCAAGGATGGCCTGGGCCCGGTTGGTAAAGGAATTGCCGATCCGGTTCCCCAGGCCGGGAAGGGCGGCGGCCCTGGCCATGGAAACGGCGTAGACCAAAAGACCATCCCCGGTGTCAACAACGGCCACCAGGGAACGGAGCCTGTCTTTACCCACCGCAGAGAAGATGCCTACTTTAAGGGCCGTGATGTTCCGCTGGACAAAAATAAAAAAATCGGAGCCGCTGTGGTAGCGGTACTCGTAGATGTTGTCCCCAAAGGTAAGGTCCCGTTGACGGGCGTAAAAGCTGGTCGCCGCGGGAAGTTCCGGGTAATGGGGATCGGCGCGTTCCTGTTTGGTATCCGGGGAGTCGATTACCCGCGAGTATTCGTAGAAGGTCCGCATGGTCCCGCGGCTTGCGGAGTAGTACTGGATACCCGCCAGGCTGGAGATAGCCAGCGTACTGTTAAAGATGGCAAGCCGTTCGGCGTTACTCCAACCGGGCCGGGACGCGGACGGTGGTTTTTTGTAGAGGCTCAGGCTTTCGGCCATAATGCCGGAGGAACCCAGCTCCGCCAGGGTCCCCTCCAACAGGGCCAGTACTTCCCCATGCCGGGGGGTCAGGGCGGGGCTTGGGTTCCTCAGTTGGACCTGGGAAAGGATTTTACCGTCCCGCAGCTCTGCCGCCGCCTCTATCCCGGTTAGTTCTTCAAGACTCAGGGCCCCGGCGGGGACGGGGGCAAGAAGCAGAAGCAGGACAAGGACCGGCGCTACCCGGTACGTGGAGAACAGGTTCAAGGCGTTACCTCGCGCCGCCGCGGTAGTAGACCCGCACCTGCTTGTAGAGCCCTTCCCCCTCGCTCTTGGTCTCCACATCGGCAATATCGTTCAACGTGGTGTGGATCAGGCGGCGGTCAAAGGGGTTCATCGGTTCCAGAAGTATGGAAGTGCGGCTTTCCCGCACCCGGTCTGCCACCGTGTAGGCAAGCCGCACCAGGGATTCTTCCCGCCGGATCCGGTAGTTTTCAGTGTCCAGGATGATCCGTAAATTCTCCCGGCCCTGGCGCCCGGCGTAGATGTTGGCTAAAAGCTGCAGGGCGTCCAGATTTTTTCCCTTTTTCCCGATAAGGATCGAGGAAAACTCCGACTCGATCTTGAAGCCCAGCTTCCGGTCCTCCCGGAACAAGACGCTTACCTTGCCGGGGTAGCCCATTCGTTCCAAAAGCCCCTGCATAAAGTCGATCATGGCGCTTTCAAAATCGGTCTTGGGGTCCGGATCGCCGTAAACCGGCTGCTCCCGCCTTGGCGGTCTTTCCGCCCTGGTTTCAGGCTCCTCCTCGTCCTCCTCCGGACCATGTTCGGGCTTTGCCAGCTTTTCCGTATGGACCTGAATTTTTACATAGCCCCGTTTGAACAGTCCTTGCCGCTGGGTTTCCAGAATTTCCACATCAAAATCGTCCTTCTCAAGCCCCAGCTCTTCCGCCGCCCGGTCAATGGCTTCTTTTTCGGTACGGCCTTCAAATTCGTATACCATATGTTTACGCTCCTCGCGGTTAAGATTACGCGTCTTCCGGGTTTTGATCCGGCGGTTCCGGAAACCGCCCCCCTTACCTTTTCTTTTTCCTGGGGGCAATAACGGGCCCCTTGCCGTTCTTTGCCTTAAAGACCCCGGCGCCGGTTTTGGCGCTGTGGGTTGCCCCCTGTCCCGCGGCCAGCTCCGCCCGTCGTTGGGCAAGGTATTTGTTGATCGTCAATTGCTGCACCATTGTCAGGATATTCGACATGATCCAGTACACCAGAAGCCCGGAAGGCACATCGTAGAGAACGAAAAAGAAAATGATGGGCAGGGCGTACAGCATGATCTTCATCTGGGAATTGCCCTGCTGATCCGGGGTCTGGGTAACTTTGCCGTAGAGCAGTTGCGAAGCCACGTAGATAAAGGGGAGAAGCCGAATATCGGAACCCAGAACGGGCAGGCTTAGATTGTCAAAGTGGAACACCGATTCGGGAACCGAAAGGTCCGGTATCCAGCCGGGGATAAACATGGCCCCCCGCAGGTCAAAATGGTTGTTAAAGAGGTTGTACATGGCAAGGAAAATGGGAAACTGCAGCAGCATGGGCAGGCAGCCGGAAAGGGGATTGTAGCCCTCCTTTTTGTACAATTCCGCCATTGCCATGTTCATTTTTTGGGAGTTGTCCTTGTACTTCTCCTGAATCTCCTTGATCTTTGGGGTCAGGGCCTGCATCCGCAGCGTCGATTCGGAACCTTTTTTGGTAAGCGGAAACAGGATCACCTTGACCAGCAGGGTTAACAGGATAATCGCTATCCCGTAGTTGTGGACAATCCGGTTAAAAAACGTGAGCAGTACCTTAAGAATCGTCTCCAGCGGCGCCAGGAAGCCCTTGGAATTGGCGACCTCCACAAGCTGCATGTCCTTAAGGAAAAAACCGTTGGCCCCGGAGTTGTAGGGCTGCAGGTCCTCCTGGGTTTTGGGCCCCAGGTAAAACCGGTACACGTCCTCGTTACGCGGGGAACCCAGCTCCTGCCGGGAGATGTAGAGCCGGGACGCGGTGGGAAGCCCCGGTTCCGGGCGTGTGGAAAAGGCCAGATCGTATTGGGGCAGCAGGGGAATGGCGATAAGGGTAAAGTACTTCCCCGCAATGGCGAACCACGAGGCCCGGCTGTTGTTCAAAATGACGGGACTTCCATCGCTTACCTTCTCCTGCTTCCTCTTGCCGTTGGTAAAGCTGAAGTAGTTCCGGTATTCGTAACGCTGGTCCAGTTTTTCAAAGGCCGGGCCTATTTGTGGGCCAAAGCCCAGGGTGTAGGCCGCCGCCGTGGCGCCGGGGTTTCCGGGAAAACTGAATCCCGGCATCGAATACCCCCCGTCCAGGCTTACCGCCAATTCAAACATGTACTCATTGGGTTTAAGGGTGTAGCGTTTGGTCAGGCGGAACTGCCCCCCCTCCGGGACCATGAAGTCCTGGAAGAAGATCACGGTGTAGGGGTCCCCCGCGGGACGCTCCACACTGAACAGGGCGTTCAGCGGCTGGGTGTTCATGTTGCCAAAGGCCACGGTAAACCCGTGGGCCCCCTGGTCCCCGCTCAGCAGCATTTCCAAGGGCCCGGTGTTGTCGCTGTGTTTTTTAAGTTTCCACGAAACCAGGTCCCCCCCCGCGTTGCTGAACTCCGCGATGACCAAGTCGGTTTCAATCAAAACCCGCTGTTCCCACAGGTTCTCCGCCTGGCCCGCGTTGGCGGTTGTAATCTGTCCCCCGGCGGCATCAACGGGGACCTGCGGGGTTTCAGGGGCCCCAAGACCGGGAACCGGCGTGCCGGTAACGACCGGGGCATCCGGAACAGTGCCGGAAGTCCCGACGGATTCCGGAAGGGCGGGCTGAACAGGGGGATACACAAGGGCCATGACAAAATAGAAGCCCAGCATCACCACAATCGAAAGTACAACGGCCAGAATAGTTCGTTTTTCCATGCAAATTCCTTATTCATTCGCGATACCTAAGTAACCGGGTCATAACCGCCCGGATGGAAGGGATGGCAGCGCAGAATCCGCTTAATTGCCATAAAACCGCCCCGGCACACCCCGTACTTCTCTACCGCCTGGTACGCATAGGCCGAGCAACTGGGGACATAACGACAACAGGAAGGGAAATAGGGGGAAATGGCGTATTGATAAAACCGGATTAACGACAACGCCGCCTTTCTTATGAAAATCATGGTTCAACTTCCGTTCAGGAGCAGGCCGGCCCGGGCGCACAGCGCGGTAAGCTGTTTCATACGGAACCCAAGCCCCCCGGACCCGGAATTTCGCGGTCCTTTTGGGGATGCCGGGGACTCCGGAGGCGGATAGACCAGCAGGACCAGATCGAAACCCGCCGCCAAACGGGGCCGTAACAGACGGTACGCCTCCCGCCCCAGCCGTTTTGCCCGGTTCCGCGCCGGGGCGCCGCCAAATTTACGCGCCAGCGCAAAACCTATCCGGTTGTAGGGAAGGCCGCTCCTTATCACAAACAACTTGGCGCCGGGACAGCCATAGGACCTTCCCCGCTTAAAAACTTGCCGTATGCCTTCGCTCTGTTTTAGCCGCTCGTAACTCCGGAACCGGAAACCGGACCCTTCCACACCGTTAATAGGGCTTCTTCTCGTCGGAAACCGTAAGTTTGTAACGCCCCTTGGCCCGGCGCCGCTTCAAAATCAGCCGCCCTCCCCGGGTCTTCATCCGCGCCCGGAAGCCGAATTTGCGGTTCCTCTTCACCTTACTGGGCTGATACGTCCGTTTCATTGGAACATCTCCTATATATTAAAACACATAAGATCGATAGTAGGCTGCCCACAGGCTCTGGCAATTTGTGGCAACGGAAGACAGTATAGACAATTCGGCGGGTAGTGGCAAGAGGGCGCATTGCCCCTTGCCACTACCCTCAAAAGGGCCGTATAACAGGGGTAGGGGGATTACAGCCATGCCAACGGCAAAGGGGACCCAAAAGAAGGCCAAAAAGGTAACGCTGGATGACGTATGGGTGACCATACGGGAGATCGGCGAGGCGCACAAAGAGACCGAGGCAGCCCTAAAAGAAACTCAGCGGATTGTCGGCGACCTGGGTAACAAGTTCGGCGACGAGGCCGAATGTACGCTGATCCCCGGTTTGCCGGAAAAGTTCAGACAGTTCGGTTTTGATTTCGGCGCGATAAGCCGCAACCGGAAAATCAACAACGATACACATAATATACACGCCGAAGTTGACGCCTTTCT
>JAIRND010000193.1 GCA_031258225.1 Treponema sp. | reverse complement strand
TGTCGCAAAAACCACGATAAATGGGCTGCTTTCGGAGTTTGCAAGGTAAAATCGCCTCATAGGTGGTACCTATTCGGCGATTTTTTGGGTTTTACGCGCGAAGCGCGACAAACTCCTAGAATTAGCTTGTTGCGTAATTTCTTGTAATATAACGACTTAGCTCGTTCTGGGTTAGAATTTTACTTGGCGCAAACGTTTCCCCATGGTTAGATTTAACGTGGCGCAATTCGCCTACTACCACTCAGGCGGTAAATACGGTAAACTAGCGGTTATGCGCAATGGAGATAGACAATGTGCCGGGCCAGACCGGGCATGGTTCGCGGCGGTTCTTCTGTGTCTGTGTGTCCGCTGTTTCCTTCCCGCGCAGGAAGGGGGGCAGATGGAGGCGGAAGCAGCTGCGGAAACCAGCGGGACGGACAATGCGGACAACGCTGAAGACGGAGGTTACGGCGGGTACCTTGATTTTGGCGAGGACGAAGGAATCACGATCTTCGGCGCGCCGGAGACCACCCAGCAGATGACGGTGATCACCAGGGAAGAAATAGAGGAACGAAACGCCCGGGACCTGGCTTCCCTGCTTGAAGAAACCCTTGACATGAGCGTTACCCGTTACGGCGGTGGCTACGGAAACCAGACGGAACTGAGTCTAAGGGGTTTCGATACGGAGCGCATCGCCATTCTGATAGACGGAATTCCCGTCAACTCTCCCCGCTCCGGTGAGTTTGACGTAGGCCAGGTTGACATTAACAACGTTGAACGTATCGAAGTAATCTACGGCGGCTCCGACACCAAGTACAATGTTTCAGGCGCCCTGGGCGGTGTTATCAACATTGTTACGATAAAAAAACAACCCCAGGGGCTCGGCTTTGAAGCGGCGTTTTCCAATACAGGTTATCTGCCGGGGACTTATAACAGACGCCACGAAGGGGGAAAAAAGGGGGAGGCCCATATCGAAGACCTGGTGGACATGCAGTCGCTCAACTTTTCCGCGGGGTACGGCGCAAAGGATTTTTCGTGGAGGGCCTCGCTTTTCGGCAACCGGGCGGGCAACCATTACCTGTACAAGGACGATTACGGTTTTGCCCGGCGTAAAATAAGCAACGAGGTCCTTGATTGGGGATCCGGCGCGGTCTTCATTCTGAATCTGAGCGATACCGCGGCGCTGATTTCCGATACAAAAACCTATTACACGTATAAAAACTACCCGGTAACTCCCAACTCAACGGGCAGCGCGGTAGCGAATGACTTCCAATTGACAGAGAATATACTGTTCAACGCGCCGCTTATCTTCCGGGAAGACCTTGGAACGGAAGCATCCGTAAGTTATCAATACTCCGGCACCAGGTACGGGGTGAACATCAAGAGTTTCGATCATTACCTTACCGGTATAAACCGCTGGAACTGGTACCCCAATGAAAAAATCACCCTAAGGGCGGGCATGGACTGGCGTTTCCTCTATGTCAATTCCCAAAGCGCAACGGAAACCCAGCCGGTAAAAACCGGGAACCAGGGGGGTCTCTACATAACGGCGGAATTTTTACCCCTGACGCGGTTGATGATCATCACGTCCGCCAAGGGCGTTACCGATACAAAAAGAGGGGTTATTGTCCCAAAGCTGGGGCTCCGCTGGGACGCGGCTTCCTGGTTTGTCCTTAAAAACAACTACTTTAGAAGTTTCAAGTTCCCCGATTTTGATGACCTTTACTACCGCAGCCTTGACAGCTTTTTCGTGGGAAACCCAAACCTAAAACCGGAAGACGGTATTGGGGCCGATCTTACCGGGGAAGTTACGCCGAACAAGTTTTTCAACATAAACACCTCGGTGTACGGCCAGTACACAACGGATTCGATTCACTGGGTAAAAAGCGCGGGCGGGCGGTGGTCTCCCGAAAATATCGGGACAGCCTGGTTTATCGGCCTTGACACCCGGCCAAACCTGATACTGCCTGTCAACCGGGGCATCGTTGAAAGCATCACATTCGGTGTAACGTATCAATTTCAATTAAGCTGGCTCCTGAACGGCAATCTTGGTTTAACGAACGGCTACCGCATACCCTATATGCCCACCCATATCATCGGGGGGTCGGTGGATCTAAAATGGAAAACCGGATCACTGTTTTTTTCCGCCCATTACGAATCAACCCGTTATGCCGATACCTTAAACCAAATGCCCCTGGCCCCCTATTGCGCGGTACACCTGACGTACAATCAGGGTATAGGAAGCCACATCACCGCTTTTGGCTCCCTGCGGAACATTCTGAACGCCCACTACGAATCGTTTGCCGGTTACTACATGCCCGGCATATCACTAATCCTGGGAGTGCGGGCAAAACTGCCGCCCAAAGAAAATGCCAAACCATGATTTTCTTGGGCGGATTCCGGCACGGATAACAGCATGGCCGACAGCGGCGATACCTACAATCTAACCAACGGCAAAATCATAAAAAAACTCCTCACGCTGGCGGCGCCGATTATCGCCAGTAATTTAATGCAGATGGCCTACAATCTGACGGATATGTTTTGGCTGGCAAAGCTGGGGTCAGACGCAGTCGCCGCTTCCGGGGCGGCGGGAATGTACATGTGGCTGTCGATGGGTTTCCTCTTGATCGGGAGGATGGGTACGGAAATTGGGGTCAGCCAGTCCCTGGGCCGGGGGGACAAAAAAACAGCCCTGGGGTATTTTCAGAATTCGTTAACGATAGCCATAGTGGCAGGTATTCTGTTCGGCGCTTTCCTCTTGATCTTCCGGCATCAGTGTATTGGCTTTTTCAGTTTCAGGGAAGAACAGGTTATCGGGGACGCGGTTGTATACCTTTCGATTGTCGCGTTTTTCATGCCGGTGAATTTTGCTATGGCCGTAATAGGCGGGGCCTTTACCGCGGCGGGGAACTCCCGCACTCCATTTATCGTCATGGCTATAGGCATTACCGCCAACGTGGTGCTGGACCCGCTGTTTATCCAGGTGCTGAACCTGGGGGTGGCGGGAGCGGCAATGGCAACAGTTATTTCCCAGGCCCTGGTGCTGGTCAGCGTGCTGATTGGGTATTTTGGCATGGGGATAAAACCGTTTGCCGGTTTCCGCCTGTTTGGGCCTGTTGAAAAATCAAAAATAACACAGATACTAAAGTGGTCAACGCCGATTGCGCTTGAAAACATTTTTTTCTGCTTCCTTTCGATGGTTACCAGCCGTATTGAAGCCGGCTTTGGGGCCAATGCCGTAGCGGTAAGCAGGGTTGGCTCCCAGTTAGAATCCCTGTCGTGGCTTATCGGGGCTGGTTTTGGTTCCTCCCTGGTGGTGTTTATCGGACAGAACTACGGGGCGGGCAAGGAGGAGCGGATCAGGGAGGTCATAAAGATATCCGCCCTTATCCTTTCGCTGTGGGGACTTTTTGTCATGACCTTCATCTGGTTCGCGGGTCCCCGCGTGTTTGCCCTGTTTTTCCCGGAGGGGGAACTATTGGAGATGGGAACGGTGTACCTCCGCATCCTTGCCTTCTGCCAGCTTTCGATGAACGTCGAAGCGGTGGGCTCCGGGGCCTTCAAGGGCAGCGGCAAAACCATACCCCCTTCGGTAGTGGTGATCGGTACCAACATACTTAAACCAGTCCTGGCCCTGATCCTGTCCCGTACCGGCCTGGGGCTCTACGGGGTGTGGATAGGCGTGGTCATCTCCGCCAACCTGCGGGGGATCTGGATGAACCTGTGGTACGCCCTCGCAGCCCGCCGTTCTTTATGACTAAACGCCGATGTCCCGGGAGATATTCCCTCCCCGCTCCACTATGGGCTATACTATGGCATGCTTTCAAAAATCGACTTCGACAGACCCTCCCTTCGGATCTTCGCCGCGTATTACAAACCGCACTGGAAACTTTTCCTGGCGGACATGTTCTGCGCATCCATGATTTCGGCGGCGGACCTGGCTTTCCCCATGATGACCAAATACGCCATTGAACGTCTTCTTCCGGGCGGCCTTTACCGGTTCTTTTTTATTCTCGTCGTCCTTATGGTTGTCCTCTACCTCTTTAGAACGGGTTTTACCTATTTTGTAACCTACTGGGGGCACACGGTAGGCGCGTATATCGAGGCGGACATGCGGCGGGATCTCTTTGGCCATCTTCAGGAACTTCCCTTTTCATTTTACGACAACAACCGTACCGGGCAGATCATGTCACGGGTAACAACGGACCTTTTTGAAGTTACCGAACTGGCCCACCACGGCCCGGAGGATCTGTTTATTTCATTTCTCACCCTTGCCGGTTCATTTATCCTGGTATTCAGCATACGCTGGGAAATGGCCGTGGTTCTTCTTGTGCTTGTTCCCGTTATGCTGGGCTTCACCATTATTTCCCGGCGCCCCATGCGGACGGCCTCACAGACCGTAAAGGAGCGTACCGCCGAGATCAACGCGTCGCTGGAATCGAGTGTTTCAGGCGCCAGGGTGGCAAAGGCCTTTACCAACGAATCCTACGAAACCGTCAAGTTCAAGGGGGGAAATGAAAATTACAAAAACGCCAAGAAAAACTACTACAAGGCTATGGCTGCCTTTCACAGCAAACTTGATTTTACAACGAATTTTTTTACGGTGGCCGTTATCGCCACAGGCGGCTTTCTTATCATGGGAAACAAGTTCACCCTTACAGAGCTTATCACCTGTAACCTCTTTATCGCCGCCTTCCTCCAGCCGGTCAGGAGGCTTCAAAATTTTGTCGAGCAGTTTACCAGCGGTATGGCGGGCTTCAACCGTTTTACGGAGATCATGCGGATAAAACCCGATATACAGGACAAACCCGGCGCGGTCTCACTGGAACGCGTAATGGGCACTATCAGGTACAACAACGTTACGTTTGCCTACACCGCAGACGCCGCCGCCAATGAACGCTACGTGTTACGAAACGTCAACCTTTCGATTCCCGCGGGAACCACCCTTGCCCTTGTCGGGCCGTCGGGGGGCGGCAAGACCACCCTTTGCCATCTCCTGCCAAGGTTCTACGAAATCCGGCAGGGCAGCATAACCATCGACGGCCACGACATAAGGGACCTTACCCTTGAGTCCCTTAGACGAAACATCGGCATTGTGCAGCAGGAAGTCTTTCTTTTTGCCGGAACCATCCGGGAAAATATCGCCTACGGCAGGATCAACGCGGCGGAAGGTGAAATTGTGGAAGCCGCCAAACGGGCCGAAATTCACGATGACATTATGGAAATGCCCAACGGCTATGACACCATTGTAGGTGAGCGGGGAATAAAGCTGTCCGGCGGCCAGAAACAGCGGGTTTCCATCGCGCGGATATTTCTTAAAAACCCGCCAATACTGATTCTTGATGAGGCAACCAGCTCTCTTGACTCGGCAACGGAATACAAAATTCAGCGGGCCCTGGAAGAACTGTCCAGGGGACGTACCACCATGGTCATTGCCCACAGGCTTTCAACGATTAGAAACGCCAACCACATTGTAGTCATTGACAACGAAGGCGTGCGCGAGGAGGGCAGCCATGAAGAACTTCTGGCCGAAAACGGCCTATACGCCGAACTTCACGCGGCGCAGTTCAGCCGTACCGAAACGGCAACCGCGGGTACTTGTACAGCATAATTTAATAAATCGGGTGATATAAACAACACAGAGATAACGCCAACTTATGAGATCAGAGAATCAAAAGAACTGCGTAAGTATATCAATAAAATACAATAACTTGGGGTTTCCTCAAAACCCGGTTGGTTTTGGGAAAGCCTCATTTATCTTGGCAATTTCCCAAAGAATTCGTCCAAACGGCGATCAATATCACTCTTTTACCCAATCGGTAAGAGCAAGCTTGGGCAAGTGTGAAAAATGATCCGTGTTATGCGTAACCAGGGTATATCCATGATGTAAGCAGAAAGCGGCCTGTAACAAGTCGGTATCTTCCATAGGACGGCCTTTTGTTTTCAGTTCCGCATATAACCACGCCGCCGCTCTCCAATCGTCCTTGCCCATATCCGGCATTTGCATTGCCAGACAAAACTGCTCGAATACCTGAAGCTGCCGGGCAGCGTTGACCGCAAGAAGCCCCCTCAACGTTTCATAATAAGTTATGGGAGGAATGACCAGCGGCGTATGTACCCTGACCGCCATTAAAAGTTTTTCGTTGATACCGTGTTTTTTCTTTAAAGCATAAGAGATGATGTTAGTATCAAGGGCTAGCATCATGAGAAGTCAACTTCCTGAAATCTCAGCCGCTTAGCTATTTCCTCGCCAAATTCAGGCGGCAGTTCCTCATCGATAGCTTCAATCCCAGCGACAAACGCTTCCACCGCCGTCCTCTGGCTTTCCGCCAATTTCACCTCGCCGATTGACTGCTCATCAACGGTAAAATGCCCCCTGGTCCCATCGGGGAGGTCAAGCGGTTTTTCGGGAATGAAGGTGTTGTCTTTAAAAATACCGGGTATTACGAGCATAGCGACCTCCCCGCGGACAAGTTTGCTTACTAGCAGTTTGTTGCGCTTCGCACGTAAAACCCCAAAAAATCGCCTGCAAGGGCGATTTTTTACCTTGCAAACTGCGTAAGCAGCCCATTTATCGTGGTTTTTGCGACACAACGTGAAGCAAAAACCTACAAGTACAACAGGCTGCTATTAGAATATAGTAAGACGAGACGGGCAAAAATTCAACGCACCCGGCCCTCACGCAAACGATAACCGCCTCTACGGTTTACCTCGCGGTTTGCCGCGCCTGTTCCAGGGCGTTTTCCACGGCCTCAAGAAACTGGTTATGGGCGATGGTGGCGCCGCTCACGGCTTCCACACCGTTCAGGTTACCGGTCCGCTGATAATCGGCAGCGTATTTTTTCATGGCTGCCACCGCAAGCTGGGCCTTGTCGTAAAAATCGCGGTTGGAAATTTCCCCGTTTATCTTCCCGTAGTTTTCATCTTTGACGGTCCCGTCCCTCTGCCAGGTGACGAATTCGCAGGCGCTTACCTTGCCCCCGGTAATGGTCAGGGTTACTTCGCCCCAGGCGCCGGTATCGTCTTCGCCGCTCCGCCCCGTGTAGGTCCCATCTTTGTAGGCGGTCTTTCCGCAGCCCCCGACCAGGAGAACCGCAATGGCCAGGGCCGGCAAGGCCAAGGCCGGCACGGCCAGAAATCCCAAAAAAGTTTTTTTCATAGTTTTGTCCCCCGTTTTTCACGCCCGCCGATTCCGAAATGTCAGGTTTTGGTATCATCTTTGTTGTTTTTTACTATCCGCGAAATTCTGCCGTGTTCCAGCACCACGGTCCGCTCGGCGTCTTCGGCAACTTCCGGATCATGGGTAACGACAATAATGGTGCTGCCTTCGGCGTGGAGCTGTTTAAAAATATCAATGACGATCTTTTCATTGGCCTCGTCAAGGTTCCCCGTGGGCTCATCCGCCAGGATCAGCATGGGGTAGTTGATAAGGGCACGGGCGATGCACACCCGCTGCTGTTCACCGCCGGAAAGCTGGCTGGGCAGGTGCTTGGCCCGCGCGGCCAGACCCACCCGTTCCAGCGCCGCCAGGGCTTCCTTTTCATCGGGCATGCTGTGGTAGTACTGGGCCACCATCACATTTTCCAGGGCGGTAAGGTAATTTACCAGGTGGAACTGCTGAAAGATAAGGCCAATCTTGTCCCGCCTGATCGTGGTAAGGTTCTTCGCGCTTTCTTTGGAAATATTGACGCCGTCCAGAATCACCGATCCCGCGGAAGGCTTATCCATGCAGCCGATAATGTTCATCATCGTGGTCTTTCCTGAACCGGAAGGCCCCATAATGGCAAGCCACTCCCCCTGCCGGACGCCAAGGTCAATATCCCGCAGGGCTTTGAGGTTCCCGTAAATCTTGCTGATCCCCCGTAATTCCAGTAAATCCACATCCCGCTCCTTTACGCCTTAACTGTTTTCATGCCCGGTAATTTGAACATCACTATTCTCCCCGCAGTACAATTGCCGGGTCAACATCGGTGGCGCTTCGCACAGGGATAATACAGGCTATACCGGTGATCAAGATCGACGCGGCCAGCGTAACCGGCGCCAGCAGGGGCTGAAAGGTAATGGACCGGTTGAACACGTTAAGCCCCACAGCCTGGGCAAAGACAAAACCAAAAGCCGCCCCCAGGACGCCGCCCAGAGCCCCCAGGAAGATCCCCTCCCCCAGGAACTCGCCTACAAGGCTGCCGTTGGAGGCCCCCAGGGCCTTCCGCAGGCCTATCTCCCGGCGCCGCTCGGCGATTACGGCCATCATGGTGGTGGCCACACAGATCATGATGAGGAGGAGTACCACAACGGTAACAAGATAAATAAGGGCCTGTAGTTTGGTCAGGACCGAACCTTCGGAGTCGGTAACTTTCTTGACCAGCCGGGGGCTTACACCGGGGACCAGGTCCGCTATACGGGCCGCCAGGGCTTCCAGAACCTCCATCGAGGCGGAGACGCTGCACTCCACCACATCAAGTTTTCCATCCTCCCGCATCATGGCCTGGAAATCCGGAAGAGACATAAAGATAAAGGCTTCCTCGGTTCCGCCGGTCTGGAGAATCCCCGATACGGTGAACTTCCGGCTAAAACTCTCCCCCCGGGCGTCGGTCCCGGTAACGGTAAAGGCGCTGCCCGGCAACAGGAGAATTGTGGCGGCTACTTCCTGACCTATCAGGGCCTCCCCGGCGCTTTCCGGCCAGCGGCCCGATACCAGCCAGTAGGGGCTTGTCTTCCGCGCCCCCGCCAGATCCGTTCCCGCCGCCATGAAGGGCTGATCGTTGATCTTTACCAGGTGGTAGCGGTAAGGGGCCACACCGATAAGGGTGTCCTCCGGCAGGTATGACACGGCCTCCGCAGCCGCCTCCGTACCAATTGCGGCCTCGTTACCCGCGGGGACAAAGACCAGGTTGGCCCCATAGGAGCGGAATTCCAGGCCCATCTGTTTGGGAATGTCGTAGTAGATGGTGATAAGCCCCGAAAGGATCGTTGCCCCCACGGCCACGGCCAGCAGGGCCACAATCATCCGGGAACGGCGGCGCAGCAGAGAACTTACCACCATCTTGAGGTAGAATCGCTGTTTGTTCACGCGGGGCCGCGGCTTAACGGCCATGAAGCACCTCCGCGGGGCGCAGGGAGAGGAGCAGCCTGATGGAAGGGATGCTGCCCGCCATGGTAACCAGAAATACCAGCACCGCCACCAGGGGGATAACAAGGGGCTTAATGTCTATCGAAGAATTAAAAACCGACTGGCCGATAATCTGGGCGAATCCCAGCCCGGCAAAGTACCCCCCCACTCCGCCGGCGATTCCGGTAATAAGGATCTCCGCCAGCACCAGCCGGGAAATGGGGCCGTCGTGGGCCCCCACCGCCTTAAGGAGGCCGATCTCCCCGGCCCGCTCCATAACGCTGGCGGTTACAAGATTGGAAATTCCCAGGGCCGAACCCGCAAGGCTTAGGATCGTAATGAGCAGCATCAAAAGCTGGGTTTTCTCCAGCACCACCCCTTCGGATTCGGCAACCTGGCGGATGGGCTTGGAAACAGCATCGGTAATTACCTCGTCGATCTGGTAGCAGATAGCGCTCACATAGGCCGTACAGTACCAGGTTTCCTTTTCCTTGATCGAAAGACTGTTGGGATCCTGGGCCGCCCGGCGGGAGAGTTCGTTATCCGGGGTGGTAAGGGCGCTTACCTCCACCCGGCTTACAAGCCCCGGACGGCCGGTAAGTTCCTGGGCCGCCTGAAGGGGCACGTATAGTTCCTCGTCCTCATCCCCCCCGGCGTTGAAGATCCCCGCCACGGTAAATGTCTGCCGCCGGTTTCCCAACCGGACCGTAACGGTATCCCCCAGCCTGATGTGATGGCGGGCCGCCAGCGTCTCCCCCAGCATGGCGGCGTCTGTATCGTCCCTGGTCAGCCAGCGGCCCCGCAGGTCCCACCAGCTTTTCATGTTCCGCATTCCCGTATCCAGTTCTTCCCCGGTGGGTAGTTCCAGATGATGGTCAAACCAGGTCCCCACCAGTTTGATATCCGGCCCCGAGGGAAGGGCCGCGGTTTCAGACGCTTCTCCGGAGGGAAGAAGCTGAACCCTGGCGTTAAGATAGGGGGTAAAATCAACGATGTTAAAAGCCCAAAAAATAGTTTTGATGTTTCCAAGTTCAGCTTCGCTCAAATATTTATCCGATACCCCGGAGCCTTCGCTGACCCCGTAGAGGTCGTCCAGCAGGGAGGCCCCCCGCGGCATGACGTTGATGTTCGCGCCATAGGCTTTCAGTTCCTGGTTTACCTTGTCCCCCACGTCAAGCATGACATTCAGCATGGCGGTGGCCAGGGAGGAGCCAAGGGCAATGGTAAAGGCAACCATGAGCATCTTTTTCCACTGCCTGAACAGGGCGCCCCGGATCATTCTCCAAAACATACTCGCTCCTATTTAAACCTATTCCGCTCTTTTTCCAGATTTTCCGTGTCGATAACCATGTTACCGCTGCGCAGGGTATAGGCCAGGGGTACGGGATTACAGCCCCCCTTGAAACCGATGGTGGAAATATTCATTACCACATCGCACAGACGGCAGATAACCTGGTTCTTGCGCTCATAGTAACCCGTGGGCCCGCAAATATCGCAGGCGTCCAGGCCCACGCCGTAGGCAACCTCGTTCTTTTTTATCACGATAAAGCGCATCTCAATATCATCGGCGGCCAGGTAGTTGTAACGGTGAAGGTGGCCGTCCGCTATTTTTTCGATGGGGATGATAATTTCTTTCCCAATAATGGTCATGGGTTCGGCGGGGGTAAGGGTTACTCCCCGTTCATTGTAGCTTTTGATAACCGTAAGGGATAAGACCGCGACGATATAGGCGCCGGCCACCACGGTTCCCCAGCGCCATTCCGCCCGCCGGAGCGCCCGCAGTTTTCGCCGTTCCGCGGGGTTTCTGGCAACCGGAAGGGGGCCCAGGTTCGCAAGGCACAAGAGCAGGGGGATACAGAAACTTAAACCCATGATGAGGTACAAAAAAACGCTGTTGTGGTTGATGATCCACACCATCATCCTGAACACCGGCCGGGGGACGGCGATGATCCGCCGGGCCAGCAGGAACTGGACGATCACGGAAAGCTGGTGTACCAGATTCACAAACAGCGCGGCGCTGAGAACAATTTTTATCCGGGAAAGGGGCAGGACCTTTGCGGTCTCAAAGAGTCCCAGGCCGCTTAGAACCACGGCCAGAAGCCCCGCGAGGAATCCAATCAGCTTGTAGAGGAAATCGGTCGTGAATACGCTCTGCCCCGGCAGAAGAAATTCCGGGGGGTAGAGGAATATGGTGGGCAGGGCGTAGAACAAAAGGGCCCCGGCAAGGACCGGCGTTACCCAGGAGAGCAGTTTTTCCCGCAGTTCCTTTCTGGTTCGAAAGGCCCAAAGAAGGACAATAAAAAAAAGAGCCCCCGGAATTGCCAGGGACAGGACGGCGGTGTTAAGGTACTCCCGGTTGATAAACCGGGTGGTACGGCGCAGGACCGCGACAACAAGGGCGGCGGCGCATCCGGCGGTACCCCCCAGCAAGAACCGCCTTTTCCCCGCCCCTTCCGCGCCGGCTGTTTTCCAGACCAGGGCGGCCAGCAGGGCGGACAGGATAGCGGTACTTAAAAGATTCTGAACAACCTGTATAAGGTATTTTAGCATGTTCCCCTGTGTTGTGAAGGAATCAGATCACGAAAGAAGAAGTATACGCATATAGGGGGTAGAAAAACTACCCCCTAAATCTGTTACCAAACCCGTGGAACGAAGTCAAAATCCCACTCCGCCACCAGGGGCTGACCCCAGAAGCGGCCGGGAACCCCCGTATCCTGATCGACGTGGAGCAGGTAGCCCTGGGATTCGGGATTCTCGATGATGAAGCGGACCTTGTAGGTACCCGCGCCGTTCAGTTTCAGGTTGGTCCCGTAGTGGGGACCGTCGCTGGCGCTCATGGGCATAAAGGTTCCTTCGGTCTTCCAGCCGTCACTCTTGGTGATCTCGTACCGCACCGTCAGGTAGGGCACAAAGTCTCCTACCCCGTACCCAAGGTTATTCCCCTCGGCGGCGGCGATGTCCGCCTCTATGTGCATGTCCGACTGGGACGCGGGGAGGCTGGTCCCCGTGGGCAGCATATCCACGGGCTGGAAATAGACCCCCGCCACATTGATGGGGCCAAGTTCCCTGTCTTCCCCGATGGGGAATTCCTCAAACCCCGCCTCTTCGCCGGGGTTTACCGTGCTGGCGGGACGAGTTCCCGCCTGCTGTCCTCCGGCAAAGGCAAAACCGGCGCAGAGGGCAATTAAAAGAAGTACCATCAGTGTCCTGATTTTCATCGTACATCTCTCCTTATAAAATTTTTCCCTGGTCTCAAGACCGGGTTGGATACCACAAACAAGCCTTACGAAACCGTCGGGGCCGCTTTTCTGGCGTTCCGCCGGATCTGAACAATGAACGTAACCACCGTTACAATCAGCAGCGCAATCTGGGGGATCAGGGTCTCCAGCGTGGGGTAGATCCCCAGAATGTCCACCGATCCAAGCCCCGGTATGGGGCTGACGCTGACAACGTTTCCTTCCTGCAGTTCCTTCACGCCGTTACCGACAAAGGTGATGGACATTACAAAAAGCAGGACGCTGGTTCCCAGGAAAAAGGGCTTTAGGGGCAGCCTGATGCTGAGGAAACGGATCAGGATGTAGACAACCACCAGAATGACGATACCGATTCCCAGGCCAAGCCATATCATGTTGATATACGCCTGGGTTTGGGCCAGAAGCGCCTGGTAAAACAGGATCGTCTCCGCCCCTTCCCGGAACACCGCCAGGAAGGCGGCAAAGGCCAGCGAGAAAACGCTGCCCCTGGCAAGGGAACTCTGTACCTTGCCTTCGATATAGCTGGTCCAGGATTCCGCCTCGGCCTTGGACACCATCCAGTTACTCACATAGAAAAGCACCACCACCGCCAACAGCATCGTGGCCCCTTCGATGATCTCCTGGCTCTGCCCCCCGGCCACGGTGGAGGTGATCCGGTTCAGAATCCACGCCATAAGGACGCTGACCCCCAGGGCAATAAGGGAACCCCAGTACACGGGGCGGGTACTTTTCTTGTTACCGCTTTTAAGCAGGTAGGCGATAATGGCCCCCACAATGATGATGGCCTCAAAACCTTCCCGGACGATGATCAGCAGGGACCCCAGGAACACCCCCAGCGCGCTTTCAACCTTACTGTCCAGTGTGGCCGCGTCTTCCTTCAGGTACGACGCCAGAAGGTCCAGGCTTTCCTTTACCGCCGCGTCAGGCTCGTTCCGGTTAATGGCCCTTTTGACGGCGCTGAACTGGTACTCCACCGTGCTGGCCCGCTCGCCTGAAATCCGGGCCAGGACGATCTTTTCAAAGCCCAGCTTTTCGTAGTACTGGAAATAGGCGATATCCACTTCGTCTTTGGCGCCCTTGGGGTCCCCCGCCAGGTAACGCTCGTAGGATTTTTCCAGGATACCCGCCATCTCCGCCGCCGTCCTGGTCCAGTTTACCGGCACGGCAACGGGTTCTTCCTTCCCGTCCAGCCGCCGGGCGGTTACCGAAAGGAGGTGGTTCAGTTGGTCAAAGTCTTCCCGCATCTCCTTCTGGGCCTTACCGGCTTCCAGGGAAGCCCTGACATACTCAAACCACTCGTCTATGTTTTCCGCACGGGCATCGGAAATAAGGCCCCGGACGTTACTCTCAAAGTCCCCCTGGTAGTGTTCCGCGTAGGCCGTATCCACCAGCGCCTGGGCTCCCCCAATATCACCGGACACAAAGCGGTAATAGGACTCAGTCAGGACAAGACGCATCTCCCGTTCCTTCCCCTCCCAGTACCCGGCTTCAGCACAAACGGACGACACAACCATCGTCCCAAAGAAGAAGATCAAGACAGGAACCGCTAGCTTTTTGTCCATCAAACCCCCCTGTTAGCTATAACTAACACAAGAACTTAAAGACACAATAACACCGGCGAATTTTTATGTCAATAGTGTTTTGCCAAGGTAACATACTTAGGAGGGGCTTACTCCGGCCTGCCGCCCGTTCAGGCGGACAGATGGCGGGAGCCGGAACGCCCCCGCCAGATGGGCAGTTAAAATTTAACGATGTCCGGCTCTTTGCCAAATTCGGCAAACGTTGCCACAGCGTCTTTCAGGTACAGTACCTGGGTATTGCCGTCGTCTTCGGAATACCGGTTTCTCAGGCTGGGATAAGCGTCCAGCATGCTCTTTTTTGCCTCACGCCTGGGATCCTCCACTGCCGTGGCCTGTACACGGAGCCATGCGCCGCCGGCCGGATCAAACGCGCAAATTTCGACCCTGGGATTTGCCGTAATCTGTTTCGAGACATCCTTTGACTTGCCGGTTTGGATATAGAGCTTTCCGTCAAATATATTGACGGTTCCAAAGGGACGGACCCTGGGCTGATCCCCTTCTACCGTAGCCAGGTAGTAGGTTTGGGTTTTTTTAAGAAAATCGTAAACCTTTTGCATAAGGACCTCCATTCTTCGCTGTAAGAAATCTTAGAATATCGCTACCACGCTGCCATCGGCATAGGTTGCGCTGATAAAGTCTTTAACCTTTTGGGAACGCAGGGCCCTCCCCAGGGCCTGAATACGGGGATCGCCCTCAAAACCCCTGCGGACCACGACGATGTTCACGTAGGGAGACTGCGCCCCCTCGATGATAAGGGAGTCCCTGATGGGGTTAAGGCCCGCCTCCAGAGCGTAGTTCCCGTTGATGGTCGCGGCGTCCACGTCTTCCAGGGACCGGGGAAGCTGGGCGGCTTCGAGTTCGCGGAAACGCAGGTTTTTGGGGTTAGACGCAATGTCCAGCGGCGTGGCGGTGATCCCGGCGCCGCTTTTCAGGGTAATAAGCCCGTTAGCCTGGAGCAGGAGCAGAGCCCGGCCCCCGTTGCTGGGATCGTTGGGGATGGCGATGGTGGAACCGTCCTTCAGATCGGAAATATTCTTGATTGCGGCGGAGTAAAGCCCAAATGGTTCCACATGAACCCCAAAGGCGTTGACCAGGGCGCCGCTCCATTCGGGGTTCGATTCCAGGTAGGGAATATGCTGGAAGAAGTTGGCGTCCAGTTCCCCGGAGATTAGCGCGGTGTTGGGCACCACGTAATCGGCAAATTCGATAACCCGCAGATCGATACCCTGGGCTTCCAGGTCCGGTTTTACCAAATTCAGCAAAATCGCGTGGGGATTCGCCGTGGCCCCCACCACCAGAGTCGTCGCGGCCCCTGCCGTACCCGCCTCACGGGCCCCCGCGCCCTGGACTGCGCCCTGGGCTCTGCCCTGGGCTGCGCCCTTGGCAAAAACCGGCGCCGCCAGGGTAATGGCCAGGGCCGCCAATGAAAGCAGCTTCACGCTTGCTTTGTTCATGATGTCCTCCTCTAAGGATACCTAAAAATACCTGCCGCTAACGCTGTTATTGACAGGCGCTATATAGTCCCGCCACAGCGGGTTTTAGCCATAGTTTGTACATTTTAGCGCCGGGAAAGCAGGGCGCGGCTGCAGAGAGTACCGGCAAACTGTACTACCTCTACCAAAATAAGGATGACGATCACCGCCGCCACGGTAACATCGGTACGGAAACGGTAATAACCGTAGTTGATCGCCAGGGTCCCCAGGCCCCCACCGCCAATAGCCCCAGCCATGGCGGAATAACCGATCAGGTTGATAATGGTCAGGGCCAAACCGGACACCAGGGAGGGCAGGGTTTCCGGAATAAGCACCTTGCGGATAATCTGAAAATTGGTAGAACCCATAGCCCGTGCCGCCAGAAGCACCCCGCTGTCAACTTCCTGCAGGGAAGTTTCGGCAACGCGGGCAACAAAGGGGGCCGCCGCGATAGACAGGGGCACGATGACCGCGGTAGGGCCGATACTGGTCCCCACAATAAAGCGGGACAGCGGAATAAGGAGGATCATCAGGATGATGAAGGGCAGGGAGCGGAGTACGTTGACGATACGGGACAGGGTATTGTAGAGCAGACGGCGGGGAAAAAGCCCCACCGGCGAAGTACAGTAGAGCAGAGTCCCCAACGGAAAGCCCAGGATCACGGCAACCACCGTTGAAAAAAACGTCATGTGAAGGGTTTCCCGGGTTGCCTGGGGAAGCAGGGCCAGAACCTGCAAAAGCTGTGTTTTACTCATCAGCATCGCTCCTTTCTATTCCCCGGACATCGCCGTGAAGCAGCTCCCGTGCCGCCGCCGAACGGGGGTTGTCGAACAAGTCCCGTACCGTCCCGCGTTCCGCCACCCGTCCCTCGTTCAGTACCGCGACTTCCTCGCAAATGGCGCGGATCACCTCCATTTGGTGGGTAATCAGCACCACGGTAATCCGGAGTTTTTCCCGCAGCTCCCGGATAAGGGAGAGGATGGACCTGGTAGTCAGAGGGTCCAGAGAGCTGGTCGCCTCATCACAGAACAGAACCTCCGGGTTTACCGCCAGGGCCCTGGCAATCGCCACCCGCTGTTTCTGGCCGCCGGAAAGTTCCCGCAGCCGGGCCTTCCGCTTATCCGTAATATCCACCAGTTCCAGCAGTTCCTCCACCCGCTCATGAATATCGCCCCTGTGCAGCCCCGCAATTTCCAGCGGATAGGCAATGTTCCCCGAAACATTCCGGGAAGCCATAAGGTTAAAATTCTGAAAGATCATCCCCATGTTCCGCTGCCGTTCCCTAAGGGCCGCTCCCCACAGGGTATCCACCCGCTCCTGTCCGTAGTACACCTCCCCCCTGTCGGGACTTTCCAAAAGGCTCATGATCCGCAGCAGCGTGGACTTTCCCGCCCCGCTTTTGCCGATAATGCCGAAGATACTCCCCGGCGGAATAGCCAAATCCACTTCCTCCAGGGCCGTAACCATCGCGTAACGCTTGGTCACCCCCTTCAGCGTGATAACCAGGGGCTCCGCCGCGGCCGTATACCTCCCTACCGAAAACAACCCCAAGGGGCTCATGTTTTCCTCCTCAACAGCGGCCCCGAATATAACATATATATCCTATCGGAATACTATACCCGGTTCCCGCATCTTTGACAAGGGGCCCGTCCAGCCCCTACTCTAAGCATACAAGAAGCGGTTCCAAAATGTCAGATTCCGCCGGCCTGCCGCTCTCCCGCCGGATTGATGTTGGAGGTTCTCAACAGACCTTTATACAAACGTAAACGCCGTTGTCCTGCCGGGACCTCACCTATTCATAACCGGAAAAAACCTATATAAGTAAAGTACTTTATGGAGTTCAAAGAGTTGAATCTGCACCCCGATTTGCAGCGGGGCATCGCGGAAGCGGGCTATGTTACCTGTATGCCCGTTCAGGAGCAGGTTCTTGTCAATGCCTTTAACGGCCAAGACCTATACGTGCAATCCCAGACCGGAACGGGGAAAACCGCCGCCTTTCTGGTGGTTATTTTTCAGCGCCTGCTTACGGAAGACCTTTTAGGCGGCAAGAAGGCCATTATCATGGTCCCCACGCGGGAACTGGCAGTCCAGGTTGAGGAAGAGGCCAAATCCCTGGGGAAGTACCTGCCCTTTAAGGTCGGCAGCTTTTACGGTGGGGTCGGCTATACCCAGCAAGTACAGACGCTTAAGGATAACGCGCAGATCCTGGTGGGTACGCCGGGCCGGGTCCTTGACCTGAACAAATCCGGCAGGATGAACCTGATGGACATCGCGTTTCTGGTACTGGACGAGGCGGACCGGATGTTCGACATGGGGTTTTACCCGGACCTGCGAAGACTTATCAGGGTAGTGCCCCCGGCGGACCGGCGGCAGACCATGTTGTTCAGCGCCACCCTCAACGCCTGGGTAAAAAACCTGGCCTGGGAATACACCAAGAACCCGTTTGAGATTGAGATTGAACCGGAAACCGTTACGGTGGAAGAAGTCGATCAGATTCTCTACCACGTCCCCTCGGAGGACAAGATGCGGCTTCTCCTGGGCATTCTGCGGCGGGAAAACCCGGAAAGCGCGATTATTTTTTGCAATACCAAGCGTTATACCGAAATTATCGCCAAACGCCTGCGGATGAACGGTTACGAATGTGAGTTTATCATCGGTGACCTGCCCCAATCCAAGCGGCTTAAAATCATTGACGACGTTAAGGCGGGGAACATCCGTTACCTTGTAGCCACCGATGTGGCGGCCCGCGGCCTGGATATTGAAGATCTGGCGATGGTGCTTAACTACGATCTGCCGGTTGAGTCGGAAAATTACGTTCACCGCATTGGCCGTACCGCGCGGGCGGGAAAAACCGGCAAGGCCATTACCCTGGCGAGCGAGCAGGATGTGTACGAACTGCCGGATATCGAAAAATACATCGGAAAGAAGATCCCCGCCCTTATAGCCGGGGAAGATCTCTACGCCGAAGACAAAAGCGCGGGGCTGCGGATCCGTACCGAATTCTCCGGGGACGGCTTCTTTGGTAAACGTGATGATTCCGGGCGTTTCAGGCGCGGTGAAAGGGACCGGAGGGACAGCCGCAAAGAGAAGGGCTTCGGTTTCCGGGAACACGACAAAACACGGCGTGATGACCGGCGTTCCGGCAGGCGCGGCCAGGGCACAAGCATTAGGGACCAGACCAGACAGTTTGAGGAAGCGGAACGGATGCGGGCGGACACGGGCCCCGGCGCCTCGGAAGACCTGAGCAAACTGTCCTTTGAACAGCGGATGGCCTACTACCGGCAAAAGTACAAGGAACCGGCCCGTCAGACCCCGGGCCGCACCCGCGACGCGAACCGGCCCCAGGGCGATGCCGCCGATAAGGGCGGCAGGGACCGCCGGGCCCAGACGGACGCGGGGGGCCCCCGGCGCGGCAAAACGCGGGGAAAGGGGCACAACATCCCCAAAGAGGCCGATGGTTCCACGCGGGAGGCCGCTTCCCGGCCCACCGGCGCGGCACATCCCCGGAACAGGGGCCAGGCCGGAGCGGCCGGTCAAGGCATGCCCCGGCAGGATCAGAGCGTACCGGTCACGGACGCGGCCAAAAGTCCGCCCACCAGCCCCAAAAAGGGCGTCCTGGGCAAGCTGCTGTCGATCTTCAAGCGAAAAGAGGGCGAATAGCCGGAAAGCCGCCCGGCAATGGCAGCGATCCGGGCAAATTCACAATTTCTTTTTTTTGAATTTTTCAAATTTTTCATTTGACATGCCCCGATAAGCTATGATATCATGTTGGTAAATTATAGGCGGATATAATCCGTCAAAGGGGGATATCTTGGCACGCGCTTCCTCGTATCCGTTTAGTCTGTTAGCATTCAACGCCCCCCCCCCCAACCGTAAATTTTTAATAAAATCCGATTGTACTAACAGCTTTTGTACCGGTCCTCCACTCTCCAACAGAATAACTAATCGTGTTACAGCAGTATTATTCTCGTGCTTTATTGGCATGGTTCATGCCATAGCTAAATTTATTCTCGTGGAGGAACGTGTATGAAAAAGTTTCTAGCTGTCGTTGCCGTACTGTTCTGCTGTACGGTAGTGGTCTTTGCCGGGGCCCGCAGTCAGAGTTCGGGATCGTCAAGCGGTCTTACGACCATAAAGATGGCGTATTTCGGGGCCGCACCTGCCGGTGTTCAAAGCGGGTACCACTGGACCGATACGCTTGCCACAGATCTGGGAATCCAGTTGGAACTGGTCCCCTCGTCGCAAGACAACGTGAAAACCATGCTGGCCGCCAGGGATTTCCCTGAATTTATCGCCAATTCTAGCACTGCCGACACTGCCGACATCATCAGGGCGGGGCTGGTCCAGGACCTTGAGCCCTACAGAGCCAGGCTCCCCAACGTCTTCAAATGGACGGGGATGATCCAGTTCGTGAAGGACAACTGGTCCAACAACTCGGGGAAGGTGTACGCCGTCCGGGGAGGTGTCGGTAATACGGCAAGCACAGTGGGCGTAACGTGGACGGCGCCGTACATCCGCTGGGACTACTACAAGGAACTGGGCTACCCGGAGATTACCGATCTTGAAGACTACCTGCCGGTGCTTAAAGCCATGCTGGACCGGCACCCCACAAACGACGCGGGCCAGAAGATCTACGGCTTCTCCCTTTTCTCCGACTGGGACAGCCATATCATGGCCCTGGGCGATGCATTCAGCGGTACTATAGGGAAGAAAACGGTCGGCGGGTATCTTGAGGCTGATGTGGTAACAAACGCCACCAATAGTATGCTGGACGACAATTCGGCCTATAAACGGAACCTCAAATTCTTCTTCAACGCGAACCAGATGGGCCTTCTCGATCCCGATTCCCCCACGCAGGGTTACGACACGTACCGTGAAAAAGCCGCCGCCGGCAGGCACATCCTCTCCTTGTGGTGGTGGGGGGACGATAACCTCCTGAACGCGACGGAACTGGCAGCCCAGGGCAAGGGCTTTAAGCTGGTCCCGTTCAAGAATATGAAAAATACGAACAACAGTACGGCTCCGTATGTAGGTAGCGATACTTTTTACATGATAAACAACAAGGTTGAGCACCTGGACAAGATCCTCGAATTCCTCGACTACTTCTACTCCCCCGACGGGATGATGAAGCTCTACTACGGCCCCAAAGGCCTTGTCTGGGACGTAGATTCCAACGGGGAACCCTACAGGACCGAATTCGGCTGGCGCTACTTCAACGACAGGTCCACCGAACTCCCCGGCGGCGGCGGCTGGTCCATGACGGGCTACGCCTGGGCATCAAATTCACCGGCGCTCCAGCTTTGGAGTACCCACCCCGTGTGGAACCGCAGGCTTGACGGCGAAGACTGGATCAAAAAGGACTACTCTCCCCAGGATTCCGCCCTTGTGGCGGACTGGGTGCGGGTAATGGGCGCTGAAACCGATCTGGAGTACTTGGGGAAGAACAACATGCTTTTAACGCCGTCTTTCGCCCAGCTTCCGGCAACCCCGGAAGACATCCTGGTTCTCCAGCAGCGCGTGGGCGCCGTGGTAAAACCGGAAAGCTGGAAGGCGGTGTACGCCTCCAGCGAAGCCGAATTTGAAGCGATCTGGCAAAAGATGGTGTCCGACGCCAAGGGGCTTGGCGTGGATACGATCAACCAGTACTACGCCGAAGCATACAGGAAAGCTGTAGCCGACGGCGCCAGGTACGTGTACTAGTACTGCTCTTTGGGCTGCCCTTTACCATGAAGTGAAGGGCGGCCCTGTTTCAAATCCTTTTACCGCAAGGACACATTATGGCATCGCTGACAAAAAAATCGCTGTGGGACACCCTTACAGAACCGAAATACCGCCTCTTTTTTATGATTCTCCCCTTTATCATCCTGGTATTTTTACTGTCCTACCTCCCCCTGCGGGGCTGGCTTTTCGCCTTCTACAACTACCGCCCCGGCCTCCCCCTGGGCAGCGACCGCTTTGTCGGGTTCGAGAACTTCCGCGTTATCCTGGCGGACCAGTACGCCGTACGGGATATTATCCGGGTCATGAAAAACACCCTGGGCATGTACTTTATCGGCCTTGTTACCTCCCCCCTGGCCGTCATATTCGCCATCTTCCTCAACGAAGTACACATCCTGCGCTACCGCAAAACCGTACAAACCCTTACCACCATCCCCAACTTTATCAGTTGGGTCCTGGTGTACTCCATAGCCTTTTCCATGTTCTCTGTGGACGACGGTTTTGTAAACCGCCTGCTTGTTTCCCTTGGGGTTATCAAAGAGGGTATCAACTTCCTGGCAAGCCAGGAGCATATCTGGATAAAGATGTGGGCCTGGGGCACCTGGAAGGGCCTGGGCTGGGGCGCCATCATCTACATCGCCGCCTTAACGTCCATAGACCAGGAACTCTACGAGGCCGCCAGGGTGGACGGGGCGGGACGCTTCCGCTGCATGTGGCATATCACCGTACCCGGCCTCCTGCCCACCTACTTTGTGCTTTTGGTCATGTCCATCGCGAACATGGTGAACAGCGGCATGGAACAGTACTACGTGTTCCAGAACGCCATGAACCGCTCGTCCATCGAGGTGCTGGACCTGTACGTGTACAACCAGGGCATCGTGGGCATTAACTACTCGTATTCGATAGCCATAGGCATCTTAAAATCGCTTATAAGCATCGCGCTGCTGTTTGTCGCCAACCGGGGTTCAAAATTTATCAGAGAGGAGTCGATATTCTAAATGAACAAACGTACCCTGTCCCCCGCCGATATTCTGTTCGACAGTTTTATCTATGTATTTTTTACGGCCTTTACGCTTATATGTGTGTTCCCCCTGTACTACATCCTTATCAACACGATAAGCGATAATTCCCTGGTGGCCTCCGGCCGGATTTTGTTTCTGCCAAAGGGCATACACTTTCAGAACTACATCAAGGTCATGCAATTGAACGCCCTGCCCCAGGCGGTGTTCATCTCGGTGTCCCGGACCGTCATCGGTACGTTCCTGGGGACCCTGTGTACGGCCTACGTGGCCTACGTGCTGACCAAGCGGCAGCTCTGGCACAGGAAGCTCATCTACCGGTTTTTTATTATTACGATGTACTTTAACGCGGGGTTAATCCCGACATACCTTAACATGCGTTTTCTCCACCTGGAAAACACCTACTGGGTGTACATTATCGGGGTGATAAGCGCGTTCAACATGATCCTGGTAAAGACATACATAGAAAGCATACCCGAATCCATAGAGGAGTCCGCTGCTATAGACGGGGCGGGGTATCTGGTTATCTTTGCGCGTCTTATTCTGCCCCTGTCGCTCCCTATTCTGGCTACCGTTTCGGTATTTACCGCAGTGGGGCACTGGAACTCGTTTATGGACACGCTGCTGTACGTCCGGGATTCGCGGCTCTACACCCTGCAGTTTCTCCTGTGGCAGTACATGAACCAGGCCGTACTGCTGGCGCGGGCCATGCAGAACGCCGCGGCCCAGGGGGGGATGGCCTTGTCATCCAGCCCTGCTGCGGCGCTTACCCCCACGGCGGTACGGATGACCATCGCGATGGTAGTAACGCTGCCGGTACTCTGCGTGTACCCCTTCTTCCAGCGCTACTTTGTCAAGGGCATTATGCTGGGCGCGGTAAAAGGGTAGCCCGCCCCCGCCGGCTAAACTTGACCCACAAAACAGCACACTACGCCATGACCGGGGAAAGATCCTGAGAAAAACGCTTGTAGAGTCCGCCTTTGCTATCTCCGATACGCTACGGCGGAGAATTCCAAATGTTTTTCCAGTCTTTTCCCCGGTCATGGCGGTAAGTTCTGTGGCCTTGGTGGGCCAACTTTAGCGACAATGAGTAGGAATAAAGGTCGCTGTTTCAGGCGTATATGTCATAGTTTCCGGCATAAAAACCCAAAATCCGTGGGTCAAGTTTAGCCCCCCCCTTTCCCACAAACCCGCGCCCCTGCGCACAGGGACGCGGGACCGGTTTAGACCCCGGCGCTACTTCGTAAATGTCATTTCCGTTCCACTCTCACCCATAGGGAATTTCAGGGTATTTCCTGAAACTGTTGTATTAACCGGACCAGCCTCTCCTTCTGGTATCGCTTTCCACTCATTTTCATCCAAGTAATGAGTCGGAGTGAACACGGCGGAATCGCCGTCACGGGTATAGGTCCCTTTATAGAGCCCCTCCACGGTCCATGTCCCGGAATCCGTGATGGTTAGGGTTACAGATTCTCCATCCACTTCCCCTTTCCACGTACCCTCAAAGGGATTTCCGGGATCGCTGTCGGGATTACAACCGGCCAGAATCAAGACGAATACCAGCGTAACGCTGAGTATTCCCGCCACAAACACCGAGTACTTTTTCATAAAAGTCCTCCCTCAATAATATACCCCCCCTACGGGAAGGTTAAAAAAAGAGGACTAAACGCCCTTGAAGGGATCCCGTGTCCGGGGTATACTTACAAAAGCGTTTAGCTGCCCCGGAAACGGTTTACTCGTACCAGGAGATGTCCGTTTCCGGGGGTTCCTCTTTATGCCCAGCAAAAACCCGGCGGCCTGCCGCGCGGGGTATTTGCGCGCCGCCGCATCCGGCGGCGCGTTCTGTTTACCGCGTTAACGGTTGTCATAGAGAATCCTTGGGTGTGTATAAAATTTAAAAAACGGGGGAAAAAGGGCGCGGCGGTTTTACCAGTAACCCTGGAGACATAACACGTACACGTAATTGTGGTATCGGCGGCTATTTCAAAATTATATATGCGAAG
>JAIRND010000185.1 GCA_031258225.1 Treponema sp. | reverse complement strand
TATACAAGGTTTTCCGCCGGGCTATCCCCGTCCCTGCCGGATCAGGGGGAAGGTTAAGGTCAGGACAAGGCACGTATCAACGTGAACTATCCACAGGTTGAATATTGACTGCCTACTAGCGGTTCTGGTGCGGCTGGAGTTCGCTGTCGCGCCGCAGCTTGCGCAGCTCGAAACTGATCATGACGGCGGTAAGGATGAACGAAAAGGCGTCCGCCACGGGGCCGGCGGCCACGACGCCCCAGAGGCCCCAGATTCTTCCAAAGATGAATATGCAGGGGATCAGCACGATAAACTGGCGCAGCATGGAGAGGAAGATCGAAATTTTTGGCCGGCCGGTAACGACGTACATATTGGTGGACACGATCTGAAAGCCGTTGAGGGGCAGCATGATGACCGCGATCCGCATGGCCCGGGGGGCAAAGGCCAGCAGCGCGTCGCTGGATGCGGTAGTAAAGATACGAACCAGGAACCGGGGGAACAGTTCTACTGCCGCGAAACCTACGATGCAGATGGCTGTGGCGGCCCCAACGGCCAGAACGTAGGTCCGCAGCACCCGGTTGTAACGCTTTGCCCCGTAGTTGTAGCCCAGAATGGGCTGGGCACCCTGGTTGATGCCGAATACGGGCATCAGGATCATCATGATAATGGAGCCGCCGATGGTCATCCCCGAAAGGGCAATGTCCCCGCCGTTTTCCACTCCCAGGGCCTGGACGCCGTACCAGCCTATGCTCATGTTGTTGATAAGCTGTACCGCGGACATGATGAACTGCAGCAGGAACTGGGCGGAACCAAAGGCCATAATCTGGCCCACCGTGGAAAGGGAGGGTTTGAACGTCCGTGGTCTAAGCCTGATGATCGCCCGTTTCCCCAAACTAAAGGAGACGATCCAGATGGTGCTGGCAAACTGGGAAATAATGGTTGCCCAGGCCGCGCCCTGTACCCCCCAGCCCAGGAGGAAAATGAAAACAGGGTCCAGGATTATGTTGAGCCCCGCCCCCATAACCATGCTGATCATCGTGATAGTGGGAAAGCCCTGGGCCCTGGTACAGTGGGAAAACCCAAAACCCACCATCGAAAAGGAGCTTCCCAACAGGATGATTCTGAAATAATCGCGGCTGTAGGCCAGAGCGGCGCTGTTCTCCTGGGCCCCCAGGCGGGTTAGCAGGGGTTCCATAAAGATCAGGCCCGCCATGGTGCTTACAATCCCCATGAGGAGGAGCAGGAAAAAACAGTGGTTCAGCGCGTTTTCCGCTTCCCCCCGGCGGTTCTGGCCCAGCCGCATGGAGATCATGTTGGCGGACCCTATGCCGAAAAGCATGGCAATGGCCATTTGGATGGTCATCAGGGGCAGCACAAGGGAAAGGCCCCCCAACGCGATTTCGTTGACGCCCCGGCCCACAAAAATACGATCCACAACATTGTAGAGGGCGTTCACAAGCATACCGATGATGGCCGGCACCGAAAACCGCAGGAGCAGTCTGCCCACCGGCATGGTCCCCAGCCGGTTCGCCGCGTCAGGAGTTACGGGATTGGGGGTTGCCTGGCCGGACCCGGCTGAATGTGCGGGCCCCGGTTCGTGCGGCGGGGTCGTGCCGGCTTGTTCATCACCAAAAGACATTCCGCAAGTGTCCTATAATTGACCTAATCGTGTAAAGGCGGCTCCGGTTTTCGACCGCTTTTCCGCCGGGTTGTTGCGTGGGACTTGATGGGTCCGCCCGCGGGGGCCGTGGAATTTTCCGGCGGCGGGGCGTTGTAGCCTTCTTCCAGGGCTTCCGCGGCCATGTCCGCGGTGTGGACGCCGCGGCGGAAAGAACGCTTCCGGCCCGATGCCAGCCGGGTCTTCGCGGCGGCGGAATCCTCCAGGGCAAGACGGGCGGCGGCCCGTACCGCGCGGGCGGCGGCTTCGCCAAGCCGGCAGCGTTCGGCGATTTCCCCGGGCTCCGCGGCGGCTATGTTGGCGATGCTTTCGTAAACTTTCATGATCCGCGCCGCCCGCCGCTTTCCAATGCCCTCCACCGATTCCAGCACGGGGAAGAACAGGTCCCCGGATCGAAGCCGCTGGTTCAGTCCCGTGGCAAAGCGGTGGGTTTCGTCCCGGACAAACTGCAAAACTTTGAGGGCCTCGGAATCTTTGGAGAGCCGCACCGGTTCCCGCGCGTGGGGAAGCCAGAGTTCCTCGTCCCGCTTGGCAAGGCCCACAATATCGCTGTCCATCCCCAGTTCGTCCAGCACCCCCTTGGCGGCGTTCACCTGGCCGATACCCCCGTCGATAAGCACCAGGTCCGGCAGGTCCTTGCCCTCCCTGATGAGCCGGGAATAACGGCGGGACACCGCCTCCCGCATGGCGGCAAAGTCGTCCACAATACCTATCACGCTGCGCAGTTTGAAGTACCGGTAGTTCTTCTTGTCCGGTATCCCGTTCCTGAACGAGATGAGGGAGGCCACCGGGTGCTTGCCGTCAAGTTGGGCAATGTCAAAGCCCTCGATTCGTTCCGGCCGGCGGCGCAGTGATAGTGTCCGGATCAGCTCGTCCAGGGCCGGCCCCGCGCCTCGTTCCTTGAGCCGTTTCCGCAGATCCTCCAGGGCGTTTTGACGGGCCAGGGCCAGAACCGCGGTGTGGCGCTTTTCCGTGGGGACGCTGATCCTTACCTCGTAATGAAACTGTTCCCGGAACCACTGGTCCAGAACGGGGGACGGCCCTTCCGGCGTGTCGGGCTGGACATAAATGACCGGCGGCGGGGAACGGCCCGGATCGTAGTAGGAGGCGATAAAGGTCTCAAGGGATTCCCCCCCATCCGCGGCGGAACGGGTCCGGTAGAGTTCCCGCCCGGTCATCCTGCCCCCCCGCATGGAGAAGACCGTAAACGTACTCAATACCCCCTCGGCGGCCCAGGCGATGTAGTCCCGGCCTTCCGGATCAAAATCCACCACCGAATTCCCTACGGAAAGGTCCTCGATGGCCCGGATGGCGTTCCGCAGTTGGGCGGCCCGCTCGAATTGCAGGGCAGCCGCAGCCGCCCGCATGTCCTTGTCCAGGTCCTCGATCAGGGTACGGCAGGCGCCGCCGCCGCTTTCCGCGCTGTCCGCCAAAAGCCGCTCCACCCGGCAAACGTGGCCCCCGTACTCCTCCACGCCGATCTTGCCGCAGCAGGGGGCCGCGCAGCGGCCAATGTGGTAGTACATGCAGGGGTTGTCCCGTTTCCTCAGAGTCCGGCATTTCCGCAGGGGAAAGAGCCGTTCTACCAGTTCCAGCACGACATCCACGGTCTGTACCTGGGGAAAGGGTCCGTAGTACCGGCTCCCGTCTTCCACAATGTGACGGGTCCTGAATATTCTGGGGAATTCCTCCCTGGTAATCCGCACCACCGGGTAGGTTTTACCGTCCTTTAGGTTGATGTTGTACTTAGGAAAATGCTGTTTGATCAGGGTGTTTTCCAGCAGCAGGGCTTCGTACTCACTGGCCACGATAATGGTTTCGATGGACCGGACGTGGCGAATCAGGGTGCTGGTTTTAATGTCCTTTTCCCCGGCAAAGTAAGAACCCAGCCGATTCCGTAAGATGCGGGCCTTTCCCACATAGACAATGGCCCCCTCGCCGTCCCGCATGATATAGACCCCCGGTTCCCTGGGGGCGTCATGGGCCGCGGCTTTGAGGCGCTCAAGATTGGAGACGCCGCTATTTTTTCCGGACGTATCGCCGGAAGTACGGGGGGGAAATCTTTCGCTCATTTATGCCGATAGTAAGAATCAAACAGATGAAACCATCCATCATTCCTGCGCTCCTATCATACCTCTTTTTTTCCGGTTTCGGTAGTCCGCCCGGTCTCTTTCCGGCGGAGGAACAGAGCATTTCCATTGGGGGTGAGAGCAGATGGAAAGCCGCTGAACGCCGCTCCGGGATTACCGAGATGAGCGCGGTCCGGCCCTGGCCGGTTCTGGTTCTGGACAGCGCCCCGCAAACGGCGCCGGGAACCCAAGAGACCCCCGATCTGGCCCTTTCGTTTGACGAACAATCGCCGGAACACTACACAGGGGGGAACCGGTATTCCATACGCGCCAATCCGGGAACCAGCGGTACCGTTGTTTCCGCGGTGGGCCCCGAATGGGCGCGCATGGGAGCCGGGGCGGCGTTTTTTTCCAGCCGCGCCGCGCCGCGGCCCGGATCGGCGGGACCACTGCTTATCGCGGCCCGCGATTCCCGCGCCCTCTTTGCCCCAGGCGCCCATGTCCGGGATTTTAGCCTGGAATTTTGGCTTTACCCGCTGAATTTGGAAAACGGGGAGCAGATCCTCGCGTGGGACGCCTCCCGGTCCACGGTTCCGGGGTCTTATTCTTTTCAGCGTATCCATTGTTCGGTCATCAGGAACCGGCTGCAGTGGAATTTTAACGATTTCTTCACCTCCCCCGGCGGCCAGGAAACCCTGAGCGTTACACTGGACGGCGAAAAACCGGTAGTCCCAAAAACCTGGAGCCACCACCTTATCCGCTTTGACGCGGACACAGGGCTTTTGGAGTATGTGGTCAACGGCCGCGTAGAGGCCCTGACCTATACCACCGGGGAAGGAACGGAGGGGGGGGAGGTCTACACCCCCATTATCGGCGAAGGCGGGGAGTTCATCCTGGGAAGGGTCTACACAGGCATGATGGACGAATTTCGCATCCACAGCCACTACGCGGGGCAAAGCGACAGGGAATTCGGCCGCGGGGAGGGGCTTCAGAAGTACTCCCCCGGCGGCGGCAGGGTGGAAACGAGGACCCTTGATCTGGGAGCGGGGGCGGCCAAGGTCCTCCGGCTGGAAACCCTGGGGGGCAGAATCGCCGCCGCGGGGAACCGGGTCCGTAATGATTACGCCGGGCAGGGGGACCTTCGCTTTAGCGATGATTCGGCGATACAGTTTTTCATGCGCTTTGGGGACAACCCCTACCGCTGGACAGGTGATGAGTGGCAGGTAATAGAACCGTGGGTGGACCTGCCCGCGGAATTCAGGGGCCGCTACGTGCAGGTGGCGGCGGTTTTTTACCCCAGTGCCGATGGGGAAACCAGCCCCTACCTGGAAGAACTCCGCGTCGTCTACCGCCCCGATGAACCTCCCAGGCCCCCGGTCCGGCTAAACGCCGTCGCCCGGGACGGGATGGTAGAACTAAGCTGGCCTCAGTCCAGCACCGGAGTTGACGGCTACCTGGTCTACTACGGCACAGCGCCGGGAGAGTACTTCGGCGTTGACGCGCTGCGGGGGGCATCCCCCATTGACGCGGGAAAACACGGAACCCTGCGTATTGACGGGTTGAAGAACGGCACCCTCTACTACTTCGCCGTAGCCGCCTACCGGTACATTGACCGGGATGGAACCCCGTCCGGATCAGGACTGTCAACGTTGTTGTCAACGCTGTTGTCAACGCTGTTGATAGGGGAATTCTCACAAGAGATGACGGCTCGACCGCTTTTGGGGTATACTCTCGGCAGGTATGAATGAGAGCCTTAAAACCAAAGCTGAGGACTATATTCATAATATGCCAAGCCTGCCCACTTCGACGGTTAAAGTGGTGGAGGTATGCAATGATCCACATTCAAGCCCCGCAGACCTGAACTACGTGATCTCCCTGGACCCTGTTCTGACCGGCAGAGTCCTTAAACTTGTCAATTCGGCGTACTACAACCTGTCCCAGGACGTTACCACGCCGGTACGGGCCATCATCATGCTGGGACTTAACACGATAAAGAATCTGGCCCTGTCCAGCGCGATACTGGAAACCCTGCGGGCAAGGAGCAGGACCAGGGCAATTGACATGGAAGCCTTCTGGCGTCATTCCCTGGGCGTGGGAGTTGCCTCCAAACTGCTGGCAAAGAAGCGGGGGGTAGACCAAAAGCGGCTGGAGGAGTACTTTACTGTTGGGCTTCTCCACGATATTGGAAAAATCCCCCTTAACGCGGTGGCTCCTGAGGCTTATGCTATTACCGTGAGGACAGCCAAACAACGGAGACAACGCCTTATCAGGGCGGAAGATAAACTTCTTGGGATCAACCACTGTGTCTGCGGGGAGTGGATCGTCAATGCGTGGAAACTTCAGGGCCCCGTGGGGGATGTGATTATTCACCATCACAACTGCGGCGCCTACAACGGGCCCTGCCGGGACCTTCTTTACACGGTGGCGTTGGCGAATTATTTTATTCAACAGTGCAACATAGGCTTTGCCGGTGATGCTAACCCTGAACTGTCCCCTGAAACATGGGAAGTTCTTGGGGTGGGGCCCTCCATTACCCAGACCCTGAATGAAGTGGTGATGGGTGAAATAGAGCGGGCCCAGATTTTTTTGAAACTTTAGTTCAGGCCGCCAGGGCCAAGCAGGGAGCGGGGCATGTTTTACACCCGTTTTTGGGGTGTTCGGGGTTCAATCCCCACACCGGGACCAACAACAGTTCATTACGGCGGTAACACCGCCTGTCTGGAAATTCGCGCCGGTGAACGGCTTCTTATCGTGGACCTGGGGACAGGGGTTAAACCGTTTGGCGACTGGCTTGCCGCCAACGAAATCAAAAAACACCCAATCAACGCGGATATTTTTGTTACCCATACCCACTGGGATCATATCATGGGCTTCCCCATGTTCACCCCCATTTTTATCCCCGGCACCCGGCTCAAGATATGGGGTTCCGTCTCCTACGACGGGGACCCGCTGGAAAAAGTTATCGGCGCCCAGCTTTCCTACCGGTACTGGCCCATCCGCCTGGACGAACTTTCCGCCGATCTGGAGTACGAGGAACTGAAGCAGGGCTCCTACGACCTGGGCGGCGGCCTTCACCTGTCCACCAGGTACCTAAACCACCCCACACTGTGCCTGGGCTACCGCTTTGAGTACGAGGGCAAGTCCATCGTAACCGCCTTTGATACCGAACCCTTTTACAACCTTTTCTCCGTGGGCAAGGACGACCCCGCCTACAACGAGGAAGCCGCCCGCGAAGGGGAGCGGACCGCGGCCCTGGAAAACCGGCGGATGCTGGAATTTATCAAAGGGGCGGACATACTGGTCTACGACACCTCGTACACCGAACAAGAATACAAAGCCCATATCGGCTGGGGGCACAGCTCCTATGAAACCGCCATCGACAACAGCCTCAAAACCGGGGTAAAGAAACTCATCTGCTTCCACCACGAACCCCGGCGCGGCGACGACGAACTTGCGGCCCTGGAAGCCGGTTTCCGCGAGCGGTACGCCCGCGAACCACTGGAGATCCTCATGGCCAGGGAAGGCATGACCGTCGAAGCGTAGCGTCAAAATTAAGATATGGGCGCATCCCCGCCTGCGGCTAGCCAGAGCGGTTCCCTTTTAAGGGGGGCCGGAATCGAGGTATGGTCAAGGAGGGGTAAACCCCTCCCCCATGTGATAATCCAAAATCGCCCTGATGGCAACCCGAAATGTTCCCTCGAGCGTATAATTTTTCATACGCCTTTGCCGGGATTATTCCCCGATACGCCCTTTGATCTTCCGCCATGTTATGATAGGATGAGGTGTATTTGTATGCGTTGGTTTAATCAGCCCTTTGGGCTGGCAATTAGAGGATATTTATGCAAGAAGAGACAGTAAAGGCCCTTGATGATCTATTCCAACGGCTTGGTTTAAACACTTCG
>JAIRND010000042.1 GCA_031258225.1 Treponema sp. | reverse complement strand
GCCATTTACCGGCCGGCGGAGGTTTTAGCATTATGAGAACGTTTCAGGATTACATGGAAACGCCGGAAATAGCGGATGAGCCGCTTTTTCTGCGGGAAATACACGCCGCCCGGCTTATGCTCCAGGATGAAACCAGGGATATGACGCCGGAAGAAAGGGCGGCCTACTTTAACCAAAAATCCGCCGAACTTTTGCACTTCTTAAAGCCCCGCCAGCCGGTTACGCAGTAACCAACGATGCCCTGCCGAACGCATGTGTTGAATCGGGAGACAAGGACCCCTATACTTGTATCAAACAGGCTGTCAGCAGCCTGTTAGGGATCACCGCGTGAACGCTACGCGGGAATGACGATCCGCAAACTCGGCAAGGCCGCAACAAAGGGTTTGGTATGATAAAAAAATATGTTATCGCGCTGCTGGGTATGTGCTGTGCCGTTTACCTGCCGGCCCAGAACCTGGATATAACGGTGGAAGAACTTGACGGTTCCCTGCGGATCACCAAATCCACGGGCAGCGCCAGGGAACTGGTGATCCCCCAGGCCATCAACGACCTGCCGGTTACCTCCATCGGCCCGGGGGCCTTTGCCGGCCGGGGCCTGGAAAAGATCACCATTCCCGATACCGTAACCGAAATTGGGGATCTGGCCTTTGCGGATAACCTGCTTACAAGCCTGATCATTGGGGACAACGTTACCGTGGTTGGCCGGGGGGCCTTTGCGGGAAACCGCCTTACAGAAGTTACCCTGGGACGGGGGCTCTCCTCCATAGGCCGGGGGGCCTTCTTGCGGAACCGTATTACGAACCTTACGATCACCGATAATATTACCGCCATCGAAGATTACGCCTTTTTTTCAAACAATATACAAACCCTCTCCATTCCCGGCACGGTTACGGCAATTGGGGCGGGCGCCTTTTCCGGGAACCGGATTTCCCGGCTTGAAATTAACCAGGGTGTTACGGATATAGGCGCCGGGGCGTTTTACAACAACCAGATCAGGGTTGTAACAATCCCCGCCACGGTTACAAGCCTGGGGAAACGGGCCTTCGATCTTCGTAATGCCGGCGTCTCCGGCGTGGTGGAGTACCGGGACACCGACGGGAATTTGCTCCTTTCATCCTCTAAGAATTTTGACGCGTACTATACCATCAGCGGAAAACGGGCCGGAACCTATACTCTGACCCAGGAGGGCTGGAGATACGGGGAATAACATACCCTTATCCGCCGCCGGGACTGTACAGCCGTTGAAAGAGCGGTTTCCGCGTATTATAAAGCGTTTTCTCCTGGTCCTTACCGGCGCGGTACTTATGGCCTTTAACATCAACAGTTTTGTCAGCGCCGGCGGGCTTATCCCCGGCGGTTTTACGGGGCTTGCCCTGCTTATCCGGGAGGTCGCGCTGCTTTCTGGCGGTATCCGGCTGCCCTTCAGCCTTATTTTGTATATCCTTAACGCCGTACCGGCGATTATCTGCTTTAGGTCTATTGGGAGAAATTTCACCCTCTATTCCTGCCTGATGGTTCTGGTAAGCGGTTTTCTGACCGATTGGATTCCCGGCGCCGAGATTGGCGGCGTCAATGTGGCCGCGGCGGTTATCGAATTCCTGCGCCCCCACGACATCCTGCTTTCCTCGGTATTCGGGGGGCTCCTGAATGCGGTTTCCATCAGCCTGTGCCTGTACGCGGACGCCACCAGCGGTGGGACGGATTTTATCGCCATTCTTATTGCCGAAAAGTACCGCAAAGACGCGTGGAACTACATTTTTGCCGGAAACTGCGTCATCCTGGCCGTGGCGGCCTGGCTTTACTCCCTGGACAGGGCACTGTACTCAATCATTTTTCAGTTTACCACCACCATCACGCTGTCCCTTCTGTACCGGGGCTACCAGCAGAGGACCCTGTTGATCATCACCGGGAAACCAGACGAGATTTACACCCTTATCCGGGAAAAGACCAACCACGCGGCCACCTTATTCAAGGGGGTGGGGAGCTACGAGAAAGTAGAACGGGTACTGCTCTATTCCGTGGTGGCCGCCAATGAGGTCTCCGGCCTTATGACGGCCATCAAGCAGGCCGATGAAAAGGCCTTTGTCAATGTGCTAAAAACCGAACAACTGAACGGCCGGTTCTACCACCGGCGCAGGGATTAGTAGGCGGCATGTGCCGCAGACACTATTCAACCTGTGGGTAGTTCGCGTTGATACATGTGCAACAGGCTGCGTTCCCGAATCTCCGACAAAAGCACCTTCCTTCCCCCTTCCTGACGGCTCCGGGTCCCGCCGATAACCATCTTGATTAGTTCAATGGTCTCGGTAAAAGGGTGGGGTTCCGTGCCGGTCCGCAGGTAGTGTACAAAATTATCCAACTGTTTCTTAAAGGAGTAATAGGAATCGCTGTCGCTGATAATCTTGTTACCGGCGCTGCCGATAAGCAGGGTACAGCCAAAGGCGCCGTACATCTCCGCCGAAAGGGGGATATGGACATCACAGCCCGACGCGTGGGTAATGTGGACCATGTTCCGTTCGAAGGTTCCGGTGTTTTGTATCGAGACAAACCCTTCCCCCAAAAGGGGAAAAACCTCTTCCAGCGCGTGGATGCCGTAGGTTTCCCATTTTTTACACATGGGCTGGCAGATGTACATAAGTTTTCCAAGTTCATAGTGGTTTTTGTAATAGGGTTCCATGGATTTGACATACCGCGCGGAGGACGAGGATATAAAATGTTTTCCCGCATCGCGCCATTTTACCATCACACGGAGGTCTTCTTCGGTATCCGCCATGGGCTTGTCAATAAACATGGGGATTCCCGCTTCCATGAAAGGTCCGCAGCGTTTCGTATGTTCACCGCCTATATCGGTAGCGCAGATAACCGCGTCTACCTGTCCTATCATGTCTTCCGGTTTATCAACGACATGGGGGACCAGTGAACAGCGGGAAACGTCTTCCGCGTCGGAGCGGTTGTCGCAATGTACATGGGTAACGCGGGCCCCCTTTATGCCGATGGTTTCAGGAGGCTGTTTGTTAAGGTAGAGGGGAATCCCCGCAAACGGACAGGTGTCCATGTACTGTTTGTTAAAACCATTGAACATGGCGCTCCACGAATAGGGATGTCCGTTGCCTTCGGTCATACCCAACATACCAATGTGTAATTCTTTATTGCCCAGGGGCCAAACCAATTCCATTGCGTTACCTCCTGCCGGATAAGCTGTACTTATAGAGGACCCCGGACTATTTGTCAATTAGCGGCTGTTACGGTGGCAGGCGGCAAAATGTTCAGGATCATTGTTCAGGGGCCGCAGTTCGGGGGCTTCGGTCCGGCAGCGGGAATCGCAGTGCCGGCACCGGGTATGGAACGGGCACCCCGGAGGGGGATCCGCCGGGGAAGGCACATCTCCCTGAAGCACAATGCGTTCCCCCTTGTTCCCCAACTGTGGAATTGGGACCGCCGAGAGGAGAGCTTCCGTATAGGGGTGGGCAGGGTGGTAATAAAGGGATGCCGAAGGCGCCAGTTCCACAATTTTTCCCAGATACATAACGGCGATCCGGTTACTCATGTACTCTACCACTGAAAGATCATGGGCAATAAATACATAGGTAAGACCCAGGGTGGCTTGCAGCTCTTTCATAAGATTAAGGACCTGGGCCTGAATGGACACATCCAGGGCGGATACCGGCTCATCGCAGACCACCAGTTCGGGATCAACACAGAGTGAACGGGCAATGCAGATCCGCTGCCGCTGCCCCCCGGAAAATTCATGGGGATAGCGGTACATATAATCGGCACGGAGGTTTACCTGTTCAAGGCTCCCGGCGATTCGTTCCTTCCGTTCCGCCGCATTCTTCCAGCCGTGGATTCGCAGAGGTTCGTCAAAGGCGGTAAAAATATTTTTTACCGGATTAAGGGAAGAATAGGGGTCCTGAAAAACCATCTGTATCTTCTTGCGGGCATTAAAACTTTCCCGCTTGTCCAGGGAAAGGAGATCCCGGACAACGCCGTCAGAATGGTAACGGAGTTCCCCGCCGGTGGGCACCTGGAGACGGACAATACATTTACCCAGGGTGGTTTTACCGCAGCCGGACTCCCCAACAAGGCCCAGGGTTTCTCCCCGTTTCACGTAGAGGTCTACATTGTCCACCGCCCGGATATACCCTGTAGTTTTTCTGAAAATTCCGGCGGTAATGGGGAAATATTTCCTTACATTTTTCATTTCCAGCAGAATATTATCTTCGCGGGCGGCGCTTTCCGCTGTTGCCGCGCCATTTATCGTATCAGCCATTTTATTTATCTTCCCCGCGGTAATGACACCGCACCTTGTGTCTGTCCCCCAAATTCTTTTCGGGGGGCGGCCGGGAACAATCTTCCCGCGCGTAATCGCAGCGCGGGGCAAAGGCACAGCCCGGAGGCAGGTCCGAAGGGTCCGGGGTATTGCCCCGGATGGGTTCCAGTGTCTTTTTCCCGCCGTTTCCCAGAACCGGAACCGACCGTAAAAGGGCCTGGGTATAGGGATGGGAGGGGCGCAGGAAAATATCCTCCTTGGAGCCGGATTCGACGATCTTCCCCATGTACATGACCGCCACATCGTCGGCAATATCAGCTACAATCCCCATGTTGTGGGTAATAAGGATCACCGTAAAGTTCAGAGTCCGATGCAAATTCTGTATCAATTCCAGAATTTGAGCCTGAATGGTAACATCCAGGGCGGTGGTAGGCTCGTCGGCGATGAGGAGTTCAGGATTACAGATAAGGCCCATGGCGATCATTACCCGCTGTTTCATGCCCCCGGAGAATTGGTGGGGGTAGTCGTTTATCCGCTCCGCCGCGCGGGGTATGGAAAGGGTTTCCAGCATGTGAACCACCCGTTTCCGGGCTTCGCCGGAGGACACCCGTTCATGGGTACGAATGTTTTCGATAATCTGATCCCCAATCCGGTAAACGGGATTAAGGGAAGACATGGGGTCCTGAAATATCATGGAAATTTTTTTACCCCTAATGGCCCGGAGGCGGCGGTCGGTCTTTTTATAGGAGAGGAGATCCGCCGCTTCACCCTCCCCGGGGCGGAAGATTATCCGGCCGGATTGTATGCTGCCCGCCCGGGGCAGGAGCTGCATGATGGAATGGGCGGTAACGCTTTTACCGCAGCCGGACTCCCCAACAAGGCCCAGAGTGGTGCCCCGCCGTACTTCCAGTGAAACCCCGTCCACCGCTTTAACGCTGCGTTTCCCCACAGTAAAAGAGGTACGGAGATTCTCTATCGAAAGAACACAGTCAGCGTTATTCATTACAGCCATTCCTGCCAACCATCCTATAGTTGATTCGGGTCCAGTACGTCCCGAAGTCCATCGCCAAAAAAGTTAATCCCCAGAACAAAAAGGGCAATGGCAAGGCCGGGGCATATCCAGAGCCAGGGATTTTCGGTGATGATAACAATATCCTTGGCGGCGTTGATCACGTTGCCCCAGGTAGGAGTACCCGACGGCACCCCAAGGCCGATAAACGACAGGGCCGCCTCCGTCAGGATAAAACCCGCGGTGTTCAGGGTGAACTGTACTACCACAGGGCCCAGGCAATTGGGAAGGATATGCTTAAAGGCGATAGAAAGACTCCCAATTCCAAAAGCCCGGCAAGCCTCCACAAAACTTTCTTCCCTAAGAGAGAAGAACCGTCCGCGGACCAGGCGGAAGGTGGCAATCCAGCCGGTAAAGGTAAAAACACCGATAAGGTTCCGTATGCTTTGTCCGGCGATCAGGACCAGCACCAGATTGAGGAGCAGTTGGGGAATAACGGCGATAAGTTCCGCCACCTTGATAATAACCACATCGGCGGTCCCGCCGAAATAACCGCAGAGGCTTCCCATGATGATGCCGAAGATCATCCCCCCGGCGGCCCCGGAAAGACCGATAAGAATGGACATGCGCCCCCCGTAGAGGATCCGGGCAAAAACATCCCGCCCAAGACTATCGGTACCAAAGAGGTGTTGCCCGCCGGGGGCAAGCCGCCGCTCGGGAAGGGAAATTTTTGAAGGATCAAACGATGTAAGAAGGGGCGCGAAAACGCACATCAAAATAATAACCGCTATAATGCCAAGGCCCAGCATGGCAAGTTTGTTGCGCCGGAATTTTTCAATGCCCCGTTTGGCCAGTTCAAAACCGCGTTTATTTTCCCTGGACATGTCAGCGGCCCTCCGTTGTTTGTCTGCCGCCAATCCGTACCCGCGGATCCAGCAGGGCGGTAACTATATCAATAAGAACACTGGCCAGAAGGGACACAATGGAAAGCATAAAGATAATAACCAGCACCAGTTGATAATCGTTGGCGTTGATGGCGTGCAAAAGACGGGTTCCAATTCCGGAATAGCCGAATACCTGCTCTATGACAACGGAGCCGGAGATGATCATGGGAAGACGGAAGCAGACAAGAACGCTCACGGGCATCAGGGAATTGCGGAAAGCGTGCTTAATGTAGACCTTCCATTCGGGCAGCCCCTTGGCCCGCGCGGTTTTAACATAGTCCTTGTTCAGCACATCCAGCATGGAATTCCGGGTGTACCTGGTAAGGGCGGCGGTAAGGACCAGGCCCAGGGAACAGGCGGGGAGTATCAGAAATTTGAGGGACTGGATGGCGTTAAGCCCGATGTCGGTACGCCCCTGGGCAGGGAGCCACTGGAGCCGGATGGCAAAGATCAGAATTCCAAGGATGCCGATAAAGAATTCCGGCACCGATATACCCACTACGCCGAAAACAGAAAAAACATAATCAACCCAGGAGTTTTGTTTGATGGAACAGACAATGCCAAAGACGAGCCCCAGTACGGTAGAGAGCAGCAGGGCCGCCAGGGCAAGTTTAATGGTGGCGGGCAGCAGGTTGGCAATAACATCCGCGATGGGTTTACCCGTAACAATGCTAAACCCCATATCGCCCCGGACAAACCGGCCCAGCCATTGAAGGTAACGCAGTAAAAACGGATCGTTAAGGCCAAGGCTTTCCCTAAGGGCGTCCATTTCCGCCAGCGGAACGGAGGCGATCAACCCCGGTGAAAACATCGCCGTAATGGGATCCCCCGGTATAAGTTCCAGGGCAAAAAAGATAAGAAAACTTATGACCAACACCATTGGTATAAGGGACAAAAGCCGGTTAATAAAATATCTTAACATGGTACCTCCTTATCCGGGGGGTCTAAGTACGGGATGACCGTCAATTGATAAACCGCATGGAATACAGTCTGGCCTCGCTCAGGGTAAAACGGATCCGTACCGGTTTTCCCGACAGGGAAGCTACGTTGCTGTCCGCGCCGTCTCCCCGCCGGAACAGGACATTCAGGGCTACATCATCACCGAACATTTTATACCCCCCGCTGCCCGAATAACCGGGAATGGGCTCGTTTTCGGGGCTTAGAAATTCGACCATAATAAAACCCGCGGCGCCGGTACTAACATTCAGCGTTAATGTACGGCCCTCAAACACCAGGGGCCTGGTTAGTACCGTCCGGGGTTCCCGCGCCGCGTGGAGATACGCAAAGCCATCCAGCCGGACCGTATAGCGGCGCAGGGACAGTACCCGGTCCTGACTTTTATAATCTTCCCCGGCAAAAAAGCTTATCTCCGGGGGGGAGGAGGGATCTTCGGCGGGGGTTTCAATGAGTCCCCAGGATTGGTACCCGTCTCCGTAAACCCAGTTGTGGCGGCGGGCAAGACCGGGACGCAAAAAAGGCTCATCCCAGCGGCGGAAGTTAATCCCGTCCCTGCTGAACATAAAGAAACCGTCGGTAAGGGCGGTTCCTTCCCGCAGGTTAAGGGCGGATTTTTTTCGCCGCCATTCGACATTGGGCAGTTGCTCAAACATGGGCTCCCATTGCCGTTCCGTGTACCTGGTGGGGAACCCTACAACGATATGGGGAGCCCGGTAATAGGGAAGTATCTGATTGGTGTAGAGTTCTTCATCGGGAGCATCCCCGTAGGAGAGGGGAATACCCTCCGTCCACTGGATAAAATCCCTGGAGGCGGATGTTCTGATGTCCCGGACAACACCGCTGGGGCGTGAACGATCCTGATGAAAATCCCGGTAATAGAGCCGGTACTCATGGTTAAGGTCGTCCCACCGGACGGTGTTAAGGCTGTCAAAACCGCCTTTGGTTAAAAGGGGAGACTGGGGCATCTTGGTCCACCGGAGGCCGTCAGGGGAGCTATAGCCCCAGAGGGCGGCATATTCCCAGCCCCAGGAACCCGGCCGGGGAGTACGCTCGCCGGGATCGGTCCCCACGCTTACGGCCTTAAAGCGTTCCGCCGGGGGACACCGGGGGTTGGTATCCAGGAACACAAAAAAATTATCAACAAGTTTTGAATGTTCTCCCGCGGGGCGGAACGTGCCCGGAAGAACGATATTGGTTTTTTCCCCGTCAAAATCAAAAATACCCAGTTCCGGCCGTTCCCAGGTAATGCCGTCGGCACTGGTAAGCATGCAGATATAACTCGTTGGGTCTTTGGATTCAATGCCGTGGGAGCCCCGGTAATACATACGATAGGTTTCCCCGTCGTGGAACGCGTGGAAATAGCAGCAGGTATTGCCTTCCCAGGGACGGTCAAGAACCGCCACGACTTCTTTTTTTTCCGGAATGGCCTGGCGGAAATCGGCGGTACATTCTTCCAACAGGGTATCATCCCAGAACACTTCCCGCCGGCCGCCTATATTCATAGTTTTACCCCGTTTTCCGTATCATTGTTGTTACGTTCGTCATTTTGTACCAAAACACTACCGGAAGAGACCGTTCAAAACGGCCCCTCCCGGTAATTTCTGCGCGGATTTTTAAGCGGTTGCTGACTCTATCGCACGGGAGCGGAATTGAGGGTCCACTTTTCAATGTACCGCTCGTAGTTTGTCCACTCGTTGGAAAGAACCAATTCCGGGGGAAGGTTAACCCGGGCGGTGTTAAAGACCTGGATATTCCGCAGGGCAAAGAGGGGCAGGTGCCAGAGCATATCCTCAGTCTCCACCTTTTGTATATCCAACTGGATCTGTTTACGCTGGGCCGGATCCACCGTAACCCAGAGTCTTTCGATTAGGGGATCCATTTTGGTAAATCCCTTGGGGAAAATACTGCCCATGACCGAGGTTTCGATGGTACGACTGTAGAAAACATCGTAGGCCTCTTCAAACGCCATGGCGGAAAGGCCCGCGTACATCACGTGGTAGTCCCGGATGTCGTAGATCTGCGCGCCCAGGTCACCGCTTAAAAGATGCCACTCCGCCTTGACGCCGGCCTCGTTCAAATAGTAGACCACCGCATCCATAAAATCGGCGGTAGTCTGGTCCCCGTAATAGGTGGCAAGCCTGATAGTTTTACTGAAATCAAAACCTGCTTCATTCAAAAGCTGCCTTGCCTTGGCCGGGTTATAATCCAGATTATACACGCCCGTGTTTGCGTAATCGAACGAAGAGGGAACCTTACTGTTGATTACCGTCGCCTGGTTCGGCATTAGGGAATCCAGCAGCGCCTGCCGGTCTATGGCGTGGAGCAGTGCCCGCCGTACCCGGATATCCTTCAGGGGATCATCGCCATTGCCGCCAAGGCCGTAAGAATTCCACTGGAAATAACGGACAAAATAGATATCCGTATAAAAGGCCTTGTAATTGGGATTTCTAAGGGCGGCCTGTGCGGTCGCAAGGTCGTTGGTCTGGAAAAAATCGATGTCGTTGGCCAGGGCCCGCGTGGCAAAATCGGTTTCCGTCATTTGAGTAACCTTAATCTGCTTAATCTGGGGCTTGGGGCCAAAGTAGTCATCAAAGGCTTCCAGCAGCGTATAGTCGTTGGGGGCAAATTCCTTGATCCGGTAGGGGCCGGTTCCGATAGGATGGTCATAGAAAACAGAGGTGTTTATCTGCTGGGGATTCAGCCCTTCGATTTTGTGCCGGGGCAGAATATTGAACTGTGACATGGCAAGCAGAAAGGTTCCCGACGCCCTGTCCATCGTGATGGTAATGACATTACCGTTGACCCTGATGCCTTCGATATCGTTGGCGGCGGTTTTCGACGCATCCGCGGCAAAGGCCGCCGCTCCCTTGATCCTGCTAATGGCGGTCTTGACCATCGCGTTAACCTGAGGAGACTTCATGGCGGTCTTGAGGGAGAACGCCACATCATCGGCGCTAAAGGGAGTACCATCGTGCCATTTGATATTATTTTTTAACGTAAACGTATAGGTAAGGCCGTCGGGAGACGTAGTCCAGCTCTGGGCCAAATCGCCGTACACCGGTTCTATGGCGGAATCTACCCTGAGAAGCCGGGAAAAGAGGATATACCGCACGGTAAACCCGTAATTGTCCCAGGCTCCGGGCCACCGGTCCCCCATGCTCTGCACGGAGGGCAGAAGCAGCATATCGGGACCCAGGCCCAGGGTTGTCTGTTGTGTCTGTTGGGACTGGGGGGTCTGCTGTGGCTGGGGAGTCTGCGAGGGCTGAGGAGCCGGCTGCCTGCCGCCGGCAAAGCCCGCCACCGTAATGAGGGTAATACCCAGAACCGTGAACATGACTGATTTCATCTTCATAATAACCATCTCCTTACTCTAACCGGATTTTGGAACACATCTGAACAACTGATTATATACCACATTTAGGAAAATTTGTCAAAGGTTGCCGCCTGGCTTGCGGCCCCTTGTACTTTTCCGGTATACTATGGCGCTACACACGAGGTAATGAGACAATGAGCGATCTGTTTTCGTTGGACGATAAGGCCGTAGTAATATTCGGCGGCGCGGGTTATATAGGCAGGACCCTGACCAAAGCTGTTCTGCGGCAGGGCGGCAGGGTTATTGTGGCGGATCAGAACGGGGAGATCTTCAGGCAGGGGGACTACGCCGGACTGGAGGGGGAAGGGAATTTCAGTTTCGTTTCCTGTAATGTGGCAAAGGCCGATGAGGTCCGGGCTGTCTACGATGCCTGTGTCAGGCGTTACGGATTTGTGAATGCCATGATCAACCTGGTGGCCTACGGAAAATTTGCGGATTTAGCCGGGCAGGGGGACGAGGATATGGCCTTTTCCCTGGACGGTGTGGCGGGACAGGTGTTCCGTACCATTCGTGAGGCTATTCCCTACTTCAGGGAACGCGGCGGCTCCATTGTTACCACCGCCTCCATGTATGGCATTGTTTCCCCGGATTACCGTATCTACGGCACGTCGGGCCAGAACAATCCCCCCGTCTACGGCATGGGCAAGGCGGCGGTGATCCAGCTTACCCGCTACGCGGCGGCCCACCTTGCCCCCATGGGCATCCGGGTGAACAGTGTTTCTCCGGGGCCGGTGCCGGATCCGGGCAAAAACCCCCCAAAGGATTTTATGGAACAACTGGCGGGGAAAACCATGCTGGGCCGGGTGGGAAAACCGGAAGATATGGCGGGGGCCTTTATCTATCTGATCTCCGACGCTTCCGCCTTTACCACCGGTGAATGTATTTGTGTGGACGGCGGCTGGACAAAATGGTAGCCCCACCGGAGGTTTGGTATGCGGGTGTTTGATCTCCTGTCCCTGCGGGGCAAAAACGCGGTTATTACCGGCGCCGCGGGGCTTTACGGCCGCTGTGCCGCCGCGGCTCTTTATGAGGCCGGGGCCAGGGTCTTTACCGGTTCCACAAATCTGGAAAATCTGGAAAAGGCCGCGGAGGAGATGCGGGCCGAAGGCGGCGATGTCAGCGCCTTCCACCTTGATTTGGGGAACGAGAAATCAATCCTGGAATTCCACGACAAGGTTATGGAGCGGGCGGGAACGGTTGACATTCTGGTCAATAATTCCGTAGCCCGGCCCATGTCCGACGGTTATGACGGAGAGGTAAGCCACTTTGAAGAAAGTATGCGGATCAACGCCACCGGGAATTTTATCATTACCCGCGCCTTTGGCAGGGACATGATCCGGCAGGAACGGGGTTCCATCATCAATGTCGCCTCGATGCACGGCATGATTGGACCGGACCCTACCCTCTACGAGGGGCTGGGCATGGAAGGCTGGGGCGGGGATTACTACTTTCACAAAGGCGGCATGATCGCCTTTACCCGCTTTTTGGCCAGTTATTACGGCCGCTTCGGCATACGCTGTAACGCCATCTCCCCCGGCGGTATCCGGTCATACCGGACCCCCGAAGAATTTGTCCGCCGTTACAGCCAGCGGACAATGCTGGGCCGCATGGCCGGTCCCGACGACATCAAGGGGGCCATTGTCTACTTTGCGTCCGACGCTTCCCTCTACGTTACCGCCGCAAATCTGCCCCTGGACGGGGGCTATACCGCAAAATAGTGTACCTTGCGGGGATAGACCTGGGAACCACAGGCTGTAAAAGCATGGTCTTTGACCACAATGGGGCCATTGCGGGAAGCGCCTATATTGAGTACGACCTTATGTTTACCCCGCGGGGGGTGGAGCAGGACGGGGAACTCTGGTGGAACCACACCAAAGACGCCCTTAGGGAGGCTGTCAGGGCCGCGGGCATCGATGGCCGGGAACTGGCCGCCCTGGGAATTTCTTCCCAGGGCATCGCTTCCGTCCCGGTCGACGGGGACGGAAGGCCCCTTGCCCCCGCGATAAGCTGGTACGATACCCGCGCCGACGGGGAGGCCGCGGAACTTGCCGCTTTTTATGGCGGCCAACGGCTTTTCGAGATCACCGGCCGGCATCCGGGTTCCCTGTTTTTTCCCCAGGTACTCTTTATCAAACGGCGCCAGCCGGAGCTTTACGAAAAAACCTCCTATTTCCTTATGGCCCATGATTACCTCTGCTTCCGGCTGTGCGGTGAGGCCCTTACCGATTATACCCTGGCAAGCGGAACCCTCTGTTTTGATACCGCGCGGCACGAGTGGATAAAAGAAATTTTTGACCACTTTGGCGTGGACCTGTCCAAGTTTCCCAGGCTTAAACCCTTTGGCGAACGGGCCGGCAGGATACTCCCGGAGGTCGCGCGGGAACTTGGTCTGGCCGGGGATACGGTAGTCGCCGTGGGGATGCAGGATCAGAAAGCCGCCGCCCTGGCCGCGGGGATAGCCCCGGGGATCCGCACCCTGTCCCTGGGAACCGCCAGCGCCGTTTCCCTGTTGACCGGGGAGCGGATCCGCGATCCTTCCGGCAGGGCCCCCTGTCATGCCTTTGACGGCGGCAGTTGGATACTGGAAAACACCGTGGGCGCCAGCGGCGCCGCACTTAAATGGCTGCGGAACACCCTGTTCCCCGGAGTTCCCTACCCCGCCCTGGATGAAATGGCCGCTTCTTCCGGCGCCGGCGCCGGGGGCCTTGTCTTTTATCCGGGCCTGGACAGGGGGAAGGGCTGCTTTTCGGGCATTTCCCTTAACACCGGAGCGGGCGATATGGTCAGGGCGGTTCAGGAAGGGGTAGCCTGCGCGATACGCCGTTGCGTGGAGACCCAGCGGGACGTATACCCCCAGGCGGAAACGGCGCGGGAACTGCGGGTGTTCGGCGGCGGCGCGGCCAGCGGCCTTTGGCGGCGTATCCTGGCGGATTGCCTGCGGCTCCCGGTGGCTGCCCTAAAAACGCCGGAAATGGCCAATGTGGGCGCCGCCATCTGCGCGGGAATGGCCCTGGGGCTTTTTGCGTCCGGGGAAGAGCGCCGTCGTTTTGCCGGCGGCGCCCTTGAGGTTACTGAGCCCCAGGAAACGGGGGCCGCCATCTATGACGGGGTATACGCGGTATACCGCGCCCTTCAAGAGGCTGTCCTTCAAAAGGGCAACGATCAGGGCTTAGGAGGATAATATGCGCGCCGGTTTAAGCGAGGGGATTATTACACCGAATTTTCCGGTTCTTATGGCAGGGTACCCTGAACCAAAAGACCGCTATCACCGGGAAGTTCACGACGACCTTTTTGTCCACTGTTTTTATCTGTCCAACGGCGGAACGGAACTGGGCCTTATTTCCTTTGATGTGGGGGAACTTTCCAAAAAACGGACCCGCGCCATCCGGGAGGCGGTGGAAAAACGCTGCGGCATCCCCGCCGGGGGGGTTTCCGTATCCTGTACCCACACCCATTCCGGGCCGGTAACTACCACCCTTTCCCTCTGGAACGATGACCGGGAACTTTATCCCTTTTATCTGGATTTTATTACCGAAGCCGCCGTGGAAAAAATGGCCCAGGCCAAGGCCGGGGCATTTGAGGCGGTCCTCTGCGCGGCCAGGGGCTATTGCGGCAAAGAACAGGGGGTTGGGGGAAACCGCCGGGACAAGAACGGCCCGGCGGACCCGGAAGTGGGGGTCCTGGGCATCCGGGAACAGGGGGGCGCCCTGCGGGGCATCCTGATAAACTACGCCCTCCACCCAACCTTCCTCCATGCCGAAAGCCGGGCCCTTTCCGCCGACTACCCCGGCTATGTGTACCGGTATTTTAAGGAACGGCAGCCGTCCCTGGTAACGGGTTTTTTGCAGGGCGCTTCGGGGAACCAGTCTTCCCGGCATTTCCGGCGGGATCAGAGCTTTGACGAAGCCCGGCGGGTGGGGTATGCCATTGCCGCCGAGGCGGAGCGGGCCCTCGCGCCGGCTCCGCCTTTGGAAAATCCCCGCCTGTTTGCCGCCTCCTATGGGTTTGACCCGCCCCTCTATGACATACCCACCCTGGACAGGGCCCTTGAGGGGGAACAACAGGCCCGCCGGGACTACGAGGAGGCCAGGACCGCAGGGAAACCCTATCCCCTGGTCCGTACCCTGGAATGCAGCCTTATCGGCGCGGAGCATCTTTTGGAAATTGCACGGGCCGGGGAAACCGCGGTCCGGAACATCCGGGGAAATTCCCCCTTTGAGGTACAGATCATGGGCATTGGGGACTACCGGTTCGTCTTCTACCCCTGCGAAATTTTTGTGGAATTCGCCCTGCGCCTTAAACGGGAGTCCCCGCTACCCGTATTTTTTACCACCTGTACCAACGGCGCCGCCGCCGGGTATATTTGTACCCCCCAAGCCCACGCGGAGGGGGGCTATGAAGCCCTGTGGACCCGCTATCGCCCGGAAACGGGGGATATGCTGATAGATTTTACGCTGGATAAACTAAGGGACCTTACGGGCCGGCCGGATTGACGGCGGACCCGTCAAAATTTTGTCAATCAAAGGGAGAAACAAACGATGAGCGATTTTAATTTCAAGCCCGCAGACTGGATTCCTTTTCAGGATCAGGACGTAACCCGGAAGCTGCGGTCCATGACCGTCCAGGAGATAGAACAGCACCCCAACCCGCGCTTCCATGTAAAGGTTTTTCCGAATACCGGGGGCCTTGTGGTGGCCGATATTTATGCCAACATCGTGGCGTCCGACAGGGAAGACAGGATCTTCACCTTCATTACCGGGAACCCCTGCCCCGCCCTGTACCTTCCGCTGGCCAACCTTATCAACCTGAACCGGATCAACTGCCGGAACGTCCACCCCTTCACCATGGACGAATGGGCCGATGACGAAGGACACATCGCGCCGGTCTCGTATCAAAGCGGCTTTACCTATTCATTTTTTAAGTATTTCTACAATCAGATAGATCCGGAACTCAGGATGCCCCTGGAAAACATCCACTATCCCACGGATGCCAACATCAACAACTATTCCGACCTGATTGAAGAAATTGGCGGCGGCGGCGCGGACGCCATCTATTCAGGTCCGGGCTGGGCCGGGCACATCGCCTTTATCGATCCCTGTCCCGAATTTATCCCCAATTACCGGAACGGCGGCGACTACCGTATCAACGATCTGCGGGACCCCTACTTTGACCAGGGCGCGCGGGTCATTACCCTCCATCCCCTTACCATCGCCCAAAATTCCCTCCACGGGGTTTTTGGCTGTTCCGGCGACATCAGCAACGTCCCCCCCAAGGCGGCTACCATAGGCCCCCGCGACGTAAAAAACGCCCGGCGGCGTATCGAGACCCACGGCATTACCACTGAAGGCGGTTTTTCTTCCTGGCAGCGGATGATCTCCCGGCTCATTACCCACGGACCGGTAACTCCCTATATCCCCGGTTCCATCTATCAACTCATGGAAACCTGGGTGTATATCGAACCCGTTATTGCCAAACCCATTGAATGTCTTGAATTGACCGGGTATTAAGACGAACAATGGCCGACAGACTGCTGGTTTTCAACGCCCGGCTTCTTTTTCGGGACCAAATTCTGCCTGGGTATTCACTGCTCTGCGAAGACGGAATAATCCGGGAGATTGCGCCGGACGGGAAGATACAGGCCGGGGCCCGCCGCCTGGACGCCGGGGGCCGGTATCTGGTACCGGGCTACATTGACATGCACATCCACGGCTTTAAGGGCCGGCTTGTTGACCGGGGCCCTGCCGATCTGGAAGCCCTGTGCCGGGAACTGCCCGCCCGGGGGGTAACGGCCTTTTTGCCCACCGTAACTCCCCAGCCTGATGAATACAGGCTTCTTTCGGAACTCGCGTCGGTCCGGCCGCGAGGGGCCCGGATCCTGGGTTTTTTTCTGGAAGGTCATTTCCTTGCCCTTACCGGGGCCATCAGGGGCCTTAACCGGGACTATTCCGCGGCACGGGCCGCCGGCCTGCGGGAAGCCCTGGGAAGTACCCCGGCGGTTTTCGGCATTTCCCCGGAGGTACCGGGAATCTGTTCCCTCCTTCCCCTCATGACCGAAGGGGGCCGCCCCGCCTTTATTACCCACACCGGCGCGGGGTTTGAAGAAACCGGGCGGGCCATTGACGCGGGGGCCCGCCACGCCACCCATTTCTACGATGTGTTCCCCTACCCCGGAGAACAGGAGCCGGGGGTCCGGGGCTGCGGGGCGGTAGAGGCGATTCTGGCCCGGCCCGGGGTTACGGTGGATTTTATTCTGGACGGCGAACATGTACACCCCGGCGCCGTCCGGATGGCCCTTGCCTGTAAAGGGCCGGACGCGGTGTGCCTGGTTACGGATGCCAACATCAACGCCGGCCTGCCCCCGGGAACCTACGAGGGCATAAGCGGCGCCGGTATCGTAATGAAGTACCCCGGCGGACCCGCCCGGGATAGGGAAACGGGCGGCCTTACCGGCAGCGGCCTGACCATGGACCTGGCGGTAAAAAACGCGGTAAAACTCCTTGGCCTTTCCCTGCCGCGGGCGGTTTACCTTGCCTCGGCAAACCCCGCAAAGGTCCTGGGGCTTGAAAACCAGACCGGAAAAATTGAGACCGGCCTGTGGGCCGATTTTTTGCTTCTTGATGAGGACCTTGGCGTAACTGAGTGTTTTATCGGCGGTACCCAATGGATTTCGGAATCCGCCTAACATCAAACCCAATGAAGGAGGGAAGCATGACGATGCGTCCCAGTGTGGTCCTGGAAAAACTCAGGGCCGGAAAAACCGTAAGCTGTGTAAAAATTAACACCGCGGACAGCCGGGTTGTCGAGATTGCCGCCATGTGCGGTTTTGACTGTATCTGGACGGACATGGAACACGTGGCCAACGACTATTCGGTTATCGAACGTCAAATTCTGGCCGCCAAGGCCCACGGCGCCGATTCTCTGGTACGGGTAGTCCGGGGCAGTTACAGCGACCATGTAAGGCCCCTGGAACTGGACGCCTCAGGGGTAATGGTCCCCCACCTGATGAGCCTGGAAGACGCCCGGAAGGTGGTGTGGAATACCCGCTTTTTCCCCGTGGGCCGGCGGCCCCTGGACGGCGGCAACGCCGACGGGGCCTACTGTCTGGTGGATACCGCCGATTATATCAAGCAGGCCAACCGGGAACGTTTTGTGGTGGTCCAGATCGAAGATCCCGAACCCCTGCCGGAACTGGACGCGATCTGCGCCCTTGAGGGGATCGACATGATCTTCTTCGGCCCCGGCGATTTTAGTCAGGGCATCGGCGACCCCTGCAACTTTTCAAATCCCCGTCTGGCCGAAACCCGGCGCCTTATTGCCGAAGCCGCCCTGCGGCACGGCAAATTTGCCGGGACCGTCGGTTCCCCCGCCAATCTACAGGAACTTCACGCCCTGGGGTACCGCTTTATCAGCCTGGGCGCCGATGTACTGGGGCTTATTAACTATTTCAGGGAGACGGCTGCGGCCTTTAACGCTCTTCCCCGATAATGACGATTTGGACCACCCGATCCCGGCCTCTGACCTGATCCCAATCGACAAAGTAGACAAAACCAAATTGTCCCAGGTCAAGCCGGCCTTCTTCGATAACGATGGTTTCGGAGCGGCCCAGTATGCAGGAGCGCAGATGACCGTCGGTGTTCAGGCTGGTCCAGGGCCCCGGTTCGCCCACACTGTCGCCGAATTTGATATGCTCCGGTCCCGGGTGCAGGTATTGGTTTTCCACCCTGCAGGTGGGGATCAGTTTTTCCATAACATTGCAGAGATCCTGTTGCAGGTATTCCAGACCGAAGTAGGTTTTGTCGTGGGAACATTCCTGTATCAGTACCGAACAGGTGGTATGGTGGGAGTAGACGGTACAAATCCCCTCGTTTACCCCCGACGCGGCCACCATTTCCTTGATTTGGGCGGTTATGTTGTGAAATGTCGGGTGCCCCGCCGTGGATTTAACTTCAATTTTCTTTCGGAACATTTTCATGCTGCTTCTCCTTACTTGATATGCCGGGCGTCCCAGGCTTCCCTGACCGCGCGGATCATTTCATCGATCATGGCAGGCCGGTCGGGCGCCTTGACGATCCCGCTGGATGAACCGGTAGCCTCGGCCCCGGCAAAAATAACCCTGTACACATCTTCCCCGCCGCTGATCCCGGCCCCCTGCAAAACCCGGATTTCCGGATCCACCGACTTTACCGCATCTATGGCGGCTGTTACCCAGGACAGATCGCTGGCCTGTCCGGTACCGATAAGTTCCGCCGGTTCCGTTACGATGACGCCGGGGTGGAAATGGGCCGCGGCAGCAGCCTGGGTTATGGTGTCGGTACAAACCACGGTAAAAAGACCGGCTTCCCGTGCCCGCAGAATAGTTTTCTCCAGCGCACCCAGGGTAAGGGGTTTTTCGCAGTGGTTAAGCATAACACCAAATGCCCCGGCAGCCGCCAGGGATTCCGCCAACAGGTCCGCCAGGCCCCGGCCCGGAACCAGGGGGTCCATGTGGGGGGCCAAAACAAACAGATGTTCCGCCGCCCGGGCAATACGCCGCAGATCAACCACCGGGGCGGTGAACAGAATATCTATGTCATAGGCAACGGAGGCCCGGTCTGCGGCCAGCGCGAGATCCAGCACATCATCACCATAAAGATACGATTTGGGTCCTATCTCAAAAAAGGGAACCCGCAGGGTTCTGCCAGCCAACGCCATACGGCAACATAGCACAACGGGAAAAAAGAATCCAGTACACTTTTTCCCCCCGCAAACCGCCCATTAATCGTGGTTCTTACGGCACAAAGTACCGGTTTTCCCCGGGGACGGAGAGATAAGGAGTTATTTCCCCGCCGCTGCCGGCAGGGGGTAAGGCTTCGCGTCCCTGGCCGCTTTCATGGCCGCGTCCCGTTCTTCCCATGTCGTAAAATTGGCGGGTACGAATTCTACTAGTTGTTCGTCCGTCAGTTCCGGGCAGTCTTTATCAAAAACAATGGGGTGTTTCTCCGCTTCCCGAATCTCCGCAAGCTGCTCAGGGGTTAGCCCGCTCCCAGCCGTATGGGTATGCCGTACCAGTTCCGCCATAATATATTCTCCGTTCTTTGGCCGTGGCCAGCCGGAAGGAAAAGTCAGTGCCGGTCAGGTGCCGGTACATAGCGACTGAAGTTACCTTAGCCCTTAATGGCCCCGATCATGATCCCCTTGACAAAGTGCCGCTGGAAAAAAGGGTAAATAAATAATACCGGTAGTGTTACCACCATGGCTATAGTCATCCGCACCGACGAGGTCGTCAGCATCGCGGAGGGATCGAAAAAACCGCCCTGGGCCGCCGCGTCCCTCATCGCGTTCGCTATGGCCGTCGATTGGTTCAAATACTGCCACAGCAGAAACTGCAGCGTATACAGCCGCGAGTTCCGTATCAGGATAAGGGTGTCCATGAACGAGTTCCACTGCCCCACCGCCGTAAACACCGCCACCGTCGCCAGTATCGGCTTGCTCAGGGGCAGTATCAGCCGGAAAAACACCGTAAGATACCCGGCCCCGTCTATTTCCGCGGATTCTTCCAGGGATTCGGGGATGCTCTCGATATAGGTCTTTATCAGTATCAGGTTAAAGGCGCTTACCACCCCGATGATATAGGCCAGAAACGTGTTGTCCAGATGGAGCGCCCTCATGTTGAGATACCAGGGGATTAGCCCCGCGTTGAAGTACATCGTTACGATGAAAAACCGGTACACAAACTTCCGGTGCCACAGTTTTTTCTTGGACACCGCGTAGGCCACAAAGGACGTACACAGCACGTTCAATGCCGTTCCCAGCACCGTCCGCGCCACAGAGACAAGCACCGCGTTCGGCAGGGCCCGCAGTTCCAGTATCTTCACGTAGTTCCCAAAATGGATACCTTTAGGCAAAAGCAGCACAATCCCGCGGGACACCAGGTCGTTGGCACTGATGGTGTTGATAAAAATGTAGTAAAACGGAAACACGCACATCAGCGTAAAAACGGCAAAGAACAGGTAGATAAACCCGTCAAACACAAGGTCTATGAACCGCGGTTTTGCTTTTTTTGATTTAATCCGTATCAAAATATCGACTCCTCTCTGACCATTTTTGATCCCCGGTTGGCGATAAAGAGCAGCAACAGGCTCACTATGGATTTCAGCATACCGATGGCGATGGAATAGGAGTAGTTGATCCCCGCTATCCCCTGATTGTACACGTACAGGTCCAGCACCTCGATGGCGGATTTGTTCATGGGGTTCTGGAAAATGTAGTACTGTTCCATGCCGCTGTTGATAAAGTTGGCGATGGACAGGATGAGGAGGACGAAGTAGGTGGGCAGAAGCCCCGGCAGGGTGATGTGCCACATACACATAAAGCGCCCCGCCCCGTCCACACGGGCGGCCTCGTAGAGTTCCTGGTCGATGGAGGTAATGGCCGCGATATAGATGATGGAACTCCAGCCCAGGCCCTTCCAGGTTCCCCAGCTCCACATGGTAAGCCACACGTGGCGGGACGCGGTAAGGAAGGGGATGCCGTTGTCGATAAGGCCCAACTGCATGAGGAGGCGGTTTACAAAACCATCGTCCACGGAAAAGATGGCGTAGGCCACGGAGTAGACCAGGACCCAACTGATGAAGTTAGGGATGGTGGTAAGGGTCTGCACGGTTTTCCTGAAGGGCATAATTCTGACCTCGCTAAGGAAGACCGCGAAGATGAGGGGGAGGGGGGAGGTGGCGATACCGATAAGGCTCATGGCGAAGGTGTTGCGGAGCACCCTGACAATATCCGCCATGGCGTACTGGTCCGCAACGGTTTTACGGAAGTTATCGAAGCCCACGAAGTTCTCCGGCCCGATGGGAAGGCCGGGCTTGTAATTGTAAAAAGCGTAGATCCAGCCCCGCAGGGGCAGGTAGGAGAGCAGGAACACGAGAACCATAAAGGGGAGGACCATCAGGAAGAGGCGGAACTCCCGCTGTTTGAATAGTTTAAGCATCAATACCAACCTTTGGAAAATGAAGCATGGGGAACAAGACGACAGGCGGAGCCAGGGAACAGTCCCGCGCTCCCCCGCCTGTTGTCTTATTTTTTAATACATGTACTTGGCGCCGGCGGTTCTGGCCGTGGTATAGGCATCCAGGTACCACCGGTTCACCCGGTCAATTCCGATTCCCTTGGCCTGGGAGACCATGTCCGCCCAGATTGCGTTAAACTCCGCCTCGTCTTTGGCGTAGACCATCTTCCAGCTTCCCGGCTGGACCACCTGCCCCACCCGCTGCTCCAGGACCTGAATATCTTCGGGTACGTTGGTGGGCATGGGGGCAAAGGGCGGTTCTGCCAGCA
>JAIRND010000201.1 GCA_031258225.1 Treponema sp. | reverse complement strand
GCTTTCCAAGACATCCGGGGCAACACGAATTGTTACCGCCTGTTTCTTTTTGCGCCGGTTACGCTCCGCCGCCAAATGAGCGAATTCCTTTAAGGCGTCCGGAGACGAAGGCGGACAATAAGGTAAAATCGCCTCATAGGTGGTACCTATTCGGCGATTTGTCATCTTCGATGACTTGGGGTTTTACGCGCGAAGCCCCACAGACTCCTAGGCGCCGAAGTACCGCTTTAAGAGGCCGCGGAAGCCGGCGCAGTGGCGGGCTTCGTCCCGGGCCATCTCGTGGACCGGGTCGTGAATGGCGTCGTAACCGCGTTCCTTGGCCCGCTTGGCGATGTCGGTCTTCCCCGCGCAGGCGCCGTGTTCGGCCTCCACCCGCAGTTCGAGGTTCTTTTTGGTGCTGTCCGTAACAACCTCGCCCAAGAGTTCGGCGAATCTGGCCGCGTGTTCCGCCTCCTCAAAGGCGTAGCGTTTGTAGGCCTCGGCCACTTCAGGATAACCTTCCCGTTCGGCCACCCGGCTCATGGCCAGGTACATACCGACTTCGGAACATTCACCGTTAAAGTGGGCCCGAAGGTCGTCAAGGATGTCCTTCTCCGCATCCTTGGCTACCCCAAGCACGTGTTCCGCGGCGAAACCGCCCCCGGCGCTTTGTTCCTTGAACTTGGACGCCGGCGCCTTGCACTGCGGACAGGACGCCGGGGGCTCAGCCCCGGTGTGTACGTATCCGCAAACCTGGCATACCCATTTTTTCATACCAGTACCCTCCATAAAAATATTTCACGGTCTAAACCGTGGTCATGCCTTTTTCATCCGCCTTCCGGCAGTCCCCGCAGAGACCGTACAACACGGTTTTACGGGGATCGACGTACAGATCTGGGGGTATGATGACCCCCTCCGGCATCCCTTGATTCTTGTCCATGCTCCCGTCAATATCAACAATTTTTCCGCAACGGGAACAGATAAAATGGGGGTGGGGCTGTACCCTGCCGTCGAAACGCTCCTCCCCCTGGACCACCCCCACGGAGGCCAGTTCCCCCTCTTCCCGGAAACTCCTGATGTTCCGGTACACGGTCCCCAGGGACAGGCGGGGAAACAGCGGTTTGAGCCGCTCGTACACCCATCGGGCGCCGGGATGGGAGGTTGTGGAACGGATAAGGCCGAGGATCTCGTCCCGTTTCCTGCTGTGTTTTTTCTTCCTGCCGGATAGAACTGCCATCATTTTAATAATAATAATCATTGTTAAAAAAGTCAAGGGAATCTCGCCAAATCCGGCCCACAAACGAGCGCGGGCCACATGGCCGGCCTTTATCAACGAGCCTATGCCCCAGGTAATCCAGACCACCGCGGAAGCCGTAATTGACAATCGCGCTTATTTCGATGAATATTATTGGACAGTGCGTTGATTGTATGCGAAGGGTACATACCCCGCCCCGTTGGGTAGCTTCATTCGCGCTGTTATACTTTAGTATTTTTGTATACTATCAATACGGACGGTTGTTCCAAAACCCGCCTGGGTTTTCAAGAACACGCAAGGGGTTGATCCGGGCTTGAGAGGCGGGGTCGGCCCATTTTCCACTTTCAGAGAGGTAATATGGTATCGCTGGGAATCAATATCGGGTCTACGAGCCTCAAAATGGCGTTTGTGGATGATGGAAAGCTGGTTTGGAGCGCGTCCGTACCCCACGAGGGGGATTTTGCCACGGCGGCGCGCGATCTTTTGAATCGGGGGAAGATACCCCCGGGAACGCCGGCCCTGGTTACGGGTAACGAGGGCCGTTTTATGTTTGAGGCCGCCGGGACCCTGGAGCCGCTGTGTGTGGAGGCGGCGCTGCGGACCCTGGGGCTCAAGGCCGACGCGGTGGTGAGCATGGGGGGGGAAGACCTGGTGGTCTATTCGCTGGACGGTTCCGGCAAGATCATCAACAACTTTTCCGGCAACAAGTGCGCCAGCGGTACGGGGGAATTCCTGAAGCAGCAGCTTACCCGCATGGATATGACGCTGGAGGACATCGACAAGGTTCCCGACGACGCCAAAGTCTACCCCCTGTCCACCCGCTGTTCGGTGTTTATGAAAAGCGACTGTACCCACCGCTTGAACAAGCGGGAAGCGACGAAAAACGACATCGTTCTCTCCCTGTCCGACGTTATGGCGGTTAAGGTTATCGACTTCCTTAAGCGGGCCAAGGTAAGTTCCGGCCGGGTGGTTCTGACGGGCGGAATCACGCTGAACCGGCACATCGTCCGGTTTATCCGGGAAAAGGCGCCGCAAATCGAGTTTATTATCCCCGAAAGCGCCCCGGTCTTTGAGGCCCTGGGGGCGGCGGCGCTGGCCCCGGGGAGCGGGAGTCCCCTGCCGCCGGCGGACCGGCTTCTTAAACCTAACGAAATACGTTTTGGAACCCTGGGGGCTCTGAGGGAATGGAGCGGCAAGGTACGGAGTTTCGAGAAATCCGACGGCAAGGTACGGGCGGACCGGGTCTATATCCTGGGGGTGGACGGCGGTTCTACCACTACTAAAGCCTGCCTGGTGGACATGGAGACCGATGAGATTGTGGCCAGCCACTATGGCCGTACCCACGGGGACCCGGTAAAGGCCCTAAAGGAATGTCTCTCGATTATCCGGGACAAGGTGATCGCCGACACGGGGGACCGGCGCGTCGATATACGCCTGGTTTCCACTACGGGGTCCAGCCGGGAGATCCTGGGGGTCTTTCTGGAAACGCCGGGGGTTTACAACGAAATTATCGCCCACTCTGTGGGGACCACCTACTTCGATCCCGGGGTGGAGACGATCTTTGAGATCGGCGGGCAGGACGCCAAATACGTGCTGCTCAAGAACGGGGTGCCCATCGACTACGCCATGAACGAGGCCTGTTCCGCGGGGACCGGTTCGTTTCTGGAAGAGTCCGCTTCCGGGGACCTTTCCATCCATTCCGCCAGGGATATCGGCCCTATTGCCCTGCGGGCGGACGCCCCCTGCAAATTCGGGGAGCATTGTTCCGCCTTTATCAATTCCGATATTCGCAAGGCCGTACAGCAGGGGGCCGGCCGGGAGAATATTACCGCGGGGATCGCCTGTTCCATCGTGTCCAACTACCTGAACCGCGTGGTAGGGAACCGTACCATCGGCGGCAAGGTCTTCCTCCAGGGCGGGGTAGCCAAGAATCCCGCCATTCCCCTGGCCTTTGCCATGCTGCTGGACAAGGAAATACTGGTTCCCCCCTCACCGGAACTTATGGGCTGCTTTGGGGTCGCCCTGCTGGCAAAGCGCAAGAAGGCCGATGGCCTCCTGGCGGAGCGGATCGTGGACATGGACGAGCTTATCACGCGGGAGATCGGCTACGAGCGGATAGTTACCTGCGGTTCCTGTGAAAACCGCTGTCCCATCCAGGTGTTGAACGTGGGAGGGCGGAAGTACATGTTCGGCGGCCGCTGTAACAAGTACACCAACATGCGTAAGCAACTTAGGGACGTGCCGGTTTTTGACTATGTGGAAAAGCGGCAGAGGATGCTCTTTGAGGAATTCGCCGCCCCGGTGTGGAGTTCTGCGGAGCAGAACTCCGAAACCAAAAAGCGAAGCTTTTTGGTCGGTATCCCCAGGGCCTTTTCGGTCCACACCCTGTACCCCCTGTACTCCTGGTTCTTTCACGAGCTGGGCATCAGGACCTTCCTCTCCACGGAGGTGGCCCACGCCGGGGTGGCCAGGGCGGAATCCACGTACTGCTTTCCCGCGGAAATCGCCCACGGGGCGGTGCAGGACTGTCTGGACAAGGGGGCGGATTACGTGCTGCTTCCCCACTTCCGGGACATGCCCAGCTACGAGGAAACGGTACACGCCAACTTCTGTCCCATTACCCAGAGTCTGCCCTACTACATCGAAAAGGCATTTCCCGACGTGGACAAGAACAAGTGGCTTCCCCTGGTGGTAAGTTTTAAGTTTGGGGAGGCAAAAGCCCTGGAACTGTTTATCCAAACCGCCGCCCGTCTGGGCATAGGCCCCCAGGAGACCGCGGCCGCGTTTGAAAAGGCCCTGGCCAGGCAGCGGGCCTACTTTGACGCGGTTAACCAGATGGGCAGGGAGGCCCTGGAGGAGGCCCGCGGGGCGGATCGTCCGGTTATCGCCATCCTGGGCCGGCCCTACAACGCCTTTACCCAGGAGGCAAACATGGGAATTCCCCGTAAATTTACCACGCGGGGCTATTCCATCGTACCCTTTGATATTCTGCCCTTCCAGGACGAGAAGATATTCCCCAATATGTACTGGTACTACGGGCAGCAGGACGTAAAGGCGGCCGGGCTCCTCAAAAAAGAGGACAACATCTACCTTACCTACGTTACCAACTTCTCCTGCGCCCCCGATTCCTTCATCCTCCACTCCATCAAGTGGACCATGGGGCAGAAACCCTTCCTGGTGCTGGAACTGGATTCCCATTCCGCCGACGCGGGGGTGGACACCAGAGTCGAGGCCTTTCTGGACATCATCGACGGCTACCGGGCGAAAAAAACGGAGATGGAAGGGGAACGGTACGACAACGGCTGGCGCTTTATCAGCGAAAAAACCTCCACCGGCAAATTCGATCTGCGGATAGACAACGCGCAAACCGGGGAAAAAGTTCCCATCGCCGGGAACAAACGGGTCAAGGTGCTGCTCTCCAACATGGGGGCCATTTCCACCGAATACATGGGCGCCGCGGTGCGGAAGCTGGGGATCAACGCCGAAGCCATGCCCGTGGCCACCGCCAAAACCATCCAGATCGCCAGGGCCCACGCTTCCGGCAAAGAGTGCGTTCCCAGCCATCTGCTTTTGGGCAGCGTCCTCCAGTTCTTTTCCAGTGAAAAATACCGCAAGGACGAGCTTTACCTCCTCTTTGTGCCCATCACCACCGGCCCCTGCCGGACCGGCCAGTATTATGTATTTTACGAAAACCTCTTTAAGGATATGCGGCTGGAAAACGTGGTGGTCTTTATCCTATCGGCGGACAACTCCTACACCGAACTGGGGCCGGACTTTGCCAAAGAAATGTGGAAGGGTCTGGTGCTGTCCGACTACCTCAAGGACATTCAAACCAGCCTCAAGGCGGTGGCGGCGGACCCGGTACGGGCCCTGGAGGATTATGAAAAATCCTGGCGCCGGGTCATGGACGCGGCGGAATACCGGCCCAGGGAAATATGGCGGGAACTGAAGCAGGTGGCGGCGGATGTGCGGAAAATTCCCCTCAAACGCCGCCTGACCGACTGTCCCAAGGTGCTGGTGGTGGGGGAAATTTACGTGCGCCGGGACGATTTCGCGGTGGGGGAGCTGACGGACCTGATGAGCGAGCGGGGAATCGTCGTAAAGGTGGCGGGAATTTCCGAGTGGATACACTACCTGGACTTTGTGCGGGACTACGCCTTGAGAAAACTGATCAAGATGCAAAAGCCGGGCCGCCGCGTGTTTTCCAAGCCCTGGCGGGACCTTAAAAAACTCGGCCTTGAGGAGTGGTGGAAACATTCGGTGGAAAAAAAGGTTATCTCCATCCTGATGCCCACGGGCCTTGTGCCGGAGACCCCCCACGACATGCACGAAATCATGAAGTACACCCAGGAGCATTTTGTCAATCTGGAACTGAACTCGGAGATTGCCGTGTCCTCCGGTTCCGCCGCCGCCGCTATGGCCCACGGGTATTCGGGGATCGTGAACATCAGTCCCTTTGCCTGTCTTATCGGCAGGGTCATAGAGGGGCTCTTTACCCCCTGGGCACGGGAACGGAACTATCCCACCCTTTCGGTGGAGGTGGACGGGAATCTTCTGCCCCCCAACATCGTCAACAAACTTAACATTTTTATGGTGAACGTACTGAGGTTCAGGGGTTCAGGCGATCTTTCCGCCCTGGTAGACAAGGCGGGGAGCCGCGTACGGCGCTTTAGCCCTACCGGGGCGGGCCCCGTGGGGGAAAAAAACGCCGTTGGGAAGTGATAACGGCACAAGGTGAGAAACATGCGGCTATTACATCATAGCATTGAGGCTCTGCTGGAATCCTACAATTCCTACGGCCTGGTGAATCATTCGGGAAGGGTGAATCTTCCCAGCCGTGAAAGTGTTGAGGATATCCTTAAGGGCCTGGACGAGCTTATTTTTCCCGGTTTCCGGGAAGAACAGGTCCTGAACCATGACAACCTGAACCTTATCACGGGGGAAAAGGTGAACCACCTGGCGCGGGAACTGATCCGGGAGGTGGAAAAGAGCCTGGCGTTTTCGGCAAGGGCCGGCGGCCTTTCCGCCGCCGCGGGCGCCAGACCGGCCCCCTGCGGCAGTGAGGGCTGCCACGCGGCGGCGGAACTTATCGTGGAATCCTTTTTTGGGGAGCTGCCCCGCATCCGGGAGGCCCTTAACCTGGATATGAAGGCCGCGTTCCGGGGGGACCCCGCCGCCAAGAGTTTTGAGGAGGTGATCCTCTCCTATCCGGGTTTTCAGGCCATTACCGTACACCGGCTGGCCCACTTCTTCTGGCAGGCCGCCGTCCCCCTTATCCCCCGGATGATGAGCGAACTTGTCCACGGCCGCACCGGCATCGACATTCACCCCGGGGCCGACATTGGAGAATCGTTTTTTATTGACCACGGTACCGGGGTGGTGATTGGGGAAACCACGGTTATCGGCAGGAACGTGAAGCTCTATCAGGGTGTTACCCTGGGGGCCCTTTCGGTAAAAAAAGAGGAGGGAAACCGCAAGCGGCACCCCACCATCGAGGATGATGTTACCATCTACTCCAACGCCACCATCCTGGGCGGCGATACGGTGATTGGCCGGGGCAGTACCATCGGCGGCAACGTGTGGATTATTTCCTCGGTGCCGGCGGATACGATGGTCTACACCCGCGCCGGGGAGCAGTTGATAAAGACCAAGGGCTTATAGCCCAGGGTTTATAGCCTCGGCTAAAGCCCGGGGCTCATAGCCCAGGGTTCGTAACGGCGGTACGCGCATGGATGATGATCGTATGGATGAGCGGAAAAAGTCCGCCTTTGTGGCGGTGGTGGGGCGGCCTTCGGTGGGGAAATCCACGCTGGTGAACCGGCTCTGCGGGCGGAAGGTGGCCATTGTCAGTCCCGTACCGCAGACAACCCGGAACGCCATCCGGGGAATTCATAACGGTGAACAGGGGCAGTTGGTTTTTGTGGACACCCCGGGGCGGCACCGTTCCGGGAAAAAAATCAACAAAAAACTCTCGTCCGTTTCCGCCCGGTCCATGGAGGAAGCGGACCTGATCCTCTACGTTCTGGACGCCTCCCGGCCTCCCGGACAGGAGGAGGAGGATATCGCCGCCGATTTGGCCCCCTTTGCCGGAAAAACCGTCGCCGCGATCAACAAGATCGACCTTGAGGGGGTGGACCTGGACGCGGTAAAACGTTTCCTGCGCGAACACTTTCCCCCGGGGGAGGGGGAGGGCCGGCGCGATGTGGAAATTTCCGCCCTGAAAAAGAGGGGTCTGGACGAACTTCTGGCCCTGCTGTTCAGCCTGGCCCCCCCCGGGGAGCCCTTTTACCCGGCGGATTTTTACACCGACCAGGATGTTTCGTTCAGGATCGCGGAGATTATCCGGGAAAAGGCCATTGCCGGGCTGCGGGATGAACTTCCCCATTCGATCTACGTTGACGTGGCGGACCTGGAATTCCGGGACCCCGGCCCGGCGGCGGAGGGTTCCGCCCCCCAAAAACGGCTGTGGGTACGGGCCTTTATCGTTACCGAGCGGGAATCCCAAAAGGGCATGGTGGTGGGGAAGGGGGGAAGCCGGATCAAGGTTATCCGCGTGGCCGCCCAGAAGGACCTGAACGCGATCTTCGACTGGAAGATCGATCTTGACCTGCGGGTAAAAACCGCCAAGGACTGGCGGCACAACGACGCGCTCCTTAAACGGCTGATCGACAGATAAGTGCCCGCAACGGGCCGCCCGCAACGGGCCGCCGCTCCACAACGCCGCGTTCCTCTACAACGCCGCGTTCGCGGCCACGACATCCCTGGCCCACTGCGCCCATTCGGGGAGTACGTTGATGTCCTGCCAACTGGGGTAGTCTTTGGCGATAAGGGAACCGCCGTGTTTTTTGAAGGCGTTTACCATGGAGAGGGCGCTGTCCTCAATAACGCGCCTGTCGCCGGTTATCATGATCTTCTGTATGTCCACGGGACAGTAGAAAACGGCCCTGGCGCCGAATTCCCGGGCCCAGACTTCACTGCCGCTCAGCTCGGGCTGATCAAACTGAAACACATCGACTCCCGCTTCAACCAGGCCGGGTACAATGTCATAAATCTTGCCGCAGGAATGGAGGAAGAAATCCATGCCCCTGCCGTGGATTTCGTCGGCAAGCCGTTTGTAGTAGGGTTTGAACAGGGTTCTGAATGTTTCGGGGCTGAAGAACAGGCTGATCTGGGTACCCATGTCGTCGAAACTCATAATGCCGTCCAGGCCGTTGTCAACAGCCCTGTCCAGGATTGTTATCATAAGGTCCATAATTTTATCCAGAAAGGCTCTAACGTTATCGGGTTCCAGCAGGGTATCCATAAGGGCGTTGTCCATGTGCCGGCAGTCCCTGAGGGAAGAAAATATCGCGAGTGGAAGTCCGCCAAGGATGTACTTGCCGCTTTTCCGGTAATCACCGGCCCCGGCTTTCTCGATCCCGGAGGCTTCTTCGTCAATGACCGGAAGCGTCCAGGTTTCAAGGCTTTCCCAGCCGTCCCCAAGGGCGCCCTTTACACATTCGCCCTTTGTCTTCTGCCCCAGGCGTCCGTAAATATCGCCCATGGGGGTCATCATGAGTTCACCGGTGAACCAGGGGACTTTTGATGTTAAACGCGGATCGCGATTCCACCGCGCAAGATCGTTCCCCTCGGGCCGCATGAGCCGGGCCGTTGGCCCCCAGATAATATCGCGGGGGTTATCGCCGAGAAAATCCATGCCGATACGGGGAGGATTATCGTGCGTTACCAGGCGCTTGATTACTTCTTTCGCGGTCATGATCGTACTCCTTTACGAAATGGTATCCCCTGAAACAGTGGTGTGGTAGAGATCGATTTTACTTATTACCTCAAAGGGGGAACGCATGGAAAGTACCGGAATGCCGCGTGAGAAATTTCTCTATCAGCCCCAACAGTTCGTCATAGCCGTCCACGCAGGGGATGTGGGGGTAATCGCGGCGGATCGCGGCCGGGGCGCGGAACAGGCAGCCAGAGTCCGCCTCGACGATCATCCTTAAATCGTTAAAGGAATCCCCCGCGGCAAAGACCTTGAGGTTCATGGATTTGAAGGCGCTTACGGCGTATTTTTTCCCGTCCGTCTGGCGTAACCGGTAGCCCGTTATGCCGCCGTCCGCCGATGTGATAAGGGAATTGCAGAAAAGGGTAGGGTAGTGGAGTTTCGCCATGAGGGGTTTGGCGAACTGCTCAAAGGTATCGGACAGGATTACCACCTGCGCGCGTTCCCGGAGTTTCGCGCAAAACTCCGCGGCCCCCGGCAGGGGTTCCATGGTCCCGGCGACACGCTGAATATCGGGGAGTTTGAGATTGTGCCGCCCCAGGAGCTCGATGCGGAAACGCATCAGCGCGTCGTAGTCCGGCTCGTCCCGGGTAGTCCGCCGGAATTCGGGGATCCCCACGGCTTCGGCAAAGGCAATCCAAATTTCGGGAACCAGAACCCCTTCAAGGTCAAGACAAACCAAGGCCATATTACCCCCCTCTGTTTGCCGCCACCATACCACCGGGACCGGAGACGGAACAAGGGGGGCCGCCCACCATGCGCGTTTACTTATGTGTGGCCGGTGGTATATCCTTTTCTCGGATTTCGGATGGTGCCAGGTACCATCGGCGCTTCGCTCAAAAGGAGAACCCATGCGGACAATTCCCGTCGCCAATGCCTTTGAAGGCCCCGTGTACTTTGAGATGACCGTATCCAGTACGATGGACCTTTCCCGCCGCCTGGCGGACGCGGGGGCCCCCCACGGCACGGTGGTGTGCGCGGATTTCCAGGAGGCCGGCCGGGGGAGGACCGGGGGGCGGCCCTGGCTGGGGGACGCGGGGGACAACCTTTTTTTTACGCTCCTGCTCCGTTACGGCTCCTTTGCCTCCATCCCCGCCGTCCTGACTCTGAGGACCGGCCTGGCGGTCTCCCGGGCCGTCGAGGACCTTGCCCCCCCCCTGGCGGGCCGTGTGCGGATAAAATGGCCCAACGATGTTTTGATCCTGCTGCCCGGCGGGGGGCGGAAGATCGCGGGGATTCTGAGCGAAACCGACGGCGGCGCCGTGTTTATCGGCGTGGGGGTTAACCTGCGTCAGCGCGAATTCCCCCCCGAACTTAGGAACAAGGCCACAAGCCTGACGCTGTCCCTGCGGGAACTGGGGCTGGAACAAACCGGCGCTCCGGACACGGGGAGGCCGGACACGGCCCGCGACCCCCGCTTCGCCCTGCTGGAACTGATCCTGAAGCGTCTCCACGCGGAGATCGATGCCCCGGGACAGGATGCGGCCCGCGCGCCGGACAGGGCCTGGCGGGAACGGCTGGAGGAGCGGCTCTACATGAGGGGGGAGCGGGTCCGCTTTATCGCCGGCGGGGCGGATTCGGGACGTGCCGTGGAAGGGACGCTTGGGGGTATTGGTCCCGGCGGCGAACTCCTTATCCGCTGTCCGGACGACGGCGTGGAGCGGGCCTTTATCACGGGCGAACTGGATCTCCGCTCGCCCTGTGGATGATCGGCCGGTGTCTGGAACAACAAACGGTCCTTTGTTACACTCTCTCATCATGCTCGATTATCGTTTTATTGTTGAAAACCTCGACGCGGTGAAGGCGAACATCGCCGACCGGTATATGAAAGCAGACGCGGACGCGGTGGTCCGCCTTTTTAACCGCCGCACGGAATGTTCCACCGCCCTGCAGGGTTTACAACAGAAGCGCAACGCCAACGCCGCGTCCATGAAGGGGAAGATGGAACCGGAGCGGCGGAACGTTCTAATCGAGGAAGGGAAAAAACTCAAAGAGGATATCGCCGCGTTGGAGGCGGAACTTTCCGGGGTGGAACGGGAACTGGAAACGGAGGCCCGCAAGATCCCAAACATGGCCCACCCCGATGCCCCCCGGGGAAAAGAGGACAAGGACAATCTGGAAGTCAGGCGGACGGGAAAACCCCGTGTCTTTGACTTTGTACCCGCCGATCACACGCGCCTGGGACAGGAACTGGACATTATCGACTTTGATGCCGGCGCCAAGGTTTCCGGAACAAAGTTTTACTATTTGAAAAACGAAGGGGTGTTCCTGGAACTGGGCCTGGTACGCTATGCCCTGGACATCCTTGCCGGGAAGGGCTTTACCCCCTTTATTACCCCCGATGTGGCGCGGGAGGAGATACTTGAGGGCATTGGCTTTAATCCGCGGGGGGCGGAATCCAACGTGTACACCCTGGAAGGGGAGGACGCCTGCCTTGTGGGGACCGCGGAGATAACCCTTGGCGGCTATTATTCCAATACCATCCTGCCAAAGGAGCGGCTTCCCCTGCGCATGGCCGGCCTTTCCCACTGTTTCCGCCGGGAAGCGGGAGCCGCCGGACAATTTTCAAAAGGGCTCTACCGGGTACACCAGTTTACCAAGCTGGAGATGTTTGTGTATTGCCTGCCTGAGTATTCCGCGGCGCTTCATGAGGAACTGCGTTCCATCGAGGAAGAGATATTCGCGGGCCTGGAGATACCCTTCCGCGTCGTGGACACCTGTACCGGGGATCTGGGCGCGCCGGCCTACCGGAAGTGGGACCTGGAAGCCTGGATGCCCGGACGGGCGAATCCCCCTTCCCCCGGCGGGGGCGAGTGGGGAGAGGTAACCAGTACCTCTAACTGTACCGATTACCAGGCCCGGCGTCTCAACATCCGCTACAAAGACGACGACGGCAAAAATAAGTTCGTCCACATGCTCAACGGGACGGCCATCGCCGTTTCGCGGGGGATCATCGCGATACTGGAGAATTTTCAACAGAAAGACGGCAGCGTCAAACTGCCCGATGCCCTGGTTCCCTACTGCGGTTTTGACACCATTAAAAAAAAGAGTTACCAAACCAAGGGTTAACAGACGAATGCCGGAAAAAATGAACCACGGGATGAACAAATGAGCCGGTTCCAAAAAAATGAAGGCCGGGGAAAGCCCCGTCTGCCGCCGTATTTCGCCGCGGGCACGCTGATGATGCTTGCCGTCTGTTTGAGCGGCTCCTCGTGCCGGACCCTGGAGGCGGCGTTCAGTCAGCCGGAAGTTTCCCTGCGCTCGGTGGACATCGCGGATATAAACCTTGGGGGAATACAGTTACTCTGTTCCCTGGAGGTGGTGAACCCCAATCTTGTCAACATCCCCTTTCCCGAAATCGGCTGGGAGGTATTTATCAACGGCAGCTCCTTTCGTTCGGGCGCCGTGCCGGAAGGCGAGGCGATTGGCCCCGGCGCCGTCGAAATTCTTGATATCCCCCTGGACCTTGCCTATACGGCCCTTGCCGGTGTTGCCGGCCCCCCCGGACGCGCGGACGAGATCGCGTACCAGATCGTCCTGGAAACACGATTCCTGCTCCCGCTGCGGGGGGAGTGGATCGCGAATTTTGAACACCAGGGAAACCTTCCCCTGGCGCGGATGATCTCCTTCCGCGACCCGTCCTTTGAGATTACGAATCTTGATTTCAGCGGCATGGATGTCAACTTTTCCCTGAACGTAAACAACCCCAACCCGTTCCCCATCCCCTTTCCCGGCATATCGTACAACTACGAAGTACGGAACAACGGGTATATCACCGGTATGGCCGAACATCCCGATACGCTTCCGGCGGGGACTGCCAGCCCGGTGAACATCAGACTGCGGATAGACTATCTGGACCTGTACCGCAGTTTTTCTGTCTTAAAAACCATCGGGGAAACGGCCTGCCTTCTTTCCCTTAGTTCCCGCGTCGTTCTCCCCGGCTTTGGCGAGACCCGGCTGTCCCTGGATATACCCGGCGTCCTGCCCCTGCTCAAGGCGCCCGTCGTAAGTTTTAAGGGGATCAGCGTAAAAAACATCACCCTTTCAAAAATTGATTTTGAATTCGGCTGGAACGTGGACAACCCGAATATTTTCAGTTTCGAGGCGGAGAACATGCGCTACGGCTTTCTGGTGAACGACACCGTCTGGGTTCAGGACCGGCTTGTCGAGGGACCGATGAAAATCGCCCCGGGCAGGGAAACCGTCATACTTGCCGCCGTTACCATTGATAGTCCCGCCCAGGTCAAGGAGTTGACCACCATCATTACCAGGGGAAAGGATGTAAGCTACAACCTTAAAGGCGCCATGACCATTTCCTCCGGTCCGGCGGGATTTTCCGGTTCTTCCATGCCGTTCGATCTGTACGGCCGGGTACGGCCGCGGCTTAACTTGTAGGACAGTGCGCTCGCCCTGCAGGGTGCGGACACTTGACCGAAGCCTCGTTCTCCCCCATACTTCTCCCCATGACACGTTTCGCGGGCCATTACGATTATTACGCTTACTCTTTTTCCGGCGCCCGCGGAGACGGCCCATGAACCAGGCCGTATACCCTGGAATACAGGGGAGGCTCCGCCGGCGTAAGCCCCGGAGCCTCCCTTTTTTTATGCGCGGACCACTAGTACGCGGCAAGAGGAGGAAACCATGATTATCGCGATTAAGAGGGGGGCCGGCGCCGCCGAAGTGGAGGCGTTCAGCGCCCTGCTGGAAAAGCGGGGGGTAGGCGTACACCTGTCCCGGGGGACAGGCCAAACCGTGCTGGGCCTGGTGGGGGACACCACGGCCATCGACGCGGAAACCCTGCTGGCCCACCACCTGGTGGAGAAGGTGATCCGGGTGCAGGAACCCTACAAACGGGCAAACCGGCTGTTCCACCCCGACGATACCCGGATCGAGGTAGAGGTCCCCGGCGGCTTTCGCCGCGTGGGGGGCGGCTGCCTTGGCGTCATGGCCGGCCCCTGTTCGGTGGAAAACCGGGACCAGATCGTCGCGGTCGCCCGCGCGGTAAAGGAAGCGGGGGCCGGTTTTTTGCGCGGCGGGGCCTTTAAGCCCCGGACCAGCCCCTACAGCTTTCAGGGCCTGGGGCCCGAAGGACTGGACCTGCTTGTGGAGGCGAAAAAAGAGACGGGGCTCCCGATCGTTACCGAACTTATGGATATTCACCATCTGGAACTGTTTGAGGATGTGGACATCATCCAGGTGGGGGCCCGGAACATGCAGAATTTTACGCTCCTTAGAGAATTGGGCCGCGGCGGAAAACCCGTCCTCCTTAAACGGGGCTACGCCTCCACCATCACCGAACTCCTCATGGCCGCCGAGTACGTCATGTCAGGCGGAAACAGCCGGATCATCCTGTGCGAGCGGGGCATCCGTTCCTTTGACCCCTATACGCGCAACACGCTGGACCTTTCCGCGGTTCCCGCCCTAAAACGCCAGTCCCACCTGCCGGTTATCGTGGATCCCAGCCACGCCACGGGCCTGGCCTGGATGGTCCCCGCCATGGCCAAAGCCGCCCTCGCCGCCGGCGCGGACGGGCTTATCATCGAGGTCCACAACAACCCTGAAGCGGCCCTGTGCGACGGGGAACAGTCCATTACCCCGGAAGTTTTCGCGTCCCTTATGGGCACGCTGCGGAAGATCGCCGCCATCGAAGGTAAAACTATCGAAGGTAAAACACTATGAGCGACGCCACCCCAATCCCGATAGCGGGAAAACCGCCTGAATCCCTCGTTCTGGGGATCGTGGGGCTGGGGCTCATGGGCGGGGCCCTGGCCCTGGCCCTGCGCCGGGCGTTCGCGGAGGACGAAGGGCGGGGGAGGGGAGGCCGTCGGGGAGGGCCGCGGCTCCTGGCCTGCGACACCGACGGGCACACCCTTACGGCCGCCCTGGACCAGGGGCTGATCGACGAGGCCTTCGCCGATCCCGCCCCCATGCTGCCCCGCTGTGATCTGGTGTTCCTCTGCCTTAACCCCTCAACGCTGCTGTGGTTTCTTGAAACCTGGATGGGGGCCTTCAAAACGGGGGCTCTGCTGACGGATATCGCGGGGATCAAGGGGAGCGTTGTGGCGGCGGTGGAGAAGAATCTGCGGGAGGACCTTGATTTTATCCCCGGCCATCCCATGGCCGGTTCCGAGAAGGGCGGTTTTGCCAACGCCTCCCACTGTGATTTCAGGGGGAAGAACTACATCCTTACCCCCCTTAAACGGAACAGGCCGGAGAATCTGGCGGCCCTTAAAGCCCTGATCCGCCGCCTGGGCTTCGGCAGAATTACTGAAACCACCGCGGCCGAACACGACCGGAAGATCGCCTTTACCAGCCAGCTCTGCCACGTAATCGCCGCGGCCCTTATCGACTGCGAGGAGGACCTTGAAATTACCCGCTTCGGGGGCGGCAGTTTTGAGGACCTTACCCGGATTGCCATGCTGAACGCCCCCATGTGGACCGAACTGTTTATCGAAAACCGCGCCGAACTTCTGAAGCGAATTGAACGGTTTGAGGGAAGCCTTGACGCGCTCAAAGCCCTGATCGCCGGAACAAACAACAGGGCGCTGGAGGAAAAACTTGCCCTGGTACGGGACCGGCGGACCCGTATGTCCCTGTACCCTGGTCCCTGTGATTGAGATTGTATTGATTACATCAGATGCGCGTGCTATGGTGTCCCATCATGAACTCAGGAGGACCCCATGAACAGAATCGTGGTTAAAGCCCAGGACGGCGATGTCAAAATCAGCCGCCATATTTATGGTCATTTTTCCGAACATCTGGGCCGCTGTATTTACGGCGGGTACTGGGTGGGAAACGACCCGGAAGCGGCGGCGTCCATTCCCAACACCAGGGGAATCAGGAACGATATTGTCGCGGCTCTGCGGAATATCAGGATTCCCAACCTGCGCTGGCCCGGCGGCTGCTTTGCCGATGAATACCACTGGGAGGACGGCATAGGCCCCCGCGAAGGGCGGCCTAAAATGATCAATACCCACTGGGGCGGCGTTACCGAAGACAACAGTTTCGGTACCCATGAATTCCTCGATCTGTGCGAACAGCTTTCCGGGCCGTCAGGCCCGCGCTGTGAGCCGTATATCTGCGGCAACGTAGGTTCAGGTACGGTGCGGGAGCTTTCCCAGTGGGTTGAGTACTGCAACTTTGACGGCGTAAGCCCCATGGCGGATCTCCGTAAAAAGAACGGACGGGCGGAACCCTGGAAAGTGCGTTTCTGGGGCATCGGCAACGAAAACTGGGGCTGCGGTGGTAACATGACGCCGGAATTCTACGCCGACAACTACCGCCGCTACGCCTGTTACGCCCGAAACTACGGGGACGCCCGGCTCTACAAGATCGCCTGCGGCCCCCCTGGCGACGACTACAACTGGACCCGTGTATTGATGGAAAAAACCA
>JAIRND010000045.1 GCA_031258225.1 Treponema sp. | reverse complement strand
GTCAAAAACATTGCCGGGCTGAACCACTTTCCTAACTTGCCTGCCATAGTACCTCCATAAGTTCCATGCTAATCACATTATAGCCTAAAAGCATAACTTAAAAAGATGGCAAGAATTGGGGGCGCTTGGGGGGCACCATCGCCTTTGTGCCAGGGAACAGGGCTGGCGCGGCAACGATATGGACAGCGCAATGGATGCCCTTCCCCAGCGCCGCCGTTCCATGTCATCGTAATTCCATGAAACCTGTCGCGGACATGAGCCCCGCCGAAGCCGCCGGACTGCGCTACATCCTGATGGACATCGATGACACCCTTACCAGGGGGGGCAAGCTCCTTTCCCGCGCCTATGCCAGCCTGTGGAATCTCAGGGAGGCGGGACTAAAGGTAATCCCCGTAACCGGCAGGCCCGCGGGCTGGTGTGATTGCATCGCCAGGGAGTGGCCCGTAGACGGAGTGGTGGGGGAAAACGGCGCCCTGGCCCTGTGGGAGGAACCCTGCCCCCTCCGGCTCCCGTCCCTCCGGGCCGATTACCACCCCGCCGCCGTCAGAAACGACCACCCCACCCTTGCGCGGATAAAAGAGCGGGCCCTTGCCGAATTCCCCCTGCTCCGGGTCGCCAAAGATCAGTTCGCCCGCCTGTACGACCTGGCCCTTGACTTTGCCGAGGAAGACCCCGTCCTCCCCCTAAGCGCCGCCCAGCGGATCCGCGACATCGCGCTGGAGGAAGGCGCCCAGGCCAAAGTTTCGTCGATCCACGTAAACATCTGGATGGGGACCTACGACAAACTCTCCATGGTAGAACGCTTCCTTTCCCGCCGCTTCGACTGGCACAGCGGAACCGGCGACCGGGAACTTATCTTCGCCGGAGACTCCCCCAATGACGAGCCCATGTTCGCCCGCTTCCCCCTCAGTTGCGGCGTTGCCAATGTACAAAACTACACATCGATTATGAAACGGCTTCCCGCCTTCGTCTCCACCCTGGACTGCGGAGACGGCTTCGCCGAACTTGCCGACACCATCCTGGCAAAACGGCAGGGCATCGGCGTTTAGTAATGTAACTTATCGCCGGGTAAAAACTTATAAAAAATGACAGGTTAAATTCTTGCAAAATTCTTGTAACAGGGTTCTGATGCAAACCATCTTTGAACGGTACGAGAACAAATACCTCATCAGCCGGGACCAGGCCGATACCCTTGTACCGTTCCTGTCGGCCAGAATGACGCCGGACCGCTACGCCTCGTACTCCGTTGCCAGCGTCTACTACGACACACCGGATTACAGCCTTATCCGCAGGTCCCTGGAAAAACCGGTGTACCGGGAAAAACTGCGGCTGCGCTGTTACGGAAGCGCCGGGGCGGATACCACGGTCTTTCTTGAACTCAAGAAGAAGTACAAAAAGCGGGTATACAAACGCCGCATCGGCCTGCCCTACGCCCTGGCGCGGGACTTCCCCACAGGCGGCTGGGAATCCGCCGCCGGGAACTCCGGCGCCATACCCCTGTGGCTCTGCCGCCTGCTGAGCGGACAGAACATATTCCCGGCCTCGTTCTCCAAATACGGGACCTGCTACGCCGGTTTCATCAAGGAGCGTGCCACATGAGTTCGTTTTTTACCGGCAGCGTCCTGGATAACGGTTTCAGCATCGGCCCGGTACTGATCTGCATGGCCGCCGCCGTTGTTTATGGAATTGCCGTGGCCGCCGTCTACATGACCGGCCGCCACTACAACACAAACTTCGTAATCACCCTGGCGCTGCTGCCGGTTACCGTAGAGATCATCGTCATGATCGCCAACGGCAACATCGGCGCCGGCATCGCCGTGGCAGGGGCCTTCACCCTGGTGCGCTTCCGCTCAATACCGGGGAACTCCCGCGATATGGGGGCCATCTTCTTCGCCATGGCCATCGGCTTTGTTACGGGCATGGGGTACCTTTTCCTCGGCCTCGTGTTCCTGCTCATCAACGGCGGCATGAACCTGGTACTTTCGGCACTGCGCTTCGGCGGCGGCAGACAGAAGGTCCGGGTACTCCGGATCACCATTCCGGAGAACATGGACTACGATGGACTGTTCGATTCGGTATTCGCCGGCTATGCGGAAAGCGCCGAACTGGAACAGGTTAAAACAACGAACATGGGGAGCCTCTACGAATTGACCTACCACATCCGCCTTAAAGAACCGGAGGCAACCAGGGATTTTATGGATGCCCTGCGTACCCTGAACGGCAATCTGAACATCCCAATCGGCAGGGAACATAGCGAACAAACGGAACTATGAAAACAGGGAGCGGCGTATGAAAAAATACCTTGTGGCGGGCCTTATCGCCCTGTTCGCCGTGAAGGGCAGCCCGGCGGGAACGACCCCCACGTCCCCGGTCTTCCCCTATCAGGATGAGGACCTGGACGCCTCATGGTCTGCGGACGCCGCCAGGATCACCCTGAACGGCTCAAGCGCCCGGGTTTCGGGCAGCGGCGCATCAGTCTCAGGCTCGACGGTTACGATCAGCCGGGCCGGGGACTATATCCTGAGCGGGACACTTTCCAACGGCCAAATCATCGTCGCCGCGGGTAAGAACGATCTGGTACGCCTGGTTTTGAACGGTGTCAGGCTTTCGTTTTCCACGGGAAGCCCCCTGTACCTCAAGCAGGCGCGAAAAACCGTTCTCATCCTTCCCGAAAACACGGTAAACGAGGTAAGCGACGGCGCGTCGTACCGCTTTTCACCGGGGGAGGACGAACCCGACGCGGCGATCTTTGCCCACGACGACCTGTCGATTACCGGCAAAGGCGCCCTCACGGTCAGGGGCGGCTACCGGAACGGCATTGCCTCCAAGGACACCCTGGTGATCGGCGGGGGAAACATCACGGTTACGGCGGTCAACGACGCCTTCCGCGGCCGGGACGCCCTGGCGGTGCGGGACGGTACCCTTGACGCGGATGCGGACGGCGACGGCCTCAAGGCCAACAACGACCAGGACCCGGCCAAGGGCTATGTTATCCTGGAGGGCGGAACCTACACCATCCGGGCGAGAACCGACGGTATACAGGCCGAGACCAGCCTTACCATAACCGGCGGCGTCTTTGACGTAACAACCGGCAACGGCGCGGACACATCGCGGAACCGGGCCCCCCAGGGCCGGGACCCCTGGGGCCGCCAGCCCCTTGCGGCCGCGGACCAGGAAAGCAAAAAAGCCTTTAAGGCCGGTACAACACTCCTTGTTTCGGGGGGAACCTTTTCTGTCAACGCCGAGGACGACGCCTTCCACTCCAACGGGGATCTCACGCTCAGCGGGGGCAGCTTCTCGGTCCGGACCGGGGACGACGGGTTTCACGCCGACGCCCTGCTGCGCGTAGACAACGGGGACATTACCGTTACCACCTGCTACGAGGGACTTGAAGGCGCCCAGGTTGAAATCAACGGCGGAAACCTGCGCCTTACCGCGATGGACGACGGGATCAACGCGGCCGGGGGCAGCAACGGGGGCGCCAGGGGACGGCCCCAGGATCGCTTTACCTCAGGGGGAACCTACTACGTCAGAATCCGGGGCGGAACGCTGGATGTTCTGGCCTACGGGGACGGCATCGACGCCAACGGTTACGTCTACCTGGAAGGGGGAGACACCCGGATCAGCGGCCCGTCCATGGGGATGGAGGGCGCCGTGGAGTTTGACATCCGGTTCATCATCACCGGCGGCAGACTCATCACCGCCGGCAGCGCCCTGTCCCCGGCGCGGGAATCCACCCAGCCCAGCCTGCTGTTCTCCTACTCCTCCCCTGTGGCGGAAGGCGGCCTTATCAGCCTCCGGGATGATGCCGGCCGCGTCCTGCTCTCGTATACCGCCCGCACGGACTGTACCGCGTCGGCCTTTACCACGCCGGAACTGCAGCAGGGAAAAATCTATACACTGCTGGTCAATGGACAGAAGCGGGCCGACCTCCGGCTGAACGGCACGGTAACCGCCCTGGACGAAGGAGGCGGCGCGTACAGGAACGGCGGCCGCTGGGGCCGGCGCTAGCAGTTTGTCGCGCTTCGCGTGTAAAACCTTCCAAACTCCGCAAGCAGCCCATGTATCGTGGATTTTTGTGGCCTTTGGCAGGGCAACGGCGGTATGGTAACGATCGGTTGAATAAAGCGACGTGAAGCGGTGGGGGCCCCCATATGCGTTTATCCTGCCGCCTGTCCTGCCGCCTGTCTTGCCGCCTGTCTTGCCGCCTTGACAGGATAAAAATATCGGGATATACATCCTCTGTTACAACAAGGCACAATGGGGGAACGGATATATTGGTATCTATCCCTTGAAGATTTTCTGACAAAGCCGGACGCGGGAAACAGATAGAGCCGCTAACCAAACAAGGAGCCGCCTGTGGACATGCCATTAGCCGTTGAATTGGCGCTTTTTGCCGTCGTCATTATTATCCAGATTGTACTGCTCATACTTTTTTCACGGCACAGACAGCAGGCGGATGTGTCCCAAAAGCTGGTGGAATACGCGCAGCGTCTTGAAAAAACCGAGTCAACGGTAAGGGACGAATTTGGAAAAAACAGGGAAGAGGCAGGCAAGTCCGCCAAGGAATCGCGGGAAGAACTGTCGCTAAACCTAAAATCGGTTTCAGAGCAGTTGTCAACAATTATCACCGGTTTTACGGGATTGGTTGACAACAAAATGAAAAGTATACAGGATTTTCTGGATTCCGGCCTTAAATTTAACCGGGAGGAATTAAACAAATCAATTTCCACTTTTGAAGGAAATGTAACGGGCAGCATATCAAATTTTTCAGAAACCCTGAACAGGGAGTTAAAATCCGTTCAGGACAGGGTTTATACCTCTACCAAAGAAAGCAGGGAAGAACTTTCAGCTTCACTGAAAACATTCGAGGAAAAATCATCGTCAAGAATCGAAGCATTAACAAAGGACACAAAGGACGGACTTGAAAAGACCCGCGATTCGGTTGAAAAGAAGCTGGCGGATATCCAGCAGGGAAACGAGAAAAAACTGGATGAAATGCGGCAAACTGTTGATGAAAAATTACACAAAACACTTGAAACCCGGCTTGGCGAATCATTCAAACTTGTCAGTGAACGGCTTGAACTTGTACAAAAAGGACTTGGGGAGATGCAAACACTGGCAAGCGATGTTGGCAGCATAAAAAATGTACTGTCCAACGTAAAGAACAAAGGTGTGTTGGGGGAATATCAGCTTGGAGCCATACTGGAGCAGCTTATGACCCCCAGCCAATACGCGCAAAGCGTAAAGGTCAAAGAGGGAAGCCGTGAAAACGTCGAATTCGCGGTCAAGATCCCCAGCAAGGAAGATTCAAACAAGGTAATCTGGCTTCCCATTGATGCCAAATTCCCGACTGCGGATTATGAAATACTGTTGGCCGCGTATGAAAGCGGTGAAAAAGAAACGGTTGCGCAGGCACAAAAAGACCTGAAAGCGAAGATTGAAAAATTCGCCAGGGACATTCACGAAAAGTACATTGACCCGCCAAATACTACGGAATTTGGCATAATGTTTCTGCCATTTGAAGGATTGTATGCGGAGGTTTTGCGTATACCCGGCCTGTTCGAGAATATTCAAAACACCCACAGGGTTACGATAACAGGTCCTACTACAATCTCCGCTTTCTTAAACAGCCTGCAGATGGGCTTTAGAAGCCTTGCGGTTGAAAAACGTACCAGTGAAATTTGGGATTTACTTGGCGCCGTAAGGACAGAATTTGGCAAATTTGGCGATGTGCTGCAAAAGGCAAAAGAAAAACTGGATTCCGCAAGCAAAGAAATCGACAACGCCGGAACACGCTCAAGGGCAATCGAAAAAAAGTTGCGCAATGTACAGACACTGCCGGAAGGTGAAACACAAAAATTATTGGGCGATGTGGACTAGTACGCAGTCATCATTCAAACTGTGAGTCGTTCAGTTTGATACGCCCTGAACGTAACCCTCTACCGTCTCCCGGCAGGGACGGGGATAGCCCGGTGGAAAAACGCTTGTAGAATCCGCCTTTGCTATCGATAGGCTTGACGCATCCGCGTCAAAGCCTCCGATACGCTACGGCGGGGAATTCCAAGGCGCTTGCGTCATGTTTTCCCGCCGGTTATCCCCGCCCCCGCAGCGGTTCACGATAGGGAGTTAAGGTTAGGCGGCTATCAAACTTAAAACCTCAGGTTGAATGGTGTCTGACTACACCACAAAGAGGGCAGAGTCGTGGAGGTTCGGGAAGCATCGGAAGTACCAAAAAACCCCACAATTACAATCATGACTGCGTACTAGGAGCCTGTCAAGACCAAACAAGGATATGAGCGATTATGAAAATGTATTTTCAAGACCTTCCAGAGATGTCATAGTTTCTCCTTATGTTTTTCAGTCAAAGCTTGAATCAGTCAAACAGGCGCGCCATCTTTTGCGCTTCCCCAAGGCTGGCGAATTGCGGGAAAAGAAAGTACATGCCGGTCTTCCCGTAACGTTTCACCAGCCGTTTGACGCTTTCCGCCCAGGCGGAGGCGTTCCCGTCGTAGAGCTGTATCCACAGGCCCTTCCCCGCCGCCCGTACCTGATCGTAAATAGGATACCACTGTTCACAGCCGCCGTCGGGTTTGCCCGCGCCGCAGGTCCATTGCAGGGCGTCCAGTTCTTCTATTTCCATCAGGGCCGGCACGTGCTTTATCGCGTCGGGGCCGTCCAGGTGGTAGAGGGAATGATCCAGGTTCCGGCACTGTTTGCGCAGGGACGGCTGGACGTATTCCCTGAACATGTCCGGGGAGATAAGGGCGCAGTAATCGCACTGAACCTTGGCCACCCGGCCTTTCCCCAGGATGCTGAAAGCCGTATACGAACTGTATCCCTTATCATCCTTGAGGAGATCGTAGAACCGGTGGTAGTACTTAAAATAAACGCCGTCTATAATTTCTACCCCCCGGCGGATCGCCTCCGGTTCGTCGAGAATGTCGTAACAGAGGTTCTGGGGACCCCGCAGGGCGGAAAGAATGTCCAGATTTTCGATTATATCCGGAATGTTCACGTAGAAGTCACCGGCGGCCAGGGACGCCGCTTCCTCCGCCATTTTCTGGTGCAGAACCCACCAATAGTTGTGTTCATCGTAACCAAGGGACTCGAATTCCAGGGGGCTTTCGCATTTTTCCTGGTACCACACCGTATCCCAGGCAAACTCAGGTTCGCCCCCCAGGTAGAGGGCCATGGAGCCGGGCCCCAGGTTTATATCCACGGCGGGAAAAGCGTCCCCCAGGAAATAATGGGTTTCACAGTAGTTTCTAAAACCGGCAAGGATGGCGGACACATCAAGGTATTTATCCCGGGGTTCCCGCGCTTTTTCCACCGGCGCGGTCTTACCCGCTTTTCCCGCGGCGACAATCCGCATCAGGGGCCTGTCCGCGGGCTTATCCCATGGTTCCCGGTTCCACCATTGCTCAAAGCGATCCTTTACCGCCTGCCAGTCATCCACATA
>JAIRND010000207.1 GCA_031258225.1 Treponema sp. | reverse complement strand
ATTTTGCCGATCTCCGACGAGATGGCGTCCATGCGGGAAGATATTTCCTGGGCGCTGTTCCGCAAATAGCTGAGTTCCTGAAGCATGGATTCATTGCCGCCGCTCATTTCCCTGGCCCCGGTCTTCACCTCCGCGGTTACGTCGTTCATCACCTTGAGGGACCGCAGCACCTGGTCCGTCCCCGCGCTCTGTTCCTGAATGGCGTTTTCCACCTGGGATACCAGGTTTTGAGTGTCGGCGATCCGGGCGGACACCTGGGCAAATGCCTCCGTCGCCGCGTTGGCGCCCTTGACCACCAGATTGATGGTTTCAACGATCTGCTTGAGTTCATTACCGATGTTGCGGGACTCGTTGGAGGAATTTTCCGCGAGTTTGCGAATCTCATCGGCCACCACCGCGAAACCCTGACCCGCGTTTCCCGCGTGGGCCGCCTCAATAGCGGCGTTCATGGCCAGAAGATTCGTCTGGGCCGCAATGGTAGAAATAATTTTGTTGGCCCCCTGGAGGGTCTGCGACTGAACGACAATCTCACCTATCCGATCCCCGCTTTCTTTCTGAACCCGTCCCCCTTCCCGCGCGGCCTCCTCCAGACTTGTAAACTGATCGACCATTTTTTTCGTCATGGTGTTGATGGAACTAATATTCCCCAGCATCTCCTCCACCGCCGCGGAGGCGGCGTTCATGCTGGCGGCCTGGGTACCAATCGACCCTTCAAGGGACTCGATATTCCTGGCAATTTGATTTACCGCCGCCGCCGATGTTGAAGCTGAACGGAGTTGGTCCTCAAGGCTGGACCGGATCTGTTCCGTAGAGACGGATACCTCTCCCAGGGAAGATGCCATAATTGACGCGTTCTCCTCTAGCCGGCCTCCGGCGCCGGAAAGTTCCTTCTCTCCGTTCTTGATATCCCTTACTCCGCCCTGCATATTCTCACAAAAACTGTTGATCATCCCCGCGATGGTTCCCAATTCATCCACCGAACAAATAGAGACACGGTTGGTCAGATCTTTCTGCTTGGATGAAAGGCCCTCCAACTGGCGGATCACCGAAGCGTAAAGAACCATCGTACTTTTCTTGAGAATAACGGCAAGGACAAGTACACAGATAAAAAAGCCCCCAAGCATGGCGATGATGGACATCCAGTCGCTTCCCCGCATTTCCAGAAGCCTGCCCCCGGTACGGCGGAGATCCAGAATGATCACCGGAGACGCGAAAATCAGGGCCAACAGGGCCACCACGACAGGAATGATAAACATTTTCAGGCTTTGCCGGCCTTCCCTCAGACTCCGGGGGTAATGAACAAGGCTCCCGGAAAGAAGAGTTCCGGATACAAGGCTGTCGGTCATCACATACACAAAAGTCCCCGACAAAAGGCCCAAAGAAACCATGTAAAGAAATACGGGAATCTTGATGTTCCGGTCTATACCCAGGTAGTCCCCGGCGAAAACCAGGGGTCCCAAAAGGGCAAGCTGGAGCAGAACATGAACGGCGATCATGTTAATTGGGATGGAGCCGATTTTCTCAAGACTCTTCCGGTACAGTTCCGGGTTCTTGTTTTTTTCGGACCGTGTTTCATCGGCCTCCATTGCCGCCAGGGACCGGGGATCAAACAAAGCGGCGTTCCGGCCCTGAACAACAGCGTAGATGATTAGGTAGGCCAGAACGGGCAGACCAGAGCGAGCCAGGAGTTCCATAGATGTAAGGGAACTGACCCGGTAAAAAAGAATTCCAAAGGCATCAAACGCTATAACAAGCAAAGAGCCCAGGCCGATGATAAGAAAAAACAGAATCCTTTTACTAACCATAACTAACCTCACTTGAAATTAAGGATTATACTGCCGCGCTCGATTGTAGCACACCGGGTTGGAAAGGAGGAAGACAACGGGAGGTCCGGGCGGGGCTTTACCCGAACTCCAGTTCCATCTGACCATCGTCCGGGCCGCGCCTGCCGGGAAAGAACTCGTCAATGTTCCAGTCAACGGCGTCGGCGATGGACTTGGCCACCGGCAGTACCTGGGCCTGGGCGTAGTGGCGGTAATTCAGGGCCTGGTGGGGCAGGGACAGGGGCTCCGCACCGGCAAGGGTCCACACGTACTCTACCGTTCCCCGCCGTCCCTTCCAGCCCAGGGCCCGCGCGGCTTTTACCTGGGGCGGGGTGGAAGCGGTGTAACTCTCCGGGGGCCGGGACAGGCGCTTGCGGTACACAAGTTCATCATCGAGTTTTCCCGCATCAAGGTCCGCGAGGGTTTCCCGAACTTTCCGGCGGAACAGATCCTCTCCGCCGCCTGAAAAAACCAGTTCCAAAAGTTCAAGCTGCAGACGCCGGGCCAGGGCCGTTACATCGCTGCGCACGGCCTCCATACCCTTAACCTCCACGGTTTCCACGCCGTCCGCGCCGACAAGGTAACCGCCGTAACCCTTGGCCCTGCCGCGCTGTATCCCCCGGGGGGCGGCTTCGCCCCCCGGTCCACCGTTCCGCAGGGGGGGAAGCAGTAAGCGCCGGTAGACTTTCTCAAAGCGAATCTCGATGACGGAACGGCAGCGGTACTCGTCCCGAATCCGTTCCTCAAGGTCCCGGTTCAGGGCGGCGGACAGCTCCCCGCAGAAACGGCGGAAATATTCATAGTCCCGATCATCGCTTAAGCGGGTTTCCACAAAGAGGGAATCCGTATCCCCGTAGAGTACCCGGTAGCCGCGGCTCAGAAACCAGTCCCGCGAAAAGTAAAGCCACTTCTTCGCGAACGAGGTAATGGCCCCCGCCAGTTCGGTACGGCCATAGCGGCAGGAGCGGGTTCCCAGGACTCCATAAAAACTGTTCATGAGTATCTTGTACACCTGGGCGGCGGTTTCGTTTCCCCGGTCCAGGGCCTTTCCGCGTTCCGCGAAGTACCCGGCGATAAGGCCGGGCAGGGGTCCCGGTTCACGGGAAAAGGCCGCGCCGTTGGGGGCAACAAGCGGATCCGGGTCATGTCCGGCACGGGCAAGGCCGGCACGGGCATGACAGAGGGGATCGATGTTGAAGGTCAGCATGATCGTGGGGTAGAGGCTGCGGAAATCGAAGACCGCGACATTGTTGAAAATTCCCGCCAGGCTGTCCAGCACCGTACCTCCGGCGGCCCCGGAAACATCCCGGTCAGGATCGGGAAAAGGCGGGGCAATCCCCAGGCGCCGCAGTTCCATGCCGTAGATACGCTCAAAACTCACTACGCTGGTCCAGGCCTTGTCCAGGCTTACGGCGGTTAAGCCGGCGCGGGCCACCGTAAGGCGGAACAATCCGGTTCGGTCCAGAAGCCGCGTAACCAGTTCCGCGTCTTTAAGGCAGTAGAGGGCAAATTGTTCAGGATCCTCGGCGTAGAGTTTCTCAAGGGCGGCGATCTTCTCCTCGCCGGAGGCCGTTACCAGCTTCCCCTCCCCCAGCACCCGCCGGGAGACCGCCTCCAGCGAGAAGCCCCCGGTGGAACCGGACTCTTCCTCCGCCGGATCGACGCTCAGGAAACCCCGCCCCGCGGTACGGAAGATACGCAGGGCGTCCAGTACCTGTCTGCCCGGTACCAGGGCCGCCGCCGAAGCGTTGCGGTCCCGGAAATCACGGCCCCTGTTACCGGCGGGAAAGTACGTTGCCGGTTCCTCGGACCTTCCCAGGCAGAAGGGAACGCCCAGGTACGCGCAGCGTTCCGACAAACGGGCAAGATCAAAGTCCAGAATATTCCAGCCGGTCAGTACATCGGGATCGATGCCGCGGACATCTCCGATAAAGGCCCGGAGCAGGGAAGCCTCGTCGTGGTGAAACACGACACGCGGATCGGCCGGATTGGACAGGGGAGGGGCAGCCGGCACGGTGGTTACGCGCCGGGCCAGGACACGGACCCTCCCGTCCCCCGTATTACCAAGCCGCCGGGTATCCGCCCAGGCTATACCGACGGCCAGAATGGCCCCGGAACCGGTAGTATCGGTTTCAATGTCGATAGAGGCGACCCGCAGCGGAACCTCATGATCGTCTACCGTTCCCGCGGGAGCACCGGTTTCCGTACCGCTTGAGTCCCGGGGGGCGGATATCCGGGGTTCGGCAAAGACCAGGTCCACATGACGGCCCGGACGACTCGGCCCCCGAATCTCCAACCGGCCATGTATCTGCCGTTCCATCAGGAAGGCCTCCGCCGGCTTTTCAGCCCCGTCTGGGGAGAGGATACCGGCGTTGGTAAGCAGCCGAAAGGCCTGGGCCCGGTCCGCCAGGGAATCAAAATCCAGAAAGACCAGTTCCCCGCTTCCCGAAAAGGATTGCAGCCGGGGGGGCAGCTTCCGGTAACGCAGGGATGTCAGGAGCGCCGCGCAGCGGGGCAGGTTCTCCCCGGCTATGTGAAACCCCGCGCCGGAAAGTTGTACGGCGGCCGCGAAGGACCGGCCGTCGTCCAGGCGGCCAAGCAGGTAAAGCCGGTCGGGGGCTTGAGGGGCAGCGGACCGGGACACGGGGGCGGAAGGCCGCCGCCAGGGGGCCCGCGCGTAGGCGTGGACCAGGAAGCCCCGGAACACCGGAGGATCGCCGTCCTGGTCCCTCACCCCTTGGCCCCGGCCCTGCCCGTCATCCGTTCCAGCAGGACCGCGTAAACCGGACGGGAGGCTATCAGCTCGGACATGACAAAACCGCTGAAACACACCAGCACCAGACCCCCCAGTTGATCAAAGTTGCCGCTCATCTCCAGGATCAGGACGATGCCCGTTACCGGCGCCTTTACCGCCCCGGTAAAAAAGGCGGCCATCCCCAGGATAATGAAGTTGAGGCTCTGCTCTTCCGCCGCGATCCCCGCCCATTCAAGACACTCCCCCAGGATCGCCCCCGTAAGGGCCCCGCAGGTCAAAAGGGGAAGAAAAATACCCCCGCTGGTCCCCGAACCGTAACAAACGGCGGTAAACAGTACCTTGACGGCAAGCAGGAGCAGCATAAAATTCCGGGGATGGCCCCCCCGGGAAAGAGACTCGATAAGATCGTGTCCGCCCCCGGTACTGTCGTAAAGGAAAAAACCCAGGGGAACCGAAAGCAGCAGGGGGACTACGGGCCGCAGAATCCGGGGAACGGGGAACCAGTCGTAGAAGCTAAGGGAAAGGTAGAGGGACCGTTTGAAAAGGTCCCCCAGGACGGCGCAGAGTATGCCCAGCAGCACGATCCAGGGCAGAAAACGGAGGGGCAGCACATTGATGTGGCGAAAGTCAAATACCGGCCCGGTACCAAAGAAATAACCCGCCACCAGATCGGATGCCATAGCCGCTCCCAGGGAGCACGATATAAAAAGAGGCGAGAGGGAAGACTGCAATTCCTCCAGCACAAAAAGCACCCCCGCCAGGGGCGCGTTAAAGGCGGCGGCGACACCGGCGGCGCTCGCGGCGGTAACCAGAATCCGCCGCTCGTGGTTGGGCCGCCGGAAGATCGTGAGTACTCCCTTCCCCACATAGGCGCCGATCTGTATCGAAGGCCCCTCCCTTCCAAGCGAAAGTCCGGCCCCAATACCGGCAAGGCCGGTAATGAATTTAAGGGGCAGTTCCGGCTTCCAATCCAGGGTCATCAACCTGAGCAGGGCCCCCTTTACCTGGGGAATCCCGCTTCCCCGGATCATGGGACGGCTCGCGGCGGCCCAGCCCAGGAGAAGCCCCGTAAGAACCAGGGCAAGAACCCAAAGCGCCGTCCAGTACCAAGCGCGGCCGGGCAGGAACCCGTAAAGACAGAGCCGCGATCCGTTTAACACATCCAGCAGTCCGCGAAAGGCGCTGACCACAAGCCCCACCACAAGACCGATAACAACGCTTTCGAGAATTACCGCGAGGGAGGAATTGTACCATCCGCGAACCAAGGGGTTCATTCCCCTGCCCGGTTCCTTTACCATACGGTATTCTACTAAAAGCGGCGGGCCGGTACTATACTGAAAACATGGCGGGGATATTCGATTACGTACACTGGCGGGGGGATCTTAGCTTTCAAACTGTCCCCTTTAACCCGGCGGACAACATCATTCTTACCCATATTTCCTACTTCCCCTTTGATCATGTTGTTCCCGGGCCGGGCGCGAAGGGCAGCCTTACCATAGCGGCGGCGGCGCAAAAAATTTCAAATATTCTAAAAAAAAGACCGGACGCCTTTGATGACGTTCTGGTGTGCCGGGAGGATCCGGCCCTGCTTGCCGCCCTGGGTTCCAGCGGGCGTTACGGAAATCTAAAACTCCACGCTTACGTGAACCAGATCGACCCGGAGACGGAAAAGCAATTTTCCGCCCTCACCATTGCCGGCTGCGGGAAGATGTCCCTGATCTGTTACCGGGGAACCGACAACACCATGGTCGGCTGGAAAGAGGATTTTAACATGAGCTTCACCGAGATTCCCGCCCAGCGTGAAGCGGTTTTGTACCTTGAAAAGATGGCCGCCAAAATCCGGGGCCCCCTGTGCCTGGGGGGTCATTCCAAGGGGGGGAATCTGGCGGTTTACGCCGCGGCCTTTTGCGACGCCCGTATCCGCCGCCGCATCCGGGCCGTCTACAGCAACGACGCGCCGGGCTTTACCCGGGCCGTTCTTGAAAGTCCGGGGTTTCTGGCGGTAAAGGACAGAATCCTGTCCTTCGTTCCCCAATCGTCAATAGTGGGCATGCTCTTTGAACACGATGAAAACTACACCGTGGTGAAAAGCAACCAGACCGGCTTTATGCAGCACGACGTGTTTTCCTGGGAACTGGACCGGGATGACGTGGTCCGCGTGAAAGAGATGAACCAGAAAAGCGCCTTCCTGAACCGGACCCTGAAAGACTGGATCAACGGACTCGAAAAGGAACAGCGGCGGCGTTTTGTCGATGCCCTTTACGAGATCCTCAGTTCCGCGGAAACAAACTCCATACGCAAACTGGGAAACGGCTGGTACAAGAAGGTTTCCCGGATAATTCAGGCCTACAACGGTATTGACGACGCCACCAAAAAACTCATCACACAAACCATCTCCGCCTTTTTCAAGGCCGCCCGCGACAACATCACGACACTGCTCCCCGGTTCCCCCTGACGGGAAGCCCCGGAAAAAACTTGCCACCGGGAACCTTTTCCGGTATTATGTCGTGTACCGGGTTATCAAAAGGAGTATGTTCATGCCCACCGAGTCAACCGAATACCGTGGAAAAGCTACTATGGAAAAAATCACGTCCCTGGCAAAGCGGCGTGGTTTTGTGTTTCAGTCTTCCGAAATTTACGGCGGCCAGAACGGCGCCTGGGATTACGGCCCCCTGGGCATAGAACTTAAAAACCGTATCGCCCGGGCCTGGTGGAAGGAGATGACCCAGCTCCACGACGATATTGTCGGCCTTGACGCGTCCATCCTGATGCATCCCCGCACCTGGGAAGCGTCGGGGCATGTGGAAAATTTTACCGACCCACTGGTGGACTGCAAGAAGTGTAAAACCCGCTTCAGGGCGGATCAGATACCCCCCGAAAACCTGGCCGCCAAAAAGTGCCCTGACTGCGGAGGGGAACTGACCGATACCCGTAAATTCAACCTGATGTTTAAGACCCACATCGGCCCCACGGAGGACGGCGCCGCCGTTATCTACCTGCGTCCTGAAACCGCGCAGGGAATCTACGTGAACTACAAAAATATCATCCAGTCAAACCGGATGAAGATCCCCTTCGGCATCGCCCAGATAGGCAAGGCCTTTCGCAACGAAATTGTTACCAAGAACTTTATCTTCCGCACCTGCGAATTTGAACAGATGGAAATGCAGTACTTTGTTAAACCTGGTACCGATGTGGAATGGTTTGAAGAGTGGCGCGGGCGGCGCTGGGCCTACTACGAAAAACTCGGCGTAAAAATGGACAGCCTCCGCTGGCACCGGCACGGCCCGGACGAGTTGGCCCACTACGCCAAGGACGCCTACGACATCGAGTACCTCTTCCCCATGGGCTGGCGGGAACTGGAGGGGGTCCACAACCGCTCCGACTACGATCTTACCCGGCATACCGAATATTCGGGCAAAGATTTACAATACATCGATCAGGACAGCAGCGGCGGTTCAGTTCCCCGGTACATCCCCTTCATCATCGAAACCTCGGCCGGACTCACCCGGACCCTGCTTATGATCCTCTGCGACGCCTATGATGAGGAAAAAGTCGTTAGTGGACCCGAAGGGTCCATAAGCGGGGCTGAAAGTTCCATAAGTGAAACCACTGGTTCCATAAGTGAAACCAAAGGTTCCACCGATGACTGGCGGACCGTACTCCGCTTCCACCCCGCCATCGCCCCCATCACTGTGGCGCTCCTCCCCCTGATGAAGAAAGACGGCCTGGCGGAGCTGGCCCAGGATATTCGCCGTGAACTTAAAGAAGACTTTACCACCGATTACGATCAGGGGGGGGCCATTGGCCGCCGCTACCGCCGGCAGGACGAGGCGGGCACCCCCTTCTGCGTTACCGTTGACTACCAGTCCAAGGACGACAACACCGTAACCCTGCGCTTCCGCGACTCAATGGAACAGGTACGGGTACCCCGAACCCAACTGGCCCAGCGGCTGCGGGACGAGATCAAGGCCTATCACCGGAGCAAATGAACGGTTGAACGGCGCGGCTGCTAATCGTCGATGGCGCCGTACACGATCTGGGCAAAACGTTTGGGCAGATTCTCGTTGGCGCCGGGGGAACCGTTAAGCCCCGCCAGGGCCGTGTCCATCATGGTCCTGACCCTCAGGCCGTAACCATAACCGGCTATTGAGGGAAAGCCAAACTGATCAAGGCGCTGTGCGGGGGCAATATGATTCCGCCGGATTAATTCCAGGGTCTTCCGGGACAGAATACGTTCCCCGTCCAACTTGCCGCCACCCAGCAGCATAAGACCGTAACGTCCCGCATCGCCCAACGTGGAAGTAAGGCCGCCGCCGCCTTCATCGTGGTCAGGCCCTCCCCCAGCCGGGACAGTTCCTCGTCGAAGGTCCGGCTGGAATAACTGTCCGGGCCGGAGTAGGGAATACCGGATGTCATCGTAAAAAGATGCTCAAAGGTGATGGACCTTCCGGCGTCTTTAACCAGCAACTGACCGCGTTCATCGTGGGTGGCGACCTTGGAACCGGCAAAGGCGGGAATAAATTCCTCGATTGGATCATGGAGCTTAAACAGACCCTTCTCGTACAGAGTCATGGCCCCGGCTCCGGCAACCTCCCCCTAATCGATGATACGCCTTAGATAATCATCAACATTCCCCAGCCTTTTTCCGCTAAAACCGCCCGTTGAATTTTCCATAAACCTCTCCCTATCCCACAGGCTCCGTGTAGGCCGCTAACCGTGTAGGCAAAAAAAAGCTTGGCGGCTTCCTACTTTCCCACCTCTTTGAGGGGCAGTATCATCGGCGTTAGAAGGCTTAACTTCCGAGTTCGGAATGGGATCGGG
>JAIRND010000164.1 GCA_031258225.1 Treponema sp. | reverse complement strand
ACGGTTATCTTTGTTACCCACCGCATCAGCGTGGCGGCCCTGGCCGGACGCATCATCGTGTTTGCCCGGGGGAAGATCGCCGAAGACGGCTCCCACGAGGCGCTGATGCGTTCCGGCGGAGAATACGCCCGCCTTTACCGGGAGCAGGCCAAGTGGTATAACCGTTAGCGGGAATTCCGGAATGGCTGAACAGCGAAAGCCCGATTGGATACGGGCGCGCCTTCCTTCGGGGGAGACACTTGTACAGGGGAGCCTCAAGCGGCACGGACTTAACACGGTCTGTGACGAGGCCCGCTGTCCCAACAGGGGTGAATGTTGGGGGGCGGGCACGGCTGCCTTTATGATCATGGGGGATGTCTGTACCAGGGCCTGCCGGTTCTGCGCGGTTGCCACGGCCAGGGAGGGGAAACCCCTCAGGGAAGACGAAGGCGGGGCCCTGGCGGACGCCGCCGTGGAACTGGGCCTTGGCTACCTGGTGCTTACCTCGGTTGACCGGGACGATCTTGCCGGCCGGGGGGCGGCCCATTTTGCCCGCTGTATCGCGGCCGTGAAAAACCGCGTTCAGGGTATCCGGGTGGAAGCCCTGGTTCCCGATTACACCCGGCAGGAACTTGCCCTTTTTGCCGCGTCTCCCCCCGATGTCCTGGCCCACAACGTGGAAACCGTGCGTTCCCTCCAAAAGGTAAGGGACGCCCGCGCGGGCTTCGACAAAAGCCTTGAAACCCTTAAAGCGGCCAAAGGGCTGGGAATGGCCGTTACCAAGACAAGCCTCCTCCTGGGCCTGGGCGAAACCCAAGGGGAGGTACTTTCGGCAATGGACGAAATCCGCGCCGCCGGGGTGGATATTCTTGTCATGGGCCAGTACCTCCGGCCCTCCGCCGCCCAGATACCCGTAGCCGAATATATACGGCCCGAACGCTTTGCCTTCTACGGTGAGGAAGGCAGGAAGCGGGGTTTTACCGCGGTAATCTCTTCCCCCCTGGCGCGCACAAGCTATCACGCCCGTGAAGCTCTGGGAGGCAGTCATGCGGATTGAGGCCGCCGGCAAGCCCCAGGGCTGCAAACTTATCCGCGTCAGCGCCGAAATTCGCGATGACCGGATCGTTTACATCAGCATACGGGGTGATTTTTTTGCCTGCCCCGAAGAACGCTTTGACGCGGTGGAAGAAGCTCTGGTGGGAACCCCCGTCTCAACGCTGGCGGAATCCTTTGATTCCCTTATCACACTGAACAACATGGAAACATTCGGCATTTCAGGCGCCGGCCTCGCGGAGGTTTTTAACGAAGCCTTAACGGCCGGGGCACAGGGGGCCGGTCATTAAGAACGACAGCGCCCCGCCCTATCCGTTCAGGCTGCTTGATACGGGAAGCGGCCCCGGCGCCTACAACATGGCCCTGGACGAAGCCCTCCTCGAAACGGTAGCCGCCGGGGCCGTACCGGTCCTGCGCTTTTATGGCTGGTCCCCCCCGGCCGTAAGCATCGGTTACTTTCAGGGTATCGAGGAAGAAGTGGACCTTGAAGCCTGCGTCCGCCGGGGCATAGACGTAGTGCGCCGTATTTCCGGGGGCGGCGCGGTGTTCCACGACGCGGAGATCACCTACAGTCTTATCATGCCGCTGGATCACCCCTTGGCGGGAACTTCCATCATGGCTTCCTACGGGCGGCTCTGTTCGGGGATCACGGCGGGCCTTGGCCTTCTTGGCATCGACGCGGCCTTCGCGCCCATCAACGATATTGTTGCCGGGGGGAAAAAAGTTTCCGGCAACGCCCAGACACGGCGCCAGGGCTGCGTCCTCCAGCATGGCACGGTCCTGTTGGATAGCGATCCTGAACTTATGTTCGAGCTTCTCAAAGTTCCCCAGGAGAAAATGAAAGGGAAACTCATTCAGGACATTAAGCTCAGGGTTACAGGTCTCTACGCCCTCCTGGGCCGGAACATATCTTATGTCGAAGCCCGGGATGTCCTTGCCCGGGGTTTCAGGGACGCCCTCTCCCTGGACTATGTTTCCGGGCCCGCCGGTCCGTCTCCGTCTGAGGAAGCCCGGGCCGGCACGCTGGTAAGGGAGAAATTCGGCTCCCGGGCGTGGCTCAGGCGGCGGTAGCGTCAGGGGTATACCACTTACGGGATTTAAGGAATACTACCAACATCCGGTTTCACCGGAAACCGCGTCTTTTGGAGAACCCTGTGGCAGACACTTCCTGTAAATCCATCGCGCCCGGTTACGAGGGGCTGCAATACTTTGGGAAATGGACATTCGACGGCGGGCGCCGCGTTACCCGGAGCCGGTACAGTTGCTGTTACCTCAATTTCCGGGGCGGTACGGCGGCCTGTACCATCCTGACCGGTCCCGGCATGGGCAGGGCCGCGGTGTATCTGGACGGCACACGGGAAGCCCTTGTGGACCTGGGGGGCGGCAGGCCGGAACCCAGGTTAATTTTTGAAAAACACGGCATACCAGGCGCCGGCGTACACAACCTGAGAGTCGTCGCCCTTGAGGGGGAAAACGGGGAAACAGGATTGGAAATTGCCGGGTTTAAGGCGGAAGAACCGGTGAATTACCCCGCATGGCTCAGGGAGCGCATGGAAAAGGAGTACAGGATCCTGCGGGCCGGGAAAAAGGTTTGGACCGCCCCCGAAGCCTGGAAGCCCGTACCCTACGGCGCCGAAAGCCCTCAACAGGGGGTCCGCGTCCTTCCGGGCCTTGTCCGGGGTCTCCTGGACGCCAACATAAGGAACATAAAATATTGTTTTTCCATCCCCGATTACTGCGAAGGGGAACCCATGGACTTCATCAAGACAATCATTCCCACCCGGCCCCTGCGCCGGGGCTGGGTAAGCTGGCTGCCCGCGTCCAACGAGGCGCGGCTTCTTGGCGGCGCCGCCGAAGCCCTGCGCTGGGAGGAGGACGGTGAACTGCGCCGTGTGGTGGACACCATCACCGCGGACATCAAAAACCGCATGAGGGATGACGGCTATTACAACTACTACCACGAGGAAGTGTCCTATGCCCTGCGGCATTTTCCCGAAAACATCAGCAACCGGGACACCGATGTCGTATCGGGCCTGACGGACCGCAAAAATTACGACCGGGTCTTCTGGACCAGGGCGCTCCTGGCCGCCCATTCCGCGGGTAACGCCGAAGCCCTGAACCTGGCCCGCCGCATGTACGACTGGTTCAACGCCTGCGAGTACCTTCCCGACATGCTCCTGGGGGGCAATGCGACCAACGGCTTCCCCGGTGGTCCCCTCATGTACCACAGCCCGGCGGGAAAGGACGAAGACCTTATCACCAATCTCCGCTACTACGATCAGGATTACTGGTTCGATGCCCTTGCCGAACGTCAACCCATGGCCCTGAGCCATTACCCCGGTGACCGGCCCCACTGCTACGATATTTTAGCCTTTGAGACTCTTGCCGACCAGTACCGGGCCACCGGGGAACGGAAGTACCTGGACGCCCTGCTGGGGGCCTGGGACATTTACCGGGACCATTACAAACACCCCGGCGGCGCCACCGCCATCTGTGAGTCCGATGGCCCCTATCCGCCGGACTCTTACTACCTGAGCACCGGCCATACCGGGGAACTCTGCGGCGGCGTGTTCTGGATCTGGACCAATGACCGGCTTATGCGCCTCTTTCCCGGCGAAGAAAAATACGCCGCCGAAATTGAGGAGTCCCTGTTCAACGTAGTGATGGGCTGCCGGGACAAAAAAGGCCATACCACAAGCCACGCAAGCCTCCACGGGAAAAAGTGGAGTTTCACCAACGAAAACACCTGCTGCGAAGTGTCCTCGACCCTGCTCATCTCGTCGCTCCCGCAGTATATCTACACAATAAACAAAACCGGGCTCTTTGTGAATCTCTTTGTCCCCTCTGAACTGGAAACCGGACCCTTCCGCTTGCGCCTGGAAACAGGTTTTCCCCTGGACGGAAACGTAAAACTGATGGTACACTCGACCGGTGAATTCGCCATCCGGATACGGATCCCCGCCTGGGTTAACGGGGACCTGGATCTTACGGTAACGGGCGGTGAAACAATCACCGGCAGCGCCGGGACCTACAGGGAACTGCGCCGTTTTTGGCGCGACGGAGACGAAATCACCTTCACCCTGCCCCTGGAAATACGGGCCGTGGAGTATACCGGCTTTGATCAGAGCGAAGACAACCGGCCCCGCTACGCCCTGCGCCGGGGACCGGTCATGCTGGCCCTGCTGGGGGACTTTGACCGGGGCGGCATACCCCGTGTCGCCGTTGATCCCGCCAACCCCTCGGCGGCCCTTGCCTGCCGGAACGATGGCGGCTGGGACATTCGGGGAGAAACGCGGTTCAGATACGTGCCGTATTATACCGTTACCACCGAAGTATTCACCTGTTACCCGGTGTTTGAATACCGCCGATAAGCGGGCCGGGGGCGGGATACAATAGCAATCTTGTTAAGGAGTATGGTATGACACACCGTGAATGTCTCAACGCGCTGTTTCATTACGGCAGGTACGATCATCTGCCGGTAGTCCACTTTGGCTGGTGGGATGAACTCCTGCAAAAATGGCAGGCCGAAGGCCACCTTACCGGCGATGAAATCAACGGCGTCTGGGACGGCGGTGAAAAAGACCGGGCCATAGGCCGGAAACTTGGTTTCGACTTTAACTACTACACCACCTTCGGCGCGGGAGGCGGCCTTATGCCGGCTTTTGAATCGAAGGTTGTTAAAGAGTTCCCAGACGGCAGTAAACATATCATGGGCGGCGACGGTGTTATTGTCCTCTCAAAGCCCGGCGCCCAGGGTATCCCTTCCGAAATCGGTCATAGCCTGGTGGATCGTAACAGTTGGGAGGAACTGTACCTTCCCAAACTCCAGTGGAACGACCGGCGGCTTGACGAGGAAAAGGTCCGGCGCATAGCCCGGGACGCCGCGGAACGTACTGAACCCCTGGGACTCCACATGGGGAGCCTGTTCGGTAATATCCGTAACTGGATGGGCATAGAAGGCGTAAGCTATCTCTACTCGGACGATGAAGACCTCTACGACGAGATAATCAGGGTTAACGCCGATCTGCAGTACCGCGGGGTGGAGAAGATTATTACCATTGTGGAGAGCCTTGTCCCTTCCGCGGGAGATGTTTTTGACTTTGGTCATTTTTGGGAAGACATAGCCTTTAGAAACGGCCCCCTGGTTTCGCCCTCGATCTTTTATGAAAAAGCCGGACCCCATTACAGGCGCCTGTGCGATCTGTGCCGTAACCACGGCATCGACATTGTTTCACTCGATTGCGACGGCGATCCCGCCGCGCTCATCCCAACCTGGCTTGAAAACGGCGTAAACACCATGTTCCCCATCGAGGTGGGCGTATGGGACGGCTGTTTTACCCCCTGGCGGGAACGCCACGGCAGGGACCTGCGGGGCGTGGGCGGCATGAACAAACACGTACTTGCCGCGGACCGGGCCGCCATCGACCGGGAGATCGAGCGATTAAAGCCCATCGTGGAACTTGGGGGCTATCTTCCCTGTCCCGACCACCGGCTGCCGCCCAACGTGATCTGGGAAAATGTGCAGTATTACTGCGATAAATTCCGCGAGACGTTCAAATAGGCGTCCCGTTGGGTTCGTTCCGGCAATTCAGTTCCCGGTATTTCCCCGGTGGAAGGCCGTACCGTTTTTTGAAAATCCGGCAGAAATAGTTGACATCATAGATACCCGCCTGGGCGGCCGCTTCTTTAACGGGGAGGTTCTCGCTGCACAGAATATCCAGGGCGGTTTTCAGCCGCAGTTCTTCCAGGTATTTCCGGGGACTCTGCCCCATTGCCGCGGAAAAAAGACGGGTAAAATGGGAACGGGAAAGATGCATAGCCGCGGCCATTTCTTCCACCGATATATCCCGGTAAAGGTTGTGCCGGATCAGGTTTAGAAGCTCATCAAAAGACTGTTTTTCCCGGGAATCCCAGGTGTTGCCGGTCTCGTCCATCAGGGACATGCACAGGCCGTAACTCCGGGAAGAATTGTCAAACGGGCTGGTAACTTTTTTCGCGAAGAGAACCGGCAGAAACTCCCGGTACTGTTTCATGGTCCGGGGAATTTCCCCCGCGTCAAGGACATTACCCCGGTAATTTTCCACGGTTTTAACGGCGCGGATCGCGTCCTGGCCGGTCATCACAAGAAACACGAATTCCCAATGTTCCGAATTTCCGGGCAGGTAGTACACATGGTCCCCCGGCACGGCGGCGATCATCAGGGAACCGGGCAGGAGATCCTGGCTCCGGTTCGCCGTATCTATCCGGCCCCGCCCCGAAATGGTGTACTGCCATACCGTGTAGTACGATAAATCCCGGCGGTTTCCGTTGTTGTAGTACTCCATGTCCGTTTTCCTGCTGTGGCCGGAGAGGATCGTCAGGGCATGGAGAGGGTATTTTCTGCTGGAATACCGGGAGGAAACTTGCGCAAAGGGTAAACCGGCAAGATCATCATACATGAATCCATCATACACAAGAACAGAAAAAAGTCCAATTGTGCTATAAAAAGCACAAACGGCATATTTCTGATGGTGGAAAATTGTGGCACCCTGTAGGGGTGAATAAGTTGCGAACTACAGCGGAGGCAGAAAATGACAATAGATTCCGCGCTCCCCGCTCCTGAAAAGGAGTACCTCCGGGATCTGGCGAAAAAGCTGCTTGACTATAGCCGGCTCCCGGTAATGGCCGAACGGAAACGGCTGTGGTATCTCCACAACCGCCTGGCAGGGGAACGGCCCATGGTGGTGATGGAGGAGGATACCTTTATTGCCGATATTCTGCCGCCAGCCCGCTGTGAACATCCCCTGGCCGCCAGGGTGGAACGGCAGCTCCTCCAGCCCATAGCCGCCTACGAAACCTTTGACGACGACAAGGTACTGCCGGATTTTTTCCCCGTTTACTATCCCATTGGTACTGAATTCCTGGGCCAGAAACAAAAGCATGTCCGGGCGTCGGAGGGGTCCGGTTTCCATATTGAGCCGGTATTTGAGACCCTGGAAGAAGGGCTTCCCCTGCTGCGTCCTTCGGTTTACCGCTGGGACAGGGCGGCTTTTGAAACATACGAAAAAACCGCCGGGGACCTCTTGGGGGATTTACTGCCGGTGGTACGGAAAAATTCGTTTAACTACTGGTTCCTTACCCCCACCCAGCTTGTGGTGAACCTCATGGGCATGGAAAACATGTACTGCGCCATGATGAGCGAGGCGGAAGATTTCCACCGGCTTATGCGCATGGTAACCGACGACTTAAAGCGCTGCCTGCGCTGGCAGGAAGAACAGGGGCTTTTAGTCCTGAACAACGGCAACGACTACATGGGTTCAGGCAGCTTCTGTTTTTCCGATGAGCTGCCGGGGGCCGGTTTTTCCGGGGCCGTCCGTTCCCGGCACCTCTGGGGGCATATCAACAGCCAGGAGAGCATCGGCATTTCCCCGGAGCAGTTCGCCGAATTTGTCTATCCCTACTACGAGGAACTGGCCGGGGAATACGGCCTGGTGTATTACGGCTGCTGCGAGCCTGTACACGCCTACTGGGATACGAGCCTCTGCCGTCTCCCCAATCTGCGGAAAATTTCTATTTCCCCCTGGTGCGACGAGGAAGCCATGGCGGAACGTTTAAGCGGCGGCAAGATCATCTATTCCCGCAAGCCGTCCCCCAACTTTATCGGGATAAAAGCGGAGTTCGACGAAGAAGCCTTTACCGCCTATATCCAAAAAACCGCCGCCGCGGTAAAGGGCCGCTGTAAGGCGGAGTTCATCTTCCGGGACATCTACACCCTCCGCGGGAACCTGGCGAAAACCCGCGGGGCGGTAGAGATAACCCGCCGTATCGCGGAGGGAGTGTACTGTCGATGAATACCGCTAATTCCTTATCCATTTTTAATTGCTCATTTTTAATTATTCTTTATTTACCCCCCCCCCCCCCCCAACACACACGTACATACATTTAAAAATTTACCACACGGTAATGTAAGCCCCAAAACCATCCCATACGGCGCCGTACCACTCAAAAACATACACATCAATGCCGCATCATCCTCGAAAATACGGGCGTATGCCTGTATAAATATTTTTTCAGGAGGCGCATATATGCGTAAAGTTTTGTTAGTGATGCTGTCCCTGGCGATAGCATGTCTTCCCCTGTTTGCCGGCGGGCAGCGGGGCGGGACGGCGGCTTCAGGCCCGGTGGATTACGGCAGGCGGACGGACGGCCCAAATTACTGGATGGTTAAGTATGACCAGCCGGTAACGCTTCACGTGGCGAACTATGAAATTGCCAACGCTCCTTCCCTTCCCTGGGAGACCGGGGCAGATAATGTCAAGACCAGGGCGTTAAAAAGGTACCTTAACATCGACATCGTTACCGATTGGATCACCACACAGGCGGGATATCCCGAGAAACTGAACCTGGCCATTGCGGCGGGTGAACTTCCGGACGTTTTCAAGGTTAACGCCATCCAATTCCGGCAGCTTGTCGACGCGGGTCTACTAGCGGACCTTACCGATTATATTTCGAACAACGCGTCGGACTATGTGAAAAACATCATGGAAGCCGCTCCGGCTGTTACCGAAAGCGCGAAGATCAACGGCCGCCTGATGGCCATACCAAACTACGGTTACGGTGATCTTTATAGTGTGAGCAATCTGTGGATACGCCACGACTGGATGAAGCAGGCAGGGCTGCCGGCGCCGAGAACGATAGCGGATCTTGAAAACATCATGAAGACCTTTATGACCCAGCATCCCGGGAGCTACGGCATGATGTTAACCAAGAACCTCTGGGAAATGTACCTTCTCGGCTCCGCCTTTGGCGTTGCCCAGAATATCTGGGTAGAAGGGAGCGACGGCAATCTGGTATACGGCAACATACAACCCCAGATGAAAGACCTGGTGGCCTGTTGGGCGGACTGGTATCAAAAGGGCTATTTGCGGAAGGACTTTACATCCATGGAGGACACCACCCGGGCAGTGGACGTAGCTTCCGGAAAGGCCGGCGTCCTGCTCTTCCCAAACTACGCAGGCTGGACCTTCACTGATGTGATAAAAAACTATGGCCCCGAGGCGTATCTTGAACCCTACGAAGTCCCCACCAGGGACGGGAAGCCCGGCGTATTCCCCATCGGCTTTGATAACGATATGTATATTGTGGTGAACAAGAACTGCAAGAATATCGCGGCGGTAATTAAATCCATCAGTTTTACTACCTGGGTGGCCGCCGAAGCCCCGGGCCAGGGCGCCCTGACCGAAGATCTCCTGGGCGGTGACGTCCATCATACTTTCATGGTTTTAGAGATAAGTGATCCCTATGCTAACGGCCCTGAATTGATTGAATGGGCCCAGGAAGTGGGCAGGAACAACGGCGTTATCAAGACGCCTCCCAAATTTTTGGAATGGCAGAACTATTACGAACTGCAGTCCAAACCCTGGGTTGACAGCAGGGACCCGGCGGGTTACGCCCGCTGGATACAGCTATTCGCTATCCCCAGTGCAGCTTCCATTAACTTAAAGATCATAAACGAAGGCCGGTATATAAGAACGCCTCTGACCGGACCTTTACCTGAAGAAGCCGCCGCTTACGGTTCCACGCTTGACGACCTGCTTAACGAAGGGTTCACCAAGATCATCGTCGGCGACCAGCCCCTTTCTTACTTCGATACCATTGTAGCCCAATGGAAAGCCTCCGGCGGCGATGTCATCACCGCCGCGGTCAACCGCGTCTACGGTAAAAAGTAAAAGAAGTTTTTAAACGCCCAGGCTCCGTCCCGCAAAGGCGGAGCCTGTTACCAGGAGGGTATAATGCGGAGATCCCTTGCGAAAAGCCTTGGCAGGGAATGGCCCTACTACATGCTGATCCTGCCCTGCGTTGTGGTGGTTTTTATTTTCCACTATATACCCCTTTACGGGCTGGTTATCGCCTTTCAGCGTTACAACGTGGCCCTGGGGTTTAATTCGCCCTGGGTGGGCCTTGCCAATTTCAGGCAGATCTTTTCTCAAGTCCAGTTTACCCGCACCATCTGGAACACCCTGTTTATTGCCGGCGGCAAAATTACCGGGGGCATTGTCGTTCCTGTGGTGTTCGCCCTGCTCCTCAACGAAATGCGCAATGTCCATGTCAAACGGGTCTTTCAGACCCTGGTGTACCTGCCGTATTTTATGTCCTGGGCCATTATGGCAGGAGTTTTTATCGATATTCTGTCCCTTGACGGCCTGGTGAACAAGGCGGTAATGGCCCTGGGCCTCCAGCCGGTGAAATTTCTGGGCGAGCCTAATCTTTTCCCCTGGGTCATGATCATTACCGACATCTGGAAAGGCTTTGGCTTTGGCACCGTAGTGTACCTGGCGGCCCTTACCAGCATAGACCCGGGGCTGTACGAAGCGGCCCTGGTGGACGGCGCGGGCCGCTGGATGCAGACCGTTTTTATCACTATTCCCCTGCTTGTCCCCACAGTGGTGCTTATGACCGTGCTTTCACTGGGCAACGTGCTCAACGCGGGTTTCGATCAGATCTACAACCTGTATTCTCCGATTGTGTATGAAAAGGGGGACATCATCGACACCTTTGTATACCGCCTTGGCATCAAACAGGCCCAGTATTCGATGGGTACGGCGGTGGGGCTTTTCAAATCCGCTGTTTCCGCGGTTCTTATCGGGCTGTCCCAGTTCCTCGCGGACAGGCTCGCCGGTTACCGGGTGTTTTAGGGGGACGCGCAATGAATGTTCTTGAATCCCCTTCGCGCAGACTCTTTAACGTCATAAACTATATAATACTCACCGCAACGGGCCTTCTCTGCCTTATCCCCTTTGTCAATCTTTTTGCCATTTCGTTCAGCGATTCCGGTCCGGTCGCGGCCGGGAAGGTTGTTTTTTGGCCGGTAAAATTTACCCTCGCATCCTATAAATTTGCGGTGACCAACGGAAAATTCTTCCCCGCCCTTTTGGTTTCCTTCGAGCGGATACTCCTGGGCGTGGGTGTTAATCTTCTGTTCATGATCATGGCCGCCTATCCCCTTTCCAAACCAAGGGACCAGTTCCGGGCCCGCAATATTTTCATGGTGTACTTTGTGATTACCATGATCATAGGCGGCGGCCTTATACCCACCTATATCCTGGTAACAAGGCTGAAGCTCCTCAACAGCCTGTGGGCCCTTGTTTTGCCCGGCGCCCTGCCGGTGTGGACCATGGTAATCCTGATGAATTTCATCCGCCAGATGCCCCAGGACATTGAGGAAGCCGCCATGATCGACGGCGCGGGGGTTTTTCGTAGATTGGTCAGCGTACTCCTGCCGCTCCTTAAGCCCGCCCTGGCGACGGTCAGCCTTTTCTGCGCCGTGGGCCACTGGAACGACTGGTTCGGCGGGCTAATCTACATGCAAAGCCCCACACGATACCCTTTGCAGACCTACCTGCAAACCCTTTTGCTGAGCATGGAAGAAATGATGCGTATTGCGAATGTTGATTTCACACAGCTTATTGCCATGATGAACGCCCGGACCGGCAGGGCCGCCCAGTTGTTCCTGGGCGCGCTGCCCATGATGATACTGTACCCCTTCTTGCAGAAATACTTTACCAAGGGGCTGGTCATAGGCAGCGTAAAAGGCTGAACCCCTCAGGTTTAAGCAAGATTTTGAGAAAGAATTCCGGGGTATCCGGAAGCATAAATTCATGTGCGCGGTACAGTATACTGCGTTTAAGGAGACACGATGAGTGAAGATCTGCTGGTTTGGGAAAAAGAAGCAAAGGCGTACTATGAAGCGGCGCCTGTGGGAAACGGACGCATCGGCGTCATGATGTTCGGAAGTCTGGTACGGGAACGGATTGTACTCAACGAGAGCAGCATGTGGTCCGGTTCCGTCCAGGACGCGGATAGACCGGAAGCGTACAAAGTTCTGCCTGAGCTGCGGGAACTGCTCCTGGCAGAGGAATATCAAAAAGCGGAAGAACTTTTTAAGGCGAATTTTACCTGCCTAAAACCGGGTTCCGCCCACGCGGAAGGCGCAAACAGCCGGTTCGGCTGTTATCAGACCTTGGGGGATCTCAACCTGTATTTTTATCAGGCTGTTTCCGCCCAAAACGAGCCCCTTAGGGATACCGTAAATCTTGGCGGCGCGGGGTATTGCGAAGGGGTAAGCTCATACTCCCGCAGGCTTGATTTGAGTTCCGGCATCGCTTCCATGGAATACCGGTTACACAACGGTTCTCTCCACAGCCGGGAGTGCCTTGCCAGCAGGACCGACGACTGCGCCGCTATCCGTTTTTCATCTTCCGAAGTATCCCGTCCCGCTGGGGTTCCGGAAGGCTGCAGACACCGGATCAGTTTTAACGCCCAGCTTTCGCGGCCCGAAAAGTACACCGTTGAAGCCTTTGGTAATGACGGGCTTATCATGACCGGACAGCTTGAAAACGGCGTTGACGGAAAGGGAGTCCGTTATGCCGCCATAGTCCGGGCCGGGACGGAGGAAGGTTCCGTCTATGTTGAAGACAGGGTTTTGTGCGTCCGTGGGGCAAAGGCGGTTACCCTGTACATCACCATGGCTACCGATTACCGGGGATTCGCCGGTCGGCAGTGCCCGGATGCCCGGCGTGCCGCGGAAGAAGATATGGACAGGGTCTACGGCAAGGACTGGGCCGCATTGCGGGCCGGCGCTGAAACAGCCCACCGGGAACTATACCGGCGTTCGTCCTTTACCCTTGAAGGTCCGAAGCAGAGCGCCGCGGTATTGGAAAAACGCCTTGAAGGACTGCGCCGGGGGACTAAGGATCTTGGTCTTTATGAACTGCTGTATAATTTTGGCCGCTACCTTCTGATTGCGGCGAACCGCCCCGGCGGGCTGCCCGCAAATCTCCAAGGGATATGGGGTGATGAAATTCAGACTTTCGGGAACGGCGACTGGCACATTGACGCCGAGGAGATGAATTTCTGGGGCGCCGAACCAACGAGCCTGCCTGAACTCCACGAACCGTATCTGGCCCTGATCGCCTCCCTTACCGGGCCGGGGTCGAAAACAGCGAAGGCGTATTACAACGCCCGGGGATGGGTCGCCCATGTAATCACCAACCCCTGGGGATTTACCTCCCCTGGGGAAGACGCGGCCTGGGGCGCTACTACCTGCGGTTCGCCCTGGCTCTGCCAGCATGTATGGGATCACTTTTTGTATTCCAATGATGTGGAATATTTAAAACAGGCTTACCCCATTCTAAAAGGCTGCGCCCTCTTTTATCTTGATATACTGATTCGGGACCCAAAAACCGGATACCTTGTTACCGCCCCTGCCAATTCGCCGGAGAACTTTTTTATCTCCCCTGATGGAAAAGAAAGCGCCCTCTGCGCGGGACCTACGGTGGATAGCCAGCTTTCACGTTATGTGTTCAGCGCCTGTATAGCCGCCGCGGGAATACTCGGTACCGATGCTGAACTGGTTTCCGAACTTACTGAAAAACGCGCCCTTCTTGCCCCCTCCAGGGTAGGGCCTGACGGCGGTGTCGCGGAATGGCTCACCGATTACGTTTCGGCTAGACCGAACCACCGCCATGTTTCCCATCTCTGGGGCGTATTTCCTGGGGATGAAATAACCCCGGAAGATACTCCCGCTCTTGCCAGGGCGGTTAAGCGCACTATAGTCCTCAGGGGCAAGGCCAGTCCCGGTTGGGCCACTATGCACCGTTCCGCTATACTTGCAAGAATTGAAGACGGAGACGGTGCCGAAGCATTCTTTGACTTCTATCTGCGTACCAGTGTTTACCCGAATCTGTTCTGCCGTACCTATCACGCGCCTGAAACGGCAAGGCTCGCGGTTATGCCCGAACCGGACGACTACAGCTATCCTTTCCAGATTGACGCGAATCTGGCGTTTTCCGGCTGTGTTGCCGAAATGCTTCTCCAAAGCCACCGCTTTACCCTTCCGGCTTCCGGTTCGTTCATTGAGCGTATCCACTGCCTCAAACTCCTGCCGGCCCTGCCTGGGGACTGGGAATCAGGCTCTGTTTTAGGGCTTCGCGGCAGGGGCGGTTTTACGGTAAACATCACCTGGCGGGATCAGCGCCTTTCCGGCGTGGTGATACAGGGCAAAAGCGGCGCCGCCGCAGATGTCAGCTATCAGGACCGGACAGTCCGCATCAGCATACCCAGGGACGGGGTTGCGGCTTTAAACGGGAAACTGGAGAGCGTTAAGTAGAAGTATTTCACCACAGGGCCTTCTTGACAATACAATATATACATTGTATATTGCAAGTGTGACGGCAAAACAGATTATGGACAAACTTAAAGCAAATGGCTGGACGATGGATCGGATCAACGGCTCTCACCATGTTTTTGTCAAAAACGGCCGCCGCCCGGTATCGGTTCCTTTTCACGGGAATAAGGACATCGGAAATCTCGCAAAAAAAATCCTGAAAGAAGCGGGAATAGACTAGGAGGGTATTATGGTTTATCACTGTACCATTGAAAAAGAAGGCAATGAGTATATCGCTCAGTTTCCCGATATGACCAATATTGTTACGTGCGGGTTTTCCCATGACGAAGCCCTGGCAATGGCAAAGGAAGCGCTTGACGGCTGTCTTGAGGCCGATATTTCCCAGGGTAATGCCATACCGCCCCCTGCCTATCAAAAGGGTTATCCCGTGGCCGTGGCCAATCATATCGCCGTGGCCTTGCAGCTCCGGGAACTCAGGGGAAACCAAAGTCAAACCGATATTGCAAAGAAATTGGGGTTGTCCTATCAGGCATATCAGCGGCTGGAAAATCCCCGGAAGTCTAATCCTACTGTTAAAACGCTGGAAAAAATCGCTCATGCCTTCGGGCGGGAACTGAATATCCGGATAGGGTAAATACGCCATAGAGATTATGGACGTTTTTGATATATTGTTTCCCGTTTCTTCGCACCCGGGAACTTTTCCCGGGGATCGGGCTGTGAATAGAGTAACAAAAAAAGTCGATTTTTTGGCTTTTTTTCAAAAAAAATGAAAAAAAATGAAAAAAATAGTTGACAAGGGGTAAATCCCGTGTTATTATGTATAAATCCGGCACGATAAGCCGGTATATCAAGCGCAAAGGGGGATATGTTACCAATGACCACCGCTGTTTCTTTACG
>JAIRND010000151.1 GCA_031258225.1 Treponema sp. | reverse complement strand
GCCAGCAGCCACAGGACGGCGGAAAAGATGTAGACGTAGTGTGTCAGGCCTGACAGGGCGGTGGAGATGGCGGAGAAGACGCTCTGCGAAACAACCACGTCCACACCGGTGTTGTCCCGGCCTATGGTCTGGGCAAGCCGCGTTGAGGAAGCCGAGGGATCGGTTTTCGCCAAAACCACCGACACGGCCCCCCGTGTCATTTCCTTTTCCTGATCCGCCAAAAAGTCATAACCTTCCGCGCGGGCGCGGCCAATAAGGAGCCGCATGGTGTTCATCGTCATAAAAATTGAGGTATCAAGGCCGCTGGCGCTTCTGGAAAGCCGGGCCGCCACCGGGTAGCTGTGCCCCAGGAGTCTGATGGTGTTGTCCGGGCGGATCGTAATCCTGCTGCCGGCCACAATCTGCCCGTCTTCCACAGTGTTACGGTACTTTTCCGCCGCCCAGGGCTGGATCACAAAGTCCGTTTCCGGGTCGTAGGCGATAAGCTGGACCATCGCGTCGCAGCAGCTCTCCGCAAGGGAGGTAAGAAAGAACTGGGGGCTTGCGCAGGCTATACCCTCCATCCCGGCAACCCTGTTGACAATGGCCGCGTCAAAGTAAAAATAACTGGCTGCCCCGCGAAGCAGTAGTGATTGGGCTTTTCCGGCGGTTCCCTCCGGAACCACCATCAGGTCCGCGCCGAAACGTCCGGTCATGGCGGTCAAGCCCCGGCGGAGATTCGACGCGAAGATGGACCCGCCAAACAGCGCGAACGCCAAAATTGCCGTTACCACCACAAGGCCGGCGGTACGAACCGGCTTGGCCTTGAGGTTTTCCAGGGCCAAGCGGCCTGTGCTTAACTCTCTCTGTTTCATACTGTTAGTTAAGTATTACAAAAGAGAAAAAGCCGCGTCAACAGGTTGAATAGCGAACTACGCTATATAGGAGTAAAGCACCCGCTGGCGCGTGGGATGCTGGAGCCGCTTGATAGCCTTTTTTTCGATCTGCCTGATCCGTTCCTTGGTCAGGTTAAAGCGGCTGCCGATTTCCTTGAGGGAAAGGGGGCGGCAGTTCCCCAGGCCGTACCGGAACCGGATGATGTCCGCCTCTTTACGATCCAGCGTATCCAGTACGTTCTCAATATCCTCTTTCAGGGCCCGGTTCATCGCGTAATCCTCCGGGGCCTCGTGCTGGTCATCTTCGATAAAGTCTTCCAGGGCGGTAGAGTCCCGGTTCCCGGACTGGACCGGGTTGTCCAGGGAGATATGCTCCCGGCTGATGTTCAATAATTCCGCTACATGGTCCTCGTCCATGTTGAGCAGTTGGGCCACTTCCCGAATCTCCGTCTCCGTTGACTGGCTTTCCCGCGTTAATTTACGGGCCTTTTGTATCTGGACCAACTCATTGGCCCGGTTCAGGGGCAGCCGGATCATGCGGGATTTTTCGCAGATGGCCTTTAATATGGCCTGCCTAATCCACCACACCGCGTAGGATATAAAATGGTATCCCTTGTCCACATCGTAACGGTCAACGGCGTTCATAAGCCCGATGTTGCCTTCGCTGATCAGATCCATAATTGCCAGGCCCTGGCCCTGGTATCGTTTTGCCACATTCACGACAAAGCGCAGATTGCCATTTACCAGCTTGTCCCGGGCCGCCTTGTTGCCCCTGGCCGCCTCCCTGGCCACTTCGTCTTCTTCCTCCCTGGAAAGGAGGGGGATCCGGTTGATTTCCTTCAAATAGGTGGAAAGAATGTTTTCGACGGTATCGAAATTCTCCTGCCTGGTCTTCGTTCGTTTCATCTTCATCGCGGTCATTAACGCCTCCTCAATGGTTTTGCCTATAACATTGCAAGAACCATGCCAAGAAGGAGTATTTTTTGGGAAATTAGAAAAAAACGCGACTTTTATGGACAAAAGCAATGATTTTTGCGCTACGTTGGCGTACAGGCTGCCACGGGACCCGTTTTACAGGTCCTTTTGGGCTCAAAAACAATCAGCCCGCACGAAAGGGGGCTCTCGCGTGAGACAGTTGAGGGCGCGGGAACGAGAACCCGTCCTATTATGACCCGTTTTCCCGTATAGGCCCAAAAAGCGTGCCAAAATGACACAAAAAGGCCCGGACGCCGATGTCCGGGCCTTCCAGGTCTGGCCGTGCCGGACAAACCGCTACTCGATGATCGCGAGGATGTCCTGCATCTTCAGAATCAGGTGATCAACTCCGTCGATCTTGATCTGGGTGCCGGCGTACTTATCGTACAGGATCTTCTGGCCGGGGCTTACTTTAATGACCTCTTTATCATCCCCAATCTCTACCACTACGCCGCTCTGGGTTTTCTCCTGGGCGGTATCGGGAATAATGATCCCCCCAGCGGATTTTGTCTCACTCTTTTCCAGCCTGACAATGACCCGGTCTGCCAAGGGCTTTACCTTCATATGATCCTCCGTTCGTTGTTGTGATCTAAGATTTTACGTATTGAATATACAAAAACTGGATACAGCAGTCAAGAAAAATTTTACGCGCGAAACGCGGCAAACTCATAGGGACTCCAGGCGCCGGAGTTCCAGCCGGGCGGCCAGGTTATCCGGGTTAAGGTCCAGGCTGTAGTGAAGGGCCCGGCGGCAATCCTCTGTCCGGCCCAGGCTGCGCAGGCAGCCGGCGATACGCAGTTGGAGGCGGCTGGCGTTCCGTTTGTCCTGTGCCGGCGTAGACGGCATACGCGCGGCGGCGGTTTCGTAATGTTCCAGGGCGGGGAAGGGGGCGTGCCGCCGTTCCAGAATAAGGCCCAGGTTGGCTTCCGCCTGCCAGAGGGCGCGGTTTGCCGGGTCCAGGGTCATGGCCTGCAGCCGCTCCTCCGCCTGGTCAAGGCTGCCGGCCTCCATGTCCCGCAGTCCCGCAGCCAGGTCCAGCCAGGGGCCCTGAATATCCCGGTAACCGGCGGTTTTTATCAGCACGTCCAGTTCCCCGTAGCGGCGCTGGCGGCTAAAATACCAGTCCGCCCACCGGTAAAGCCGGCTGTCCTGGGGATACCGGCCCAGGAGCAGCCAGGTTTCCGCCACCGTCCGGTCCACTGTCCACAGTTCCCCCCGGCGGCGCAAAATTTCCAGTTCCCGTATGGCCTTTATCCCCGGTTCCGCCGCGATCCCTGAGGCGGCATCCAGCTCCGGGGTATCCAGAAGGGCCAGGGCCTCGTAGGGGGCCAAGGTGCGGGCATAGGCCGCTACACCGTAGAGGTAGGCGGGTTCCCGGACCGCCGCGGGGTCTTGCCTGCCATCCGCGGCAAGCAGGCCAAGCCATTTTTCCCGCTCTTCCGGGCCTGGGGCGCCGGCGGCCAGGTTGTAGAGGCTGCGGAACCGTGTTTCCGGTTCCACGGCGCTGTTTTGCCCGTTCAGCGTCAACCAGATGCTTCTGGCGCTCCCGGTTCTTCCCCCCAGCCACAGGGCGTCCGCCGAGCGGAGCAGGGCGGTTTCATCCGCGGCCCGGCTAAAAATCGCCGCCGCCTGCAGGGGGTCCCCAAAGTCGTAGTGGTATTCGCCCAGGAAATTCCGCGGATCCGGAATTTCCGGCCAGGAAATCCCCAGGATTTGGGCTTCGGCGCCCCGGTAATCCCCCTTGAGGATCCGCAGTATTGCCAGGTCGGCCATAAGCCGGCTTCCCTGTTCCCCGGACATGCCGGGACGGATAAGGGGAAGGGCGGCGTTCAGGAGGGTTTCTCCCCGGCCCTGGGCCAGGGCGGGACTGTTAAAATCCCCGGTAAGAATGGAAACGCCCAGGGCAAGGGGGCAGAGGCTGGTCTCGTTGATAAGGGCCGCGTAACCCCGGAGGACCACGGCGTTTTCCACCGTAACAGCCGTCTCCCGCAGCAGGGCGGCGGCGGCCACCGCGGCCAGGGGTTCCGACCAGGGGAAGGCTTCGGCGGCCCGGCGGCTGCTGGCCTGGTAGCGGAGGAGCATACGGGGAGAGAAAGCGGCAAGGGCCCGGCGGCGTTTGAGCAGGGACAACCAGGATTCTACCCCCTGGGTACTCCGCTCCATCTTGTCCAGCAGGGCGCTCAGGGTATCAAGCTGTTCCGGGGGCGGCGGAGAATCGGCAATCAGGTCATAATCCCGCAGCAGGCGGTGAAACACATCGCGGGGAGCGGAGGAGCCGCCGGCGTAGTCCCGATCCGGCCGCAGGCTTAAAAAGATCAGGGCGGCGGCGGTAAGCGCGGCAAACAGGACGCCGGCGATAAGGGCCAGTTTGATGGGAACCCCGCCCCTTTGGATCATGTTGTGCCCTGAAAGGCCGGTTTCTCCCCCAGGGTCCGCCTGATGCTGTCCAGCACGCCGTTAACAAAGCGGTAGGAATCGCCGGTACCGAATTCTTTTGAAATGCCAATAGCCTCGTTGATGACGATGGAGGGGGCCACATCGGTTTGAAACATCAGGGTATAGGTGCTTATCCGCAAAATGGCAAGGTCCACGCGGTTAAGCCGGCTAAAATCCCAGTTTTCCAGGTGTTTTCTGATCATCCGGTCTATACCGGCAATGTTTTCGATAGTACCGGCGATAAGAAGCCGGGAAAAACCCGAAATATCCTCGTCCAGGGCGGCCCGTTTTTCGTTATCCAGCCAGGAAAATTCCAACAGTTCCCTCGGCACCTGGTTTTCCGCCGGGGGGCCGGAATTTTTAAGCCCCCTGGTTCCGGTATTTGCCTCCCAGGAGTAGAGGGCCTGGAAGGCCAATATTCGTCCTTTTCTGCGGGATGCCATTACCAGTTCAAGTACTGTTCGTAGATCGTTACCGTATTCCTTCCACTTCGCAGTTCTTCTACCAGTTCCGTAAAAGCCTGATTCAGAAGCACCTGCTGCTGTTCGGCTATCAGGCTCTGGCGGATATACTCCCGTACCACGATTGGGTTTCCCGGGTCCAGGATATCCTCCAGTTCCAGGAACTTTTGATGAAAAATCTCGGTTACTTTGATGATCTGATAGGCGGAAAGGCCTTCGATAAGGGCGGACACTTCCCCCTGTTTCAGATTAAAGGCGGCGTTAAAAAAGTTCTCCCCTACCCCCTGCTGGCTTTCCTGGGTCCGCCCTACATAAAAATTCCTGGTGGACACGTAGCCGCTCCCCCCCGCGGCCGTAACCCCCGCGCCGGTGGCCATACCCCTTAGCACGGCTTCGTCAAATTTGGCGGGGTTTGTGCCGATCTCCCGAACCAGACGATCAGCCGTTTCCCGCGCCCGCGCCTTGGTCGTGGAATCCGCGCCGTAGGGGATCGCGATAATGCTAAGTCCCACAATATCCGGCCAGCGCAGTTCCGACTTGTTGATGTTGTACCGGCGGACAATCTCCTCCTCCGACGGTTCCTTGACGGCGTTGATCTGGGTTCCCCGCTTTGTCATTAGGTACTTCTGCAGCACGAGCTGCCTGCTTGCCTGCTGCCGGATAAGGGGGGCATTGGTACCGGCGTCCCGCAGGGCCTGGGTGTATTCGGCGTCCGTAAGGGCCCGCCCCGCCTGCTGCGCCAGGTAGTTCCGCAGGGCGCTGTCAATCTCGTTCTCCGATACGGTGATCCGGTCCCGCTCCGCCGCCTGAAGGATAAGCCGCTGGTTGGCCAGCGCGTTCAGGGCTTCCCGCCGCTCGGCCACCGTCAAAGACCGTCCGGCCTGCTGTTCCAGAGGGGCCAATTCCGCCTTCAACTGCCGCACCGTAATAGGCTCCTGCCTGATCAGGTTGACAATGGCAACCGCCTGGGTTTCAACCTGCCCAAACAGGCTTAGAGCCACGCCACAGCAGAGCATTACGCTAACAAAAAGTCGTTTCATAAAACATCCTTGATACCATAAAAACCACCGCAAAAAAACACGGTTACGATGCCGCCGGAATCGGCCTTACACCAGCTTTACCTTAATAATAACGAAAAAAACCCCCATGTGGCTATTCTAAAACCGCCCGAATTCTCCTAACCCCGGCGCTGGAACTCTGCTCTTTTTGAATTTTGAAGGTTCCCAGGGTCCCGGTCCGTTCCACGTGGGGGCCGCCGCAGACTTCTTTGGAGAAGATCCCCGTCCCGCTTTCTCCAATCGTGTAAACTTTGACCTGGGATTCGTATTTTTCTCCAAAAAGGGCGACCGCCCCGCTTGCTTTGGCCCTGTCCAGGTCCATTATCTCCATGCTAACCGGCAGATCCCGCCTAATCTGCTCGTTTACCATGTCCTCCACCCGTTGAATCTCCTCCCCGGTCATGGGGGCCGGGTGGGAAAAGTCAAAACGCATCCGTTCTGCGGTAATATTGGAGCCCTTTTGGGCCACATGGTCCCCCAGAACCAGGCGCAGGGCCTGGTGGAGCAGGTGGGTAGCGGTATGGTACCGGGTGGCAATCTGGCTGTGATCCTGCAAGCCCCCCTTAAACGCCTGTTCCCCCCCGGCGCGGGACAGTTCCTGGTGCTTCTTAAAGGCCTCGTCAAATTCGGCCCGGTTGACCGCCATTCCCCGCTCACCGGCCAGTTCCTCCGTAAGTTCAATGGGGAACCCGTAGGTGTCGTACAGTTTGAAGGCCAGCCGGCCGCTCATGATCCCGCGGGGGTCTTTAAGAAGGTTGGGGAGGAGTTTTTCAAACTCATGTTCTCCCTTCTGCAGGGTCTCCAGAAATTTTTCCTCCTCCCTGTCCAGTTCTTCGATGATAGAGGGCAGCTTCTCCGTCAGTTCCGGGTAGGGCCCTTTGAAACTGTCCACAACGATCCCCGCCAGCGGGGAGAGCAGGGGACTTCCCGCAATCCCCAGCTTGCGGCAGTGCCGTACCGCCCGGCGGATAAGGCGCCGCAGCACGTAGCCCGCCCCCACGTTGGAAGGGCTTACCGCCTTGGGGTCCCCCAGGATAAAGACGGCGGAACGGACGTGATCGCTGATGATCCGTATTGAACGTTCCCGCTCCGTGCCGTCACCGCCCCCGCCAGCCAGCGCCCGTTCGATACCCCCGATAATGGGGGCAAAAATGTCCGTTTCGTAGACCGATTTTTTGCCGTTCAGGATGGTGATGGTCCGCTCTATGCCCATGCCGGTATCCACGCAGGTACGGGCCAGGGGCTCGTAGTTCCCTTCCGCGGTCTTGTTGTACTGCATGAACACATCGTTCCATATCTCAAGCCACTTGCCGCAGGAACAGCCCGGCCCGCAGTCCGGCCCGCAGGGTTCCTTGCCAAAATCGTAGAACATCTCCGTATCCGGGCCGCAGGGCCCCGTAGTCCCCGCGGGACCCCACCAGTTGTCCTCTTTGGGCAGGTATCTGATCCGTTCTTCGGGAATACCCAGCGCCTTCCACGCCGCCGCCGATTCCTCGTCCCGCCCGGCGTTCTCGTCCCCCGCAAAGACCGTTACCCCCAGTTTTTCCACAGGAATACCCAGCCATTGGGGGGAGGTAAGGAACTCAAAACTCATCCTGATGGCCCCGTCTTTGAAGTAGTCCCCCAGGGACCAGTTTCCCAGCATTTCAAAAAAGGTAAGGTGGCCGGGGTCCCCCACCGAATCGATGTCCCCCGTGCGGATGCACTTCTGGTAATCCACCAGCCGCTTCCCCGCGGGATGTTCCTGGCCCAAAAGATAGGGCACCAGGGGGTGCATCCCGGCGGTGGTAAAAAGCACCGTTGGATCGTTGTCGGGAATAAGGGACTTCCCCTCGATCTGAACATGTCCTTTGGAAACAAAAAAGTCCACGTACTTGGAACGGAGTTCATCGGCTGTCATGGGGGCAACACTACTACAAAATGGGGTGTTTACTCAATCGGACGGATAAACGCATAGGAATTTTATAGGCGCATCCCCAGCCTACAGAACACTCCAAACCATACTCTGTTCCTCCCGGATTGGGTATTCTGTAGGCTGGGTTATCGCTTCAATTCCTATGCGTTTATCCTGGGTACTAGCGCGGCGGGAGGGGAATGTCTTCGTAGCGGCCGGAGTTGTTCCAGTAGGTAAGACCCCCCTGGCCCGCGTCCCGGGCCCCCTCTACCTCGCGCCGCACATAATCATGGTCGTAGTACTTCCGGTCGTAAGCGACATTCAGGTAAAAGGCCTGCACGTAGGGCCGCACAACTACCCTGCCCCTGCCGATATGGACGGTACGCCGCACTCCCAGGTTGTAGATACGGTAGGGCCTCAGCTCCGCCGGATCCTGGGCCAAAAAATCCTGGGCAAAGTGGCTGGGGTAGAACATGGGACAGATCACATCAACATAACGGGAAAGAAGTTCCACCTCCTGCCCGGTACGGGCCCCCGTGCGGTACCAGCCGTTAGCGCCGTAAATGTCGATGGAAACGGGAGCGTCGAGCCGGGAACAGATATGCCGCAGAAACGATACAATGGCGGACTCCATGTCCATCCCCTTATCCTGCCAGCGGTACCGGGCGTTCCCCAGGTTAACCCCGTCGGTCGGAAAGCGGATATAGTCAAACTGAATCTCGTCAAAGCCCCGGCTGTGGAGTTCCACGGCAATATCGGCAATGTAGTCCCACACTTCTTCCGAAAAAGGATCCACCCAACGCTCATCGTAGTAGGTACGCAGAATCTCGTAGTCCGCGTCGGCGGCGCTCAGAATCTCAATCTCCAACGGACCCTTTTTTTCCTCAGCCTGGGCCTGGGGCGTCGTCTTCTTGCGGCGGGTATCGTAGTAACCCGCCCAGGCCCTTCCCGTTTGGGAATCCCAAACCGCGTAGTTCCCCCCGTTCCGGCCCGCCAGCACCGGGTCCTTAAAAACCACAATCCGGGCGGCAGTGTAGATACCCAGTTCCTTCATCCGCGCAAGAAAATCGTCAATGTCCAGCGGACGAAACACCCGGCCCCGCTCGGCGATTCGCGGATTGTGGGGGGTAAAACGCAGACGGCCATAGTCGTCCTTCATGTCGATAACCACCATATTCAGACACCGCTCCGCCATAAGGTCCAGGTAGGGCTGCAGAGTCCGGCTTTCCATTGCGTGATTCACCGGAAGGTACAGGCCCTCCTTGTCCCTGGCATAGGCGGCTTCCGGCCTTGCCGCCTGCCCGTCAACAAGCAGCCACAACTCACTCAGATTGATAGAACCCTCCGGCAGCGGCAGACTGTAGTCCCCCGGTCCCGGCGGGCGGATCACCAGACACAACGGGTCCAGTTCCAGGTAGATTGGGATGTTACGGATAATATCCAGAATATCCCCCCGGCCCCGGTAACCCGGCCCGTCCGGCCCGGAATCCCGGGAAAGGCTTACCTCACCAACCGCGCCGTTCTCCACAAAGCGAAGCCCCACAGGCGCGGAACCGGCGTTGGGAACCGCGTTAACAGGACCCAGGGAATCGACCGTACCAAAGCCCCCATCGCCGGACCAGAGAAGCTGGAACCGCTTCTCATCCCAATCCAGAGCGTAAATCCGGCTGCGGAAACTCTGGGAAACGTAAACCTGAGCCTTGGTTCCCTCCGCCCCCTGAATCACCAGAATATCGGCAATCTCGTCGGCGTCCTTCGTTGTTTCCAGCGTTTCTATCCCCGCGTTAAGCTCAGTCCATTCGCTATCCCCCACATCAGGCTGCAGGTAGTGGATCCCGTAAATACTGTGGGAAAGAAAAACCGTCAACTCCGGCAGAAACGCCGCCGCCACCGCCTTAATACCGTTGGTCTGGTAGGCAGGCATCCCAAGACTAGTCCAGGAACGCCCCGAATCCCGGGACAAAAAGACCGTGTCCTTGGTGGCGCATACCATAATCGCCGGATTGCCCGGATGAACCTCCAGGTCCTTAATTTCCCCCGGCACCGCCGTAAAGGATTTCACCCCATGTTCAAAAATTTTAACTGTCTTTACCGGAAGCCCCTGGTTCCGTTCCTCCCAACTCAGCAGATCGTCCGACCAAAGGACCCCCAATTCGGACAGAATGGCCCAGGACTCCCCCGCCTCCACAATCTTCCGAACCTCGCCTCCCTGCCACAGCGACCGCAGATTCCCCTCCATGCTCACCCCGTACAGGCCCTCCCCCGTACCAATAAGCAAGGGGAATTCGTCCCCCTCCCCGGCCCACGGTTGGGCCTGAACCGCCACACCAAGACACAGGAACAGAACAAAAGAACGGACAATTTTTAAAAAGTTCATAAATTATTTTTAGTACAACAAAAACTCCCTGTAAACCTACCGTTTTTGGGCCGGGTACCAAAAACGAGCGTTGCCCCCTGCCCTGATACGCAGTATGCTTTGAAAGAGGCTGCAGATGGGAAACAGGTACAGCGTTACCAAAACCTTTGGGATACTTACCGCCGGCGGGGACTGTCCGGGACTGAACGCGGCAATCCGGGGGGTCTGCCGGGCCGCCTATGACCGCTACGGCATGAACATCGTGGGCATTGCCAACGGTTATCTGGGGCTTATCCAGGAAAATTGGCGCTATCTGCGGCCGGTGGATACCTACGGCATCCTGACCAGGGGCGGGACCATCCTGGGGGCCAGCCGGGAAAAACCCTTCAAGGACAGGAAGGGTGAAAGCGACAGCGAGATTGAGGGCGACAGGGTTCAGGCCATTAAGGATAACTACAAAAAACTAAACCTGGATTGCCTTGTGGTGCTGGGGGGGAACGGTACCAATACGACAGGCTACCTGCTTGCCCGGGAGGGCCTTAACGTGCTGGGGCTCCCAAAAACCATCGACAACGATATTGTGGGGACCGACCGGACCTTTGGTTTTCATTCCGCCCTTGCCATCGGTACGGAGGCGATTGACCGCCTCCATTCAACCGCGCAGAGCCACAGCCGGGTAATCGTCATCGAGCTGATGGGCCACAAGGCCGGCTGGCTGGCCCTCTACGCGGGGGTGGCCGGCGGTGGGGACGTAATCCTGATTCCGGAGATCCCCTACGATATCAAGGCCATTGGCAGGCACCTTGAGGCACGGGCAGGCGAGGGAAAGAGCTACTCCATTGTTGTGGTGGCGGAAGGCGCCCTTTCGGCGGCGGAAGCCGCAATGGACAAGAAAGAGCGGAAAAAGTACCGCGCGGAAACGGTGAACCCCTCCATCGGTTACCGCGTAGCGCGGGAAATCGAGGAGGAGACGGGCATGGAAACCAGGGCTACGGTCCTGGGCTACGTGCAGCGCGGGGGTATTCCAAGCGCCTCTGACCGGGTCCTGGCGACCGCCCTGGGGACCGCCGCGGCGGACCTGCTTGCCAAGGGCAAATACGGCCGCATGGTGGCCCTGCTTGGGGACTCCATCGGTTCGGTGGACCTGAGCGTCCCCTCGGAGAAGGTAAAGAACGTGCCCCTTGACCACTACATGCTGGACACCGCCCTGGCGGTGGGGACCTTCCTGGGAACGTAGCCCCGCCGGGAACACAAAACGCGGCTTAACGTCCTTTCACCGCGCCGCTTGGCGTTATCCCGGTATTTCAAAAACCCCGTCAAGGATGTGCCTGGGCTGGTAGGGATAACCGGGAACATCGTTCAGAGTGGTAACGCCGGAAAGCACCAGCACGGTTTCAATATCGGCTTCCACCCCCGCCACAATATCGGTATCCATGCGGTCGCCGATTATCACCGTGTCTTCCCGTTTGGCGTTCAGCCGCCTCATGCCGTGGCGCATCATCAGGGGATTGGGTTTACCCACAAAATAGGCCTTTACCTTTGCCGCAAGTTCTATGGGGGCCACCAGAGCGCCGCAGGCCGGCACAATGCCGTCTTCCACAGGGCCGGCAAGGTCCGGGTTGGTACCGATAAGCCGCGCGCCCCCCATGACCAGCTTTACCGCCCGTTCCAGGGCTTCCAGGCTGTAACCCCGGCCTTCCCCCACCACCACATAATCGGGGTTCACGTTATTCATGATAAAACCCGCGTCGTAAAGGGCCTGTATCAGGCCCGGTTCGCCAATCACATAGGCCGATCCCCCCGGATGCTGGGCGGCAAGAAACCCCGCGGTTGCCAGGGCGCTGGTATAAAAATGCTCCGGGTCCACCGCGATACCCAGCCGGGACAACTTTTGGGCCAGCTCCAGGGGCGAGCGGTCACTTGAATTCGTAAGGAACAGAAACGATTTGTTGTTGGCCGTAAGCCATTCCACAAATCCCGCCGCCCCCTTAAGGAGCAGGTTTCCGTGGTAAATAACCCCGTCCATGTCAATAATAAACGCCTTTTTTTCCCTGATCCGCTGCAGATCTTTCATACACCCACTATAAATTATTTTGCGGGAAGGGAGAAGGGAACATCACAATGAGTCCGGCCCGGCCTTCCAATTCAGAACCAGCAGTTCATTAACATTGCCCCTGCCGGCAGAATCGGAATTGATTATCCGTTTCGCCCGCACGGATATAATATCAAATAGTTGACAATTGTACAGGCCGCGAATATAATCTGTATCTGAATTACTCAGCAGACATTTTACCCCGCGCCTGGTCATTGTTATCATAACATCGCGCAGCCGCTCCTGCTCTTTTTCACCAAATCCATCCGCGTGGTATCCGGTAAAACCGGTGTTATCTGGACTATGATAAGGGGGATCAAAGTAAATAAACGACTGTTTGTCCGCGGCTGCCACCGCCTGTTCAAAATCACCGTTCAGAATTTCTATCTCATTTGAATTGAAGTAATTGCTAATCCGCCGCAGCGTAATTTCTTCACATATTGCGGGGTTCCTGTATTTTCCGTACGGAACATTAAAAAAGCCCAGGGAATTCACGCGGTACAACCCATTAAAACACGTCTTGTTCAGGTATATTAACCGGGCGGCCTTTTCAACTTTGGTCAAACGGTCAAACGTTTCCTTATCCCGGTCCAGATTTCTGATTTCATAAAAATTTTTTTCACTGTTTTTCCCGCCGTATTCTTTTAGTACATCGATAAGTTCTTCCACATTTTCTTTTATAACGGCATAGGTCAACATCAACTGTGAATTAAAATCATTAATGACCGCTTTTTGGGGCCGCAATTCAAATAAAACAGCCCCGCCCCCGACAAATGGTTCAAAATATGTATAGGTATTGATATTTTCAGGAAGATATTTTTTTATGTCAGACAACAACTGTCTCTTGCCCCCGGCCCATTTTAAGTACGGCTTAACAAGGGGGTCGTTCCGGCCCGTTACCATAAGGGATACAATACGCCACTTATCGAAAAAAGCAAGATGGACGGCCCCTGGTTTCTACTTTTCATCGAGGTTGAAAATGCCGTCCCAATCCCTGGCCGGCGGTATCTGGCGGTACTGCTGGCAGCGTTTCAGGTAGATAAGAGCGGGACTGTCGTTGGGGTACTGGTCAAGAACTCTGGCAAATAGTATAAGGGCGGTGTTCCAGTCCCGCGCCTCGAAACGAGCCAGGGCCCGGTGAAAAAGTTCCACCTTTTCCCGTGCCTCATCGCCGGCGTCCGCCGACAGATCGAGTATCTCGTAGAGCTGGACCGGTTTGTTGATACCCACCACGCGGACCCGGTCCAGCCGCCGGCTTAGTACCTGGCCGCCCGATTCGTTGATCGTTTCTTCGGAGGCGAGTATCCAGGTTCCGTACTGTTTGTTTACTCCCTCAAGCCGGGCGGCAAGGTTCGCCGCGTTGCCTATGATGGTGTAGTTCATCTTCTGTTCGGTTCCCATGTTGCCTACCACCATGTCGCCGGTATTGATGCCAATCCGGGTAAGCAGGGGCAGGGAGCTTAAGCCGTTTTCAATAAAGCCCTGGTTTAGTTTCGCTTCCAGCCGTTTCATCATTACCGCGGAGACGCAGGCCCGCCGCCCGTGATCGGGCAGCTCCAGGGGTGCGCCAAAGAAGGCGATGATCGCGTCTCCTTCGTACTTGTCGATGGTCCCCCGTTCTTCCAGGATAACATTACTCATGCTGGAGAGGTACTGGTTGAGGAGCTGGACCAGTTGTTCGGGATCGAGCCGTTCCGATATGCCGGAGAATCCCTGAATGTCGGTAAAGACCGCGGTTATGTGCCGTTTGATTCCCCCCAACTGCAGACGTGAAGGATCGGCAATGATCTCCTGCACCACATCGGCGGAAAGGTAGGTGGAGAACGCCTTGCGGATGAACTGTTTTTCCTGTTCGGAACCGATGTAGGCGATAATCTCCCGGATGATCGCCGCCAGCGCCATTGCCAGTGTGGGGGTCAGAATCCTCAGACAGAGGCCGGTGGCGGCAAAGAGGCCAAAGGCCAGGACAGGCATCAAAAGCGCTGCGCCCAGGCCCAGGATAGAACGGAGGGCCGGTTTAAGGGGGCCCAGGATCAGGATCAGAAGGGGGATAAGCACGATTCCGCCTGCCGCGCTCCACAGCGGCCCCAGGGGGGTGATAAACGAACCGGACAGAATCGTGTCCAGTATCACGGCGTTGGTACCGGGGTTCTCGTACTTTTCCCAGAAAGGGTTAACGCCAAAATCGGTAGACCCCGTATCCACCCGTCCAAAGATACACATTTTTCCCGCCAGCGTGTTCCGCAGCCATTCCTCGCGTTCCTCGATGCCCTGTAAAACGGTTTGAAGCCCTGTCAGGTTGGTTTGGATATAGGCCGCCTCCTCGTACAGGGCTTCCCCATCGCCGGGGGACTCCCGGGCCAGGAGGTCAGCCTGGTCCCCTATTTTTTCACCCGCGTCCAGGGCGGACAGCTCGTGGATAAGCCGGCGGGCATCGGCCTTTAGGTCCAAATATTCGGTAAAGGCGCTGCCGCTGGTTTCCGTCAGGGCCCGGGAACGGGCAAGGGATGCCGCGGTCAGGGTTTCCCCGATACGGTGGATCAGCATATAGGCGGCGCCGGCTGTCTCATCGTACTGGGAAAAAAAGGTCAGGTTTGCGGTGGCCAGGTTGGAAACGTGTTGTTTCATAAGGGTTTCATCGGTTTCCAGAAAAAAGAGTTCCGCAAAGGATACATGGGTAAAACTGTCGCGGTAACTCGTAACCGGCCAATCCAGGAGCATGGCCCCCTGGGGGTCCAGGGGGATAACGATGTCCCGCGGGGAGGTACCGGGTATCGCCGCCCCCGTAAGGGTCAGCCGTCCTGGTTCCACGCTCAGTTCCGGGCTGCCCAGGTAGTCCAGGAGGGGGGCAAAGGCAAGTTGTGGGTACCAATGGCCCTGGGTATTCCGGATAAGGAAGATCCGCCGTCTTACCCCGTCCTTATCCACAAAGGTATTGGTAAAGCCCGCGCCCTGGGCCGCGGCCATAACCGGGGGAATGGGGCACAGTACATCGATATAGGGTTCTCCGGAATCGGCCAGGTCCGTCTGGAAATTTCCCCTGGCGGTAACGGGGTAGGAGAACTTTTCCTCCGCCAGGGTCCGCCGTTCCGCCTGTTCTCCGCTCAGGAGCCTGGTTTGCAGGTTTACCGTAACCCAACTGTTGCCGAACAGCGCCAAGGCCCGGGCAAAGTACTCGTCGTTATCGCGGGCAACACCCCGCGCCTTTTCCAGCAGGGCCGTTTCCCCTTCCGCGATGGAGGCGGAGATAGTATCGGCAATTGGGACTATCGTGTCCCAGCTCAGGCGCTCTTCCAACACGGCGCCGATAAAATCCCTAAAGTTGGCGTTTATTTCGGAAAAAGTTTGGCTAAAATCGCCGGGAAGTCCCTGCTCAAGGTAGACCGCGTCCACAGCGGAGGGGCTTTTATCGATGTATTCAATGTCGAATATGGCATGGCTGACGCCGTATTCCTTAAGCCGCACAAGACTGTCGGCCATGACCGAACGGGGCCAGGGAAAAACGCCGATATGGACGGTGGCCTCATCGTCTATTTCCAGAAAAACCGTCCGGTTGGGACGTTCCCGTTTTGGTCTGAACCGCAGAAAACTGTCCTGGATCCGGTTTTCGATCAGGGTAAAGGCCCCGGACAGGTCAATAAAAGAAAAAAGGACAACGGTCCCCAGGGCGATAAGAACTGAACGCCGCTTAAAGTTCATGCCGCCGGTGTTACCAACTGACGCTGATACCCGTGTCGATGCCGATGCTTGGCGGACGCGGCGCGGGTTCCGGCATTGCGGCGCCGTTTTCCGTACCCGGCGGAAGTTCCGGTCTTAAGAGATCGACAATGGCGTGGGGAGGGCTTACCAGTACCGCCGCCTCGATATAGGCGCTGGATTCCCCCGCCCGGACCAGCGCGGAACTGCCCCCGGCGCTGGGGGCAAACCACACCCGGCCTTCCTCCACGGTAAGCCGTACCGTGTCAAACTCAAAAGTCGTTCCCCGTACCGAGTTGGTTGCCTGGGGACTGCGTAACATAAAGTTGGTTCTCCCGTTTTGGGGAGGCGTTACCTCCACCCGGACTTTTCCGGTCCGCAGAAAAAGGCTTACCTGTTCCGTGTTCTGCTGCGCGGACAGTTCCTCAATACTCAGCCTGGTCAGGGGCCGCACCATTATTCTGGACTGGCCTATCAGCAGGGTGGCGCTGCTCCGCAGGCCCGTGGAGATGATGGAGGACTGCTCAAGGTCCATCCCCACGCTGGCGCTTATCCACTGGGAACTTCCCGGAAGCTGAACTTCCACCGTGCCGCTTAGTTCCTGAATACGGGCCGTGGGCGTCTGGGCGCGGAGAGGGCCGGCGCGGGACAGTACGGTCAGGACGACCAGTACACCCATTAACCTCTGTATCACGCGCGTCGTTTTCACGTTCAAAGTATCCTCCTTAATCTCACATAGAAAAAATCTCACATGGAAAACGTCAGGGTAAGCATGCTTTTCCAGCGCGGCGGCGCGGCCCCCTGAACGGCGTTTCCCAGACCGGGGAAAAACAGCCCGGCCCCCCACACCACCGAAATGTCCGATACCGGGACCCAGATAACAGACCAGTACAGCTCTCCCCCCAGGGCCCTTTTCCCCTGGTCAAGGGTCAGCGGCAGCGTATCAAACGTCTCCAGATTGCCCCGGAAAAAATAGCGGCAGTCAAGATCAAGGGACAGGTTTTCCAGCAGCCGGACCGTATAGCTTCCCCGCAGAGTCGCCAGACCCGCCAAGCCGGCGCTTACCACACCGCTGGACGAAAACAAGGTAACGGGCCGGAACGGTCCCAGGAATGAGTTGTCGATCCCGCCGGATGCCCAGACAACACCAAAACTAACAACGTCTTCCGCCGCGCCCGGAAACGCCCAATCAAGGCCGGCGCTCAGGGCCAGGTTGATTTGCCCCTCCGTATCCCCGGCCGTGCGGTACTCCGCAAAACCTATCACCGTTCCAAGCCGGGCATACACGGATGGCAGCGGCGAAAAGTTAAACCGTAACGAACAGTACTGGCTGTCCAGTTTTTCCGCCTCGGCGTTCAGATCAAACTGGGCAAGGATGTCCACCACCAGACCGTGCGGGCTTCCAAAGAGGGATGGTACTTCCCAGCCGGCCGTACTGATAAGACGCCGTCCGGCAAAAGAAAAAACCATATCCCCCGCCGCGCTGTAGTTCCAGGAACTGTCCGCGGCGGTCATGAATATTTTTGCCGTATCCCGGTACAGAAATCCGCTGTAAAAAGTCCCCAGGGAAAGCCGGGTGTTCCCCAGGTCAAAGGTCCCCATAAGGCCGTCAAACAAGCCGGATACAACCAGGTTATTTGGATCACTGTGGCGGATACGGCCCAACTCCAGGCCAAGGCCGCTCAGCGGACGGTAGAGCAGGGAAAGACGGCCCAGTTCCGGCACGAAACGCCAGGCCCCCGCGTCGTACCTCATGTTCGCAAAGGCCGACAGGTAAAAATCCACGGTTTCCCCGGAAGCCTCCGACAGCCAGGGACCAAGCCCCGGCGTGTAGGTCAATTCCGGATTATCGCCTTCCGCGCCGGACAGTTCCACGGTTTGGTGCAGGGTAATACCGTAGTCCAGGGCGTACAGCCGCAGGGCGGCGGCCAACAACGCCCCCAGAAGGAGCCTCCGCTTCACCGGTTATCCCTCCACTCAAGCGCCCTGCCCAGAACGTAGAGCAGCCGTTCCCCGGAAACCGTCTGGGCCGGATCAAGGCGGCCCTCCAGAACCCTGCGGTAGACCAGCTCCCGGTAGGCGTAGCGCGGGCCGGGAAACAGGGTGTACATGATCCCACCCTTGAAGCCAAAGGCCCGGACCAGCATGAAGGCGAACTCGTCAAGACGGATGGGTTTTCCCCCCTCCGCCGGCAGCGGAACGCCGGGGTCAAGACCCGCCGCGCTCTGAACCCACAGGGCCGCCGCCGCGAAGTCCACCGCCTCCGTGCCCAGGAGCCGGTCCATATCCGCCGCCCCCAGCGCCGCCTGCGCCCCCGCCCCCGCGGGCAGCCAGAGCAGCAGGATCAGGAGAAGTATAGGTGGGGGAGGCAGCTTTGTTGCCCAGCCTCCCACTGCAGGTCGTCCCTCAGATGCCTTTTTCATCAT
>JAIRND010000182.1 GCA_031258225.1 Treponema sp. | reverse complement strand
ATTCTCGCGGAATTGCTTCAGCTTATCGGGGCGGTTGCTTCCGGCCGGACAAGAACCAAAAGTGAAGGGCATGACTGCCGGGAGATTGCCATATTCAAAAACGGAGTTACGCTGTAGCCTGGTCCCCTTTTGAAATTGTCACGCACGCGACAACCATGAGCCGGGGATGCGCCCAAATTCCGTGTCTGGCGTTAGGCCCGGAAATACATGACCCCCGCCTCGAAGATTCGCTGCCTTTTATTGCCGGGGATGTTGATATGCACAGAATCGCCCCGCCGTTCCGAGTGGGCCATCTTTCCCAGAATCCTGCCGTCCGGGCTGCACAGCCCTTCTATGGCAAAGTCCGACCCGTTGGGGTTGTCCGGTTCCGCCATGGTGGGATTCCCCCCCGCGTCAACATAGCAGAAAGCTGTCTGTCCTTTTTTGAATAGCTCCTCCCCTTCCTCCCGCCGGATCACAAGCCGGCCCTCCCCGTGGCTTACCGGCAGTACGTGGACCGCCCCCGGCTCTTCCAGGGCAAGCCAGGGGGAAAGGGCGGACATGACTCTGGTTCTTACCATTCGGGACACATGACGGCCTATGCGGTTAAAGCTGAGGGTGGGCATGGTTTCAGCGGCGTCCATGATCTTGCCGTAGGGTACAAGTCCCAGTTTGATAAGGGCCTGGAAGCCGTTACAAATGCCCAGCACGAGGCCGTCCCGCTGTTCCAGCAATTTTGTTACCTCCTCCGCGATTGCCGCCGAGCGCAGTACATTGGCGATAAATTTACCTGAACCGTCCGGCTCGTCCCCCGCGCTGAAACCCCCGGAAAGGGCAAGGATCTGGGCACCGGCAAGGGCCCGGGCCAGTTCCGCGATGGAGCCCGCGATGTCCTCCCGGTTCCGGTTGCGGAAAACGGCCAGCCTGGTCCTGGCTCCCGCTTCCCTAAAGGCCCGTTCCATGTCCCATTCACAGTTGGTTCCCGGAAACACCGGCAGCACTACCAGGGGCGAGCCGGCGGAGGTTTTTACGGCGAAATTATTGTCCCGCCGCCGGGATGCCGCCAGGCCCCCGGCCGCCGGCGGGAGGGGGGATAAGAAAAGAGAAAATGGGTACGTTTTATCTTTCTCCGTTTCATCCGCCACGGTTGCCCCGGTGGATGTTTGGGGGTACACCTGGGCCAAGGGACGTTCATAGGCGCGGCGGAGGACCGCCAGGGGGACTTCCGCGGGCGGAGCTGCCGGAGGCCGCGAGGGCTCGTTCCCGCCGGGTAGTTCCGCGCCGGCTGCCGTTTTTTGTCCGTCCCCCTCCGCGACAGGCCGCCCGGCGCATATACGAAAGACCGGTTCCGCCAGGGTATGGCCCGCGACAGCCCAGCGGCCGGCCTTTTCCAGGATGGCCGCCGCCCGGCGGCCTATGGCCGGAATCCCTGAGGAACAGGCCGCCGGGTCCGCCGGTTTCGGGAGATCTTCGGCCTTTAACAAAACCAGGACCGAACCCTGGTAGCTGGGCCCCCCGGCCAGGGGAAAGGAAGCCGCCTCCGCTTCCACCCCAATATTGTTGCCAAAGGCCATGAGGGCCAGACTTAGCGCCACCCCGCCGCTTTGAACCGGGTAGGCGGCCGCAGCCAGGCCGGCTTCCCCCAGTTCTCTTAGGGCGGCCATGTTGGCCCGGAAAATATCCCATTCACCCAGCGCCGGAACGGGGACATCTCCCCCGGATTGATCTCCGGACCGGTTCTCTACAGATCCCGGATTATCTTGGCTGTCTTGCTGGGCCAACAGGATGATCGGGGCCCCCGCCGGACCATGGAGGGCGCCGGAACGAACCTGGGCGGCGGCGCAGGTCCCCGCGGTAAAAGCTACCAGGGTGGGGGGTACGGCAATATCAATGTTAAGATTCCGGTCCCGGTAGTTGCCGGACATGGAGTCCTTTCCCCCGATGGCGGGAACCCCCAGCTCTATCTGGGCTTCCAGGGCCCCCAGCAGGGCCAGGGCCGGTTTACCCCAGGTTTCCGGGCTTTCCGGCCGCTCAAAGTATTCCTGCAGACTCAGATAGGCGTCCCGGTAGTCCCCGCCCAGGCAGGCGAATTTTGCCAGGGCTTCCCTAACAGACCCCTTTGCCCCCACATAGGGGTTTTGGGCCAGGAGATCGGGATCGTAGCCAAAACAGAAAAGGCTGGCGGTGCGGCTCTGTTTTTCCAGGGAAGGGATCAGCGCCGCCATGCCGCACTCCGGGGTACCCTGTTCCCCGCCGCCCCAGGGAAACAGGACCGAAGAAGCGCCGATAGACCCGTCAAAGCGTTCCTGCAGGCCCCGGCGGCTCCCAGAACGCAGGGAACCAAGTTCCCGCTCAAGGGCGTCCAGCAGGAACCGGGGGGCCGCCGTGCCCTCCGCGTCAAACCGCGCCCGGGACGGTTCCGCCGGGGGAATACGGACCCGCGCCGAACGGGGCGCACCGTTGGAATCCAGAAATTTCCGGTCCAGGTCCACGATGGTCTTGCCCCGCCAAAACATACGGAGTCTGGCCGCTGTGCCCTGATTACCTGCGGTAATCTGATTACCACAGGTAATCTGATTACCTGCGGTAATCTTGGCGATGACCGTGGCGTCAAGATTCTCCGCCGCCGCCAGGGCGATAAATTCATCAACATCTGCGGCGGCCACCACCACCGCCATCCGTTCCTGGGATTCGGAAATGGCAAGTTCGATGCCGTTAAGACCCGCGTACTTCCTGGGAATCGCGTCCAGATCAATGTCCAGGCCCGCCGCCAGTTCTCCTACCGCAACCGACACCCCTCCCGCGCCAAAGTCATTACAGCGTTTGATAAGGGCGGCGGCCCGGCTGCCGCGAAAAAGCCGCTGGAGTTTGCGTTCCTCCACCGGGTTCCCCTTCTGTACCTCCGCCCCGGCGCTTGTTACCGATGCGCCGGAGTGCATTTTGCTGGAGCCTGTGGCCCCGCCGATTCCGTCCCTGCCGGTCTTTCCTCCCACCAGGATCACCACGTCCGCGGGGGCCGGTTCCTCCCGGCGCACCCAGGCTGCGGGGACAGCGGCGATCACCGCGCCCAGTTCCATCCGCTTGGCAAGGAAACCGCTGTGGTAGAATTCCGCCACCTGGCCTGTGGCCAGCCCTATTTGGTTGCCGTAGGACGAGTAACCCGCCGCCGCGTCGTGGGCAATTTTTATCTGCGGCAGTTTTCCACGCAGGGTATGTTCCAGTTTTTCTCTTGGGTCGGCCCCGCCGGTAATCCGCATGGCCTGGTACACGTAGGCCCTGCCGGAAAGGGGGTCCCGGATGGCCCCCCCCAGGCAAGTCGCGGCCCCCCCAAAGGGTTCAATCTCCGTAGGGTGGTTGTGGGTCTCGTTCTTGAAAAGAAGCAGCCAGGGTTCACTGGCAGCGCCGAATTCCGCCTCGATTCTGATGGTACAGGCGTTGATCTCCGCGGATTCTTCCACCTGCCCGGCAAGCCCCCGTTTCTTGAGGAGTTTTGCCCCGATAGTAGCCATATCCATAAGGGAACGGGGTTTCGCGGGGAAACGGGACCCCTCCGCCGGGCCGTACACTTCCCGCCGCGCCGCCTCGTACAATTCCCAGGCCCGCCGCGCCGCCGGGTCGGCAATATCAACATGTTCCAGGCTGGTGGTAAAGGTGGTGTGGCGGCAGTGGTCCGACCAGTAGGTATCAAGAACCCTCAGTTCGGCAAGGCTTGGGTCCCGCCCGGTGGAGGCAAAGTAATCCCGGCAGAACCGCAGATCCTCTACACCCATAGCCAGGGCGTAGTCCCGGCCCAGTTTCTCAAGATTGCCTTCCCCTGTAAAACCCCGGAGGACGGGAACATCCTCCGCGCGGGTTTCCTCATCCTCAAGGGGAATTTCGGGGGAAGCCTCCCGTGAGTCCACCGGGTTGATCAGGTAACGCTTAACCGCTTCCAGGGCCTCCCCGGAAACGGGAAGATCGCCGGGTGTAAGAATATAAAACCGGGCGCTTCGAATCCGGGGCCGGATTCCCGCCACCAGTTCCGCGCACTGTTCCGCCGAATCTGAACGCTGATCGTACTGACCGGGGAGGTACTCAACACCGAAACAGCGGTCCCCCGGTTCCAATGGAATTTCGTCGAAGACCCGGTCGCACTGGGGTTCGGAAAAGACCAGGGCTGTAACCCGGCGGAACTGATCGTCATTTAGGCCCTCTGCGGCGTAACGGTTCAGTATCCTTAAGCCCTTCAAACCGGCAAGCCCGGGAAACATCAGGAAATTTGCCAGGTCTTCCCGCAGCCGAACCGCTTCCCCGTCGAACCCCGGCTTCTTCTCCACAAAAATCCGCCGCACCGCCATTGTTTCCTCCACACGGGGACTTCCGTCCTTTTCTGCGAGTCTACCCGGCAAGGCCCACAAGTACAAGCGCCCGGCTGTGTATCAGGATCAGGCTGCCAGCCTAATTGGCAGTAATGTTACTTGTCGTATCGAACCCCCAGGATTGCCATTCTTCGACACCGCAGGTTTCCTTTCCGTCCCGGGCGGAAAAGAAAGGCGTTTCCCGGTCGTAGCTGATGCCGTTGGCCTCGCTGACAAAGAAACCCGCTTTTGCCCTGGCAATGTGGCCGATGTGGAAAACCGGGGTCCCCTTTTCGGCCTTGAGCGTATTACGGATAAGGTTAAAGGCAACGCAGCCGTTTTTGATACGGCCAAGGCCGATCACGCCCTCGCCCGACGCGGAGGAGAAATCGTTGTCCCTGATAATATTTTCCATGCCGTAATGCTGAAAGTACGCCTCGCAGGTTGTGTTGTACACTTTGTTTTTTTCAACCACCACATAGCTTGAGCCTTCGTCCAGATAAATACCCCAGCCGCCGTAATTGGCCTTTTTAACATCGTGGATAAGGTTGCCCCTTAGTTCGGTACCCGGCTGGGGGCCAAGCAGGTAAATGCCGCCCATATCGCTCATAAGGCCCGTACCCAGGTGGTGAATATGGTTATCCTCAATGATGTTGTGATGGGTAGTCGATTCGTTGTAGCCCCAAACCCAGCCGCAGGAAATGCCGGTGTATTCCAGGTTGTAAATCTCGTTCCCCTTGAGGCAGTTGCCGAAACTGTCCTTGATGAAAATTCCTATGGCGCTGAAAAACACCTGGGTACAATCGTGGATCTTGCAGCCCGTTACCGCGTTGTAGGCGGTAACTTTTCCGTTTTTGGTATAGGCGTCGTCCCCTTCGATACGGACGCCGGTCATGCCGCAGTCGTGGATGTGGGAATTGACAACCCGGCAATGGCTGGAACCGGGGCCTATAAGGAGGGCGTTGTTGCCGATGTCGCGGATTTCACAGTGGTCGAAAACAACGTTTTTCGCGCCGTAAAGACAGAGGGCGCTGTCGGAAAAAACCGCCGCCTGGGGAGACGCGGCAAAGAGCCGGGAACCGTAGTGTTCATGGGCCGAGTTGTCCGGCGCCGGGGGAGCGTAGTCCCAGTTGGTGCATTTGAAGGTGATGTTACGGAAACCGATGCCTTCAACATTATCCATAACCAGCAGCCTGCTCAGGACGGGCAGTTCCACCAGGGTATTTTCCGGGCTTTCCCCTTCCAGGGGCAGGTAGTAGAGATCCCCCGCCGTCCGGTTAAGGTACCACTCGCCGTCTTCTGACAGGGCTTCAAACACGTTCTCTATCCAGAACCGGGCGAACCGATCCGTAAAATCATCCCTAAGATTAAAAATAGAATCCCTGTCGGAATAAACCTTTCCGTTTTCATAGGCGGTTACGGGGATATGTTCGTCAACCCAGTAATGGACAACGATAATTTCGCTGCCCACAAGGGTTTTGATTTCTTTTACGTCATCAGGGTTAATGTCGAATACCCTTGTGTGATCAAAAAGGTCCCGCGCTTCAAGGCCGCCGGGTGTACCCGTGATGCGCAGTGTCCCGTTTTTGGGGAACCGCGAGCGTTTCCGCGCCTGACCGTTTACATAGAGCGCCCTGGGCTGCCACATGCCCGCCTTAACCTGGGGGATATGGATTTTCCAGGCCGTTTTGCCGTTGACCGTAGTAACGGTAAAGTCTTTCAATTTGACAGCCCCCGAAAAGGCAACGGTCTCGCCGGGATAGGGTTCAAAGGTTATGTTTGCCGAATGGCGCTCCCGCAGGATAAGTGGATCCTTTAATTCGTAATCCCCGCCCTTGAGGTAAACCACCGCCCCGTCAAGCCTGCCCTGGTGATTCAGTTTCTGAATGGTTTCAAGGGCGCCGTTAATTGAACGGAAGGGGCCGTTGGTCCCGTCTTCCAGGGGTTCCGGGCAGGTTCCCGCCCACAGGTCCTCTCCCTTTTGCGAATGAACATAAAATTGCCGCACTTTATTGCCTCCTCAAAATGTATTTTGCCGTTATGTTCGATATTGGACTTGTCAAGCCTATTGTACCGGAGTATTGCGAATCGATCAAATAGGGGCTATAGTATAGGTATGTCCGATCCCCCGCGGTCCTTACACAACGATGATCGTTTTACCTACGCGGACTACCTTGAATGGGAAGGCCCCGAACGGTACGAGATCATCGAAGGCGAAGCCTTTATGATGTCCTCTCCCACGGTGGAACACCAGACTATACTTGGGGAACTGCTTGTCCAGCTTGCCATTTTTCTCCATGATAAGCCCTGCAAAGTTTTTGCCGCCCCCCTGGATGTCCGGCTTTTCCCGGAAGAGGACCGCTCCGACGATACGGTGGTCCAGCCCGACATACTGGTGGTCTGCGACAAATCCAAACTTTCCAAAAGCTCCGTTGACGGCCCCCCCGATCTGGTGATGGAAATACTTTCCCCCTCCAATACCCACAAACTGATGCTTCTGAAATTCGAAAGCTACCTTAACGCCGGTGTGCGGGAGTACTGGGTGCTGGACCCGGAGGAAAAAAGAGTACAGGTCAATATCCTTGAAAAAGGCCGCTATAGTTCTTCAGTCTATAAAAAAGACGCCGTTATTCCGGTATCAGTGCTGCCGCCTTTCAGCCTGGATCTTAAAACCCTCTGGGAAATCTAGGAGTTTGTGGGGCTTTGCCCTAAAATCGTATAAATTTGCAAACTCCGTAAGGGGCTGGTTAATCGAGATTTTTTGCATAAATATGCAAAAAATCAATAAAGTCCCACAGGCTCCCAGCAGCCTGTCACCCCGTGGCCGCCGCTAGTTGTTCGCGGACCATCTCCGCTACCAATTCAGAAGGAGTGCGATGCGTGGCTAACGCTTTCGCGTTCAGGATACGGGCAGTACCCTCGTCCACAGCGATTATCTGGTACCCCTTGCCAGAAAAAAAACCCTCGCCGTTTGGTCCCAGTTCAGGGATAGTACGGGTCAGTTCTTCGTCCAGGGCGTCCGCTTCTTCATCGGTCATATATGCCATCTTAGTCTCCATTCAGCCTGTCAAGTTGAGCAATTACGCCTTTACGGGCCTTCATCGCATGGAAAACCTGAATGTTGCCGCTATCGATGACGTTGTACATCACTTCAATCGGATTCCCTTTAGCGTTGAAACCGACAATAGCGAACTTGTTGTCCCAGCCTTTTATCCGGCCTTCGTAGATTTTGGTCTCAATAGCCCGGTAGATGTCAGTTTCGGTTTCGTGATGTTTGAATGCCGAAGGACTGAATATTACCCGGTCTTCCATACTTTTAGTCTACCTGCTCACCAGTCTGCCGTCAATGCGTAACGCATGGCGTTACGCCGCTAAACCTGGCCCATAAAACAGCCTCACGCGGCGGCGTGCGGGATTATGGGGTGCTGGACCCGGAGGAAAAAAGAGTACAGGTCAATATCCTTGAAAAAGGCCGCTATAGTTCTTCGGTCTAGGCATGTGCCAGGCACCATGCGCGTTTACTTAGGTATAACGATCCGTTGATTTCCTCCAACAGCAACCCGCTCCCCAGATCAGCTTACGTTTTTTGTTCAACCGGCCCTTATACCCACGATAACCACCATCGTGGCCTGATACAAAGGTCAAGAAAAAGCCCCCGCAAACAAAAGTAAACGCCGATGGGCCTGGCACCATGCATCGTCCTGTCCCAGGCCAGCCCTGGCGGTTACGCTCCAAGCATTGACAAAACAATATCCGCGCATAGTATTGGGGCAACGGAGACAATGCTATGAACAATGTTATAAACGCGGGGCATTTGCCGGTATTCCTTCTTATAGCGGCCATTCCGCTCATATCAGGCTGCGATAAAAAAGATGAACAACAACGGCAAAGTACCATTTCGGTCTTTGGAACCGGTACCGTACTGGTTCAGCCGGACACGATTCAGATGACCGTTTCGTTAAGCAAAGTTGCCCAAACAACCAAACTGGCCCAGGACGAAGTAAGTAACATGGTTAGACAGGCCCTGATCATATTAAAAGAGGCGAATGTTGAAGATAAAAATATAGCCACCACCTCATTGACGTTTAATTCTGAATATGAATATATCAACAGACGTGTGTTGATTGGCCAAAAAGCCGAACAGAGAATAACTTTTTCCATTGAGGATATCGATACAGACAATGAAAAGATTTCCGGAATAATCGATCGGCTTATTCAAATCAATGGAATAGAGTTAAACCAGCTAAATTTCAGTGTAAAAAGCAATACTGAATACTTTATCAGATCCCGCGAACTCGCGTTTCAAAAAGCCGTTGAAAAAGCCAATCAATATGCCGAACTTTCACAATTAAAAATAATCAGGGTATTAAGCATATCGGAAGAGGGAAATCAACAAATTTCGCCGATAACCAACAGATTCTTGAATCAATCAATGGTCCAGGAAGCCGCCGCCGGCAGCGGTTCAACCATAGTGCCCGCCGGTGAATTGGAAATAACAACGAGGATTCTGGTAGAGTTTCTTTTGGAATAACATAGACCGGGATTCCGCCAGG
>JAIRND010000126.1 GCA_031258225.1 Treponema sp. | reverse complement strand
CGCGCCCGCTGGGCCCGCTGGGGCGGCCCCCCGCCGCGGGCCGGGGGGGCGCGCCCGCGGGCCCCCCCCCCCCGGGGGGCCCCCCCCGCCCCCCCCCGCCGGTGGGGGAAAGGGCGGCGGGGGGAAACGCCGTTTTGGCCCCCTCTTCCATGACAAGCTGGGCCCGGCGCAGTACGGGCTCCGGAAGCCCCGCCATGCGGGCCACGTAGAGGCCGTGGGATTCTTCGGAGGGGCCCTCTTTAAGGCGGCGGAGGAAGCGTATCTCCCCGTCTTTGTTGAGGACTTCCATGGAACGGTTCACGAGGCGGGGATGGGCAATGCGGGAAAGTTCGTGGTAGTGGGTGGCAAAGAGGGTACGGCATCCGACGCGGTCCAGCAGGTCCTCGCAGACCGCCCAGGCTATTGAAAGCCCGTCCCTGATGCCGGTTCCACGGCCCACTTCGTCCATGATCACCAGGCTCCTCTCCGTGGCCGTGTTGAGGATGTAGGCGGTCTCGTTCATCTCGGACAGGAACGTGGATTCCCCCCTGGCCAGGTTGTCGGAGGCCCCCACGCGGCAGTAGATCCGGTCCGCTATCCCGATGCGGGCCTCCCGCACGGGAACAAAGGAGCCTGTCTGGGCCATGAGGACGATAAGGGCCGCCGCCCGCAGGTAGGTTGATTTTCCCGCCATGTTGGGGCCGGTTATCAGGGCAAAGGAAAAACGGTCCCCCGGCATCTGGTCGCAGCCCAGGATCACGTCGTTGGGGATAAATTCCCCCGCGGGCAGGTGGGCTTCCACCACCGGGTGGCGGCCCTCCAGGATCAGGAGGCCCGTGCCGCGGTCCACCTGGGGCCGGATCCAGTGGCGGATCGTGGCGGCACGGGCCAGGGACTGCGCCACGTCCAGTTCCGCCAGGAGCGCGGCCGCCGAAAACAGGTCCTCAAGGCGGTCCTGTGCCTTTGCCCGCAGTTCGAGGAACAGGTCCCGTTCCAGGCTGATGATCCGGTCCTGGGCGCCGTTGATGTCCGATTCCAGGGAGGCCAGGTGGTTACTCGTGAAGCGTTCGGCCCCGGCAATCCCCTGCCGGCGGATAAAATGGGGCGGTACCTTGCCCAGATGGGCTTTGGCCACCTCCATGTAGTACCCGATGATCCGGTTGTACCGTATTTTGAGGCCCGGAATACCGGTTTGCTGCCGCTCTTCCTCAAGGTATTCCTCCAGCAGTTGCCGGCCGTTATCCCTGAGCCTTTTTAGCCCGTCAAGTTCCTCATGGTAGCCGTCGCGTATCAGGTTCCCCTCGGTAAGGAGGATCGAGGGATCTTCCACCAGGGCCCGGCCCAGGAGTTCCCTAAGCCCAAGCAGCCGCGCGAGGCTCCCCTCCCCGGAAAGGCCGCGCTGATCGTACAGGGCCCTGGCGCGGGGGCTTTCAAACGGCAGATCGAGGGTTCCAAGCCTGGCGCATACCAGGTCCAGGGAGTCAAGGGCGTTTTTTACCGCCAGCATATCCTTGCCGTGGGCCTTTTCCATCGCCACCCGGCTGCTTAGCCGTTCAAGGTCCGGGGTCTTGGCCATGAGTTCCCTCAGATTTCCCAGGCGGCTCTGGTCCCGGTAGAGGGTTTCCACGATGTCAAGCCGGGCCCCGATAGCCGCGGTCTCCCGCAGGGGGTGGAGGATACGCCACTTCAAGAGCCGCCTGCCCATTGAGGTCCTGGTTTCGTCCATCACTTCCAGCAGGGAATAACGGGAATCCTGGCCGTGGAGGTTCCTGACCAGTTCCAAATTCCGCTGGGTCGACTCGTCGATTCCGGTGTACTCGCTGTCCTGGTAGGCCACAATGCCGCGGACGTGGGGGATCATGGTCTTGGCGGTATCGTCCAGGTAGTCCAGCAGGGCCCCGGCCGCGAGGATCTCCGCGCCTGAGTCCTCAAGGCCGAACGACCGCAGGTTGGATACCTTAAACTGGCGGCACAGCCGTTCCCGGCTGCGGTCCTGGTCGAACAGCCAGTCCGCCCAGCGGTTTACCACGAGATTGGGGCGTTCCCGGATTGCCCGCGCGATGTCCCCCGTTTCTTCCAGCAGGGATTCCTGGACGATAAGTTCCCGGACCTGGAGGCGTTCAAACTCCTGGCGAAGCCTTCCGGACCCCTCCCTGGGAAAGGACGTTACCCGGAAATCGCCTGACGAAATATCAATACAGGCAAAGCCCAGGGAATCGTGGTACAGGGCCAGGCCCGCGAGGTAGTTCGCGCTTCCCTTGTCCAGGTAGTCCTCGTCAAGGGCGGTACCGGGGGTAACTACCTCCACGACCCGGCGCTCGATGAGGCCCTTCCCCGGCTCGGAAAGCTGTTCGCAGATCGCCACCTTTTTCCCGTGCTTGAGGAGTCTGGCAATGTAGGTCCGGGCGGCGTGGTAGGGAATTCCGCACATGGGCAGTCCGTTCCGGCTGGTCAGGGTAAGGCCCAGGAGGGCGGAGGTTTCCAGGGCGTCCCCGGCAAACATCTCGTAGAAATCCCCCAAGCGAAAAAACAGCACCTCTCCAGGATGCTCATGCTTGATCCGTTGGTACTGATCCCGCATGGGTGTAGAAGACGCGCTTTGACTCGTAAGGACCTCCCCTCCGGGCGGCCCCTGGTTCGCTACCGGCCCGCCTTGGATATTAAATTTTGTATCAACTTGTCCGTAATATCAACAGTCGGACTATACCATAATATATCAGAATTTTCTTTCAATCTAAGTATGGTACTGTAGCCCTCGCTTTCCGCGATAAAACGGATCTCGTCATAGACCTGTTCCAGAAAGGAATCCGACTGGGAGAGCTTGTTTTTCCGGTCTTCGAGTTCGGCGTTCTTTACCTGGTAGTACTCCCTAAGGGCCTCGGTACGGCGGTATATCTGGCTTTCCAGCCTTAGGGCCTCGTCCTCGTTCCCCTGCATTTCCGCGTTCACCTTGCGGGACTGGAGTTCCTGAATCTCCGCGTATCTCCGGTCCACTTCCCGCTGAACCTGGGCGCTGGCGTCTTCCCACTCCCGGACCGCCCGTGAATCGCGCAGAAAGGCCATGTAAACCCGGGAAAGGTCCACAACCGCGAAACGGGTAAGCTGCTGGGCCTGGATCAGGACCCCGCAGCACAGGAAACACAGTACGAATACGCGCTTTTTCACGACGATCTCCTCCGCGGAACCCGAAATTAGTAACTCGTAACAAACGAGAGAACCCAATCCAGACCGCCGAAAAGGGAGTCTTTACCCCCTAGGGAACCGGTTTCCCATTGGACAACCCCGTCCACGGTCTTGAAACGCTTGGCAAAGCTGAACCGGAGCGGGAACTGGGGGACGGTAAAGCGGAGCCCTCCCCCAAGGCTGTAGCGCAGGCTGTCGGGGTTAAAGTTCGTAAAAAAGTCCTTGGGACTTGGGCTTACGCCGGCAATGTCAAAGAAAAAGTCCCAGGCCAGAATCCCCGGCACAACGGGTATGCGCAATTCCGCCCAGTTTTCCCACAGGGCCAGCCCTTTGTGGGTATACTCCGATTCCCAGCCCCGGCCTATGAACATGCCGTCTATCGCCAGTTGGTTCGCCCGTTCAACAATGGCGGATGTCTGGCCGGGCTGCGGCATGATAAAGGAAAGTCCCGTATGCAGGCCGCCGATAACTTTGAAACTCCACTGTTCACTCACGGGGATGTTGAGGAGGGTATGAAAGTACTCCGCCTTGGTGTCGCTGCGGATATACTTTTCCAGTTCCGCGGGCAGTACCCCGTACAGGCCGAAACGCTGGCTGGCAAAGTAGCCGTTTGAGGGATCGTAGTAGATATCCCGCTGATCCAGACTCAGCGAAAACCAGAGGGAATTGGAGGGGGTAACCTTGTTGTTGTTCCTGCGAATGGTGGGATCGAAGGGTCTGAACAGGTCCGCGTTGTAACTGTTCAGGATAAGCCCCATCCGCAGCCCCCCGCCGGCGGACAGAACACCCAGCGAGGTGAGCCAGCGGTAGCCGGAGGAAAAGCCCAGGGAAAAGTACCACTGGTTGTAGCGCATAAGGAATTCCGCCGGGTAGGTACTGGCATTCGCGTACTCATCGTAGGAGGTAAAGCCGTCGGGAAAGGCGAAGGTTTCGTCCCCGTTGAAGAAGGGCTTTGTGTTATCCATCGGCGTAAGTTTTTGGACATGGGAGATGGAAAAATCCATTCCCAGGGACAGGGGCAGCCCAAAGACATAGCGGTGGTTGTAGGTAAAGGACAGGTTTTGGGTATCCGGGGAACCGCTTAGCTCTATCCCCAGACTGTTTCCCCCGCCCAGGAAGTTACGGTCGTTAAGGCGCAGGAGCCCCGAAATGGGAAACTGGTCGGGATCGGCGGTGCCGGAAAAGGTAAGGCCGAACTGGATATCCGTGGTCAGTTGTTCTTCGACCTGGAACACCAGATCCATCAGGTTTTCGGCGCTTCCCTGCCCCATTTCGGGAATAATCGCGGAAAAGTACTGGAGGTTGTAGAGGTTCCGCATGGCGTCGGAGATCTTGGTTTTGGAAAATACGTCCCCCGGTTCCAGCGGTATTTCCCGCAGTATGACCTCGGTTTTGGTCTTTTCGTTTCCCAGGATACGGATGCTTTCAATGTGGGCCCGGCCCCGCTCGACGATATCGACATGGTAGGTGACCTCGGTGTTTGCCCGCTGTTCTTCCCTGGTAATGCTGTTAAAGATATAACCGCTTTCAAAATAGAGGTCCGCGACGCGCTGCAGGTCCGCCTCCAGCCTGCTGGCCCGCAGTTCCTCCCCCACTTTGGAGTAGACCTGCCGCTGCAACTGTTCGGTGGAAAAAATACGGTTCCCCGTAAACGTAATGCCGCCAAAGGTAAAACGCTCCCCTTCGTCGATCACGAACGTAAGGATAAGGCTCTTGTTGCCCTTCTCGTCGGTAACTTCCTCCCGCTTTACGTCCCGGATTACGGCGTCAATATAGCCCCGGTCCCGGTAGTACTGGAGGATGGACTCACGGTCCTCGATAAGTTTGGACTCCTGAAAGGTCCCGGCGCTGAACGGGCCCTTTGCCTTGAGCGACAGTTGATTTCTGAGGGCCCGGACGGAAAACGCGGCGATTCCATCGAAACGGAACTCCTGGACGGTAACCTGCTCCCCTTCGGTAATGTGAAACGTAACTACCGCCTCTCCTCCGGAGTTGCTCTGGACATCTGAGCGGATCGTTACCTGGGTATACCCCTTTTCCAGGTACTTGTCGATCAGCGCCTGTTCTTCGCTCTCGATCCGGCGCGGGTCTACCCGGTCCCCGTTTTTCAGCGTAACGACATCCAGCAGTTCGCCGGAACGGAGGCGGCTGTTTCCCGTGAAGGTGATACGTGAGATAACGGACCGCTCGACGGCGGTGAAACGGAGGATGGTCCCGGTACGTTCCACGTCCGATGGAACCGTATCGGGGATGAGCATCTCAAAAAAACCCAGGGCAAAGAGCCGGATTTGGAGTTCTTCCACCAGTTCGTAGGTGTAATTCTGGCCGATATAGGCGTTTAGTATGCCCTCCAGTTCCTGGGCGGAGGTATGGCGGAGCCCGGAAAACACGATGTTCCTGATGGGCTTGCCCAGGTACCACTCCGCGTCCTCCTGGGCGCGGGAGGGGGAAACGTTCACCAAACCGAAATAAACGGTAACAATAACGGCACACAGAACAAAACTACGACGCATCTTTACTCCTAGCAGTTTGTCGCGCTTCGCGCATAAAACCTTCAAAAATCGCCTGCAAGGGCGATTTTTTACCCTGCAAACTGCGTAAGCACGCCGGATAATCGGGATTTTTTGCGGCATCAAGCGCAAAAAATCCACGATAAATGGGCTGCTTACGCAGTTTGCAAAAAATCAACCACCCGCGGGGCGATTTTTACCCCGAAAACCATAAAAAACCCATAACTCCCCGATTTTCGGGCCCCTGTGGGAGTCCGCGGGGAACTAACCGTGCAGGTTCCCGCCGCCGTTCCCCCGCTAAAACGCGAAATTCCAGGAAATGGTAAACGAACTATCATTTATATACCAGTTTTCCGGATGGGAAGGAACCAAATTCCACTGGATATTCCCCAGCGGGCTGCGCAGTTCAAGTCCAAAATCCGGTTCAAGCGTATAACCTCCAAAGGTTCGCTTCTTTTCATCATAACGAAGGGATAACATCACCTGGGCGAACATGTTTGACCCGATATACTTACCTACAAAAACAGAGGTGTTATCGAAATAGTTACCAACCCAGCCAATCCTGTCAACCGGCTGGCTTTGGAGGCCCATGATCCCGAAGGCGGCCCGCTGGAAGAACTGGGTACGGACGCTGAACATGTCAAGCCGCAGGAAGTCCCGCAGGGCCCCCTGGATCCGGCGCATTACCTGGGACTGGGCAAGCAGGTCCGCGGAGGAGGCCAGGAAGGGGTTGGAGACGGAGCCGTCTTCCCCGGTGGAACCGACCAGGCTCTGCCCCATCAGGGACATGATCTCCATCTGCGACAGGGCGGGGCTTGACTCAAAGCGGGGGGTAAAGGAGCGCAGGGGGGCGTTGTCCACAACCATCGAGATGGTTACCGGCCCGTTGGCGGACCGGTCCCGGACTTCCGCCCTGACGGTGATCCGCGGATCGAAGTGGTCCTGGTCTTCCCTGAAAATCAGGATGCCGCTGCGGATGTAGAAACTGCGCTCAAAGTAAAAGATCTCCCCTCCCCTTAGCTTTACGTCGCCGGTAAAACTGAAGGTCCGGTTCATCGTGTTGGCGTGGATCCTGGTCTTGGCGCCCAGATCGGCGTAGGCCTGAATCATGGGGAACTGCCGGGTGGGCCACAGGAATTCCACCTTTTTGCCCGCCGTAATCGTGATATTCGCGATCAGGGGGACGGTTCCCCACTCGTCCGTGTTTTGCGACGCGGCAATCTCCGCGGCATCCAGGCTGATTTCGGTCTCCTGGGCCACAAGATCGCCTGAAATATTGAGGGCCAGGTCCATTATGGAGATGTTCATGGTCCCCGACACGGTTCCTCGGGTCAGAATGCCGCCTATATCAAGCCCGAACGGCAGGGGGCGGTCGTTGCCGCTCACAATATCCAGCGAAAAGGTGGTGGGAACCCATTTTTCCAGCCAGAATTGGCCGCTTACCAGCGCCGCGCCCTTGCCGCAGGAGGCGGGAACGTCGGTAAAGCGCATCTCGTTGCCGTCGAAAACCAGGGTCATCTCGATGGGGATAATGTCCTCTGGCAGGGCCGAGGGGACTTGCATGCGCAGATTCTCCCCCCGCGCGCTGCCGTAAAATTCCGGATCGCCCAGGGGGCCGCGGATCTGCAGCGTGGCAATGGCCTGGCCTTCGGCGATGTTGAACCCGTCCCTAAAGGGGAGGAACTTCCAGATGGCCCCAAGGTCCAGGTAGATTCCTTCCCCCTTGGCGTCGATGGAGGAAGAGGCAAGCGTGCCGCGGAACATACCCCGCAGGGGGAAGGGTTCGGCAAAGGCGGCGACAAAGTTCCCCCCGCTTTGAATATCGACGAAGATCATGTTGTCCGGCCCGCCGGAAAAGGCAACCCCCTCCCCTTCCCGGAAAAACGTAAACTCAAAGGGCTCACCGGCGGTCTGGCCGTCTATCGTAATGTCCGTTAGGCTAAGGGCGCCCTCAAAATTCCGCAGGGCGGTCTTGTACTCCGCCCAAGAGCCGATGGGGGCGAAGCCGGAACCCAGGGAGAAATCAAGGTCAAGGTCCCGTTCGGAGAGTTTTCCCCATACCCGGCCGCTCCCCTCCACGCGGGAATCGCGCAGGCTGACGCGGAGCCGGGGCGCCAGGGTCTCCAGGCCCCCCATCATGAGGCGCAGGTTCTCGCCGCGGAATTCCCCGCCGTCCATAAAGACCCGGCCGCTGGCCCGGATCTCCCGCGCGCCCCTGCCGGTAACGAGGGAACTGACGTTGAGGAGGGCTTCAAAATCCGTCGGGGAGTTCCACCTTAGGTTCAGGTCCCCGCTGGCCAGCGTGTTCGACATCGTGCCGTTGAACCGGGCCAGGCGCATGCCCGCGCCGGAAACCTGGAGCCTGAGTTCCCCCAGCGGACCCAGGCTGTCCCGCGGGGAACTGAGCAGATTCAGGATGTTGAAGCCCGCCGCGGGGGCCAGGGAAACGTCAACGGTGTAACTCTCCTCAAGCCCCTCGTCAAAGGCGTAGAAGTTCCCCCGGCGGAGGCCGTTCTCGTCCCCGGTGATGGAAAGAGTCCCCCCGCCGCGCAAGGCGCCCAGGGAATCGTCGTAGTATATTTCCCGCAGCACGATCTGGTCCTGGTTGGCCTCCCCGGTGAGCCGCAGAAGCCCCGCGGCCTCGTTCCCGGTAAAGCCCGGAATGTCCGCCAGTTCCAGCTTGGCCAGTTCTACGGACCAGGAGTTGGGGGAGAGGTACCGCAGGGACGAGTTGAAGTCGAGGCGGGCAATACGGCCCCCCAGCGGCACGGGGACATTCTCGCCCCCGGCGTGGCCTGAGTAGGTTCCGTCCCCCATGGAGATAACGAAGGCGTTAAGGCCGTAGGAACCCCGGATATCCAGGGAACCGCGGTCCAGTATGGTCCCCTCAAGGGCATAGTTCAGGTCCTGGTAGCCGATGTTGACGGCAAAGGAGATATTGTCCGGGTTGGAAAAGTCGGATTGTCCGGTGATCTGCCCGCTTCCCCCGTCCCAGAGGATCTGCCCCCCGTCTATCACGAAATGCCGGTCCGTGCCGGAGAGGGAAAACAACGCGATGAGGTCCTTGTCGCCGGAATAGGAGATAACCAGGCGGGGGGCGTTGTAGAGCACCTGTTCAAAATCGGTGGTGGCGAATATTTCGGAGGTTATCTGGGTATGCCTAAGGATATCTCCCCCAAGGGCGAACAGCGCGGGGGTAAACTGGTCCTGAAATTCAATTTTCGGTACCAGGGGGACGGCGATTTCCAGAAAATCCCCGGCGGGAAAAGAATCCAGCGTGAAATGGGTTTCAAGATGCCGGGGGGAATAGTCAAAGGTTCCGTCGGCCTGGATCGCGGAAACCCGCCCGTCTTCCCCTTCCCCGTACAAACGCCGGGCGCCGGCGCTGAAGATCAGGCCCCCGGTCTCAAGGCGCAGCTCCGCGGTCAGATCGTGAAACACCGCCCCCGCGATATGAAGGCTTTCCCCGGCGACCGCTATGTCCTTCCCCGCGCCTTCCACGGTAAGGACGGTACTAAGCCCGCCTTCCCCGGTCAGACTGAAATCCTGAACGTTTAAGACGCCGTGGGGGCTTAGGGCGGCCAGGTCCAGTCCGCCCCGGAAGGCGACGACCCCGCCCGGATTATCCTTGCGCGGCCCCCTGGTAAGGGTCAATTCAAGCCGGTCAAAGCGGGCGTACTGTTTGTTTCCCTCCACCTTGACCGTAAAACCGGAACCGTCCAGCGGCAGGCCGGCGGGGACAAGGCCCGACAGGTCCGCCCGGTATTCAAGCCCCCGCGCGGAAGAACTGAACAGGGCCTCGCCGCTGGTCCTGACGGCCAGGAAGGGGCGGTAGGCCTCCCAGGAATCCAGGACCTCCAGCGTATCCCCGGGGCTGTAGTCCCGGCAGCGAAGCCGGACGGAAAGTTCCTCCGTATCAAGACCGTAGCTCAGGTTGACGGTGAGCGGCGACCGGGAGACTTCCTCCGGGCTCACGCTGCTCAGGCTAAGGACCCGGTCCCGCAGTTCCATGTCAACGGACAACGCGCCGGTACGGAAATGGTCCTCTACCAGGAAGGGAACGGAAAGAAAGGCCCTGCCTTCGTTAAAACCCGTGTCGCAGGCCAGGCGGAACCGGGCGGTGGTGGACAGGCGCGGGGCCGGAATACCGGCGGACGACAGGAAGCCGAGCAGTTCGTTCAGGGGTCCCCCGTCCAGGCCGTCCAGACCATTCAGACCGCTAAACCCTATGTTCAGGTTCAGGCCGCCCTGGGTCTCAAACCGGTCGCCCCGAATCTCGGCGTCAAGGTCCAGCCCGTTCAGGTTCCCCAGGCCCGCCAGCACAAAAACGCCGTCCCGGATATGGACGCTCAGGGGGTTGGGGAGCTTCGCCTGACCGCCTGAACCGTTCAACCTGGCCGGCAAATCCAGCAGGTCCCGGTCCAGTTCGTAGTCAACGTACACACGGGGACTGTCGAGCCGCAGGGAACGTATCCTCAAAAACTCGACGTTTCCGGACAGCAGATCCCACAGGGACCAGGCGATATGAAGCCGGGCGACCGAAACAAGGGGTTCCTGGCCCTTCCCCGAAATTTTGAGGGAGCGGATGTCGATCCCCCCCAGAAAGGAGGGTTCCAGGGACCCGTACTCGATCCGCCGGCCGATCAGCGCCTCCCCCTGATCAAGGATCTGGTCCCGCAGGGTGTCCATCCGCCGCGCCAGGGTGGTGGAAACGGGGCGGACCACGCAAAAGCCCGCGGCCACAAGGGCGGCAAAGATAAGGAAATGGAACGCGAAGCGGAATTTTCCCCCGCCCGGACCATGAGACTTTCGCGCCTCCCCAACCCGCGGGGAGAACGCGATAATGTTATCCCTGTCTTGTTCGACGCGTTCAGACGACACGGCCCCTTACCCTTCTACATGGTGTATAATATTATTATAACACACAATGGGTCCCAGTGTATCGATGCCCCGCCAACGGCCTTTTCCCGCCTCGGATAGCCGGCTATGATGCGCTAGCAGCCTGTTGCACTTGTAGGTTTTCATGGTTTTTTCGTTGAAAAAAGCCATGAAAACCACGATTATTGGGCTGCTTACGCAGTTTGCAGGGTAAAAAATCGCCCTGCAGGCGATT
>JAIRND010000115.1 GCA_031258225.1 Treponema sp. | reverse complement strand
AATCGCCTGCAGGGCGATTTTTTACCCTGCAAACTGCGTAAGCAGCCCAATAATCGTGGTTTTCATGGCTTTTTTCAACGAAAAAACCATGAAAACCTACAAGTGCAACAGGCTGCTAGGAGTCTGTGGGGCTTTAGCCCAAATTATAAAGAAAACGCGCAATTTTGTGCATTTTCTACCTTGCAGACTCCCAAAGGAGCCCAAGAATCGGGGATTTTTGCGGTCAAAGGCCGCAAAAGTCAACAAGTCCCACAGGCTCCTAGGGAACCACAGGCTCCTAGGGAACCACAGGCTCCTAGGGAACCACAGGCTCCTAGAGCCACAGGTTCCTGTTTGCCGGTTCCGGACGTTTGTTCATGATCAACCACTACAGCACCCTGGCCGTTAGGGAAAACGCCTCTACCCAGGAGATTAAGAGGGCCTTTCGGGACAAGGCCAAGCGCCTGCACCCCGATATCGCGGGAAAAGAGGCGGAAGCGGAGATGCGGAAGCTCCTGGCCGCCTACGAGGTATTGTCCGACCGGGACCGCCGTTACGAGTACGATCGGGCCTATAGCCGCTTTATCAAAAAAGTTGACTTTGATTACCGTTCCTGGCTGCGGGACCACGCCGATGACCCCGCCAGCCGGGCCAAACTGGTATTTTTTGAACTGTTCCACCTGGAAGAAGACGCCGCCATTGCCGTCTGGGACAGGTCCGGGGCGTTGGACTTTCCCATGGAACGGTATCTGGACCGGGAAGACTGGATGGACTGTGTGTACCTGCTGGCGGAAAAACTGGACGAGCGGGGCCGCTATTACGAGGCATTCGAGCTTTTGACTATCCTGGTGCGGGAGGAACGGCGGCGGCCCTATTTCCGGCACTTTATGGACGATGTTGAGGGTCTTCTTAAAGAACTGGTACGCCTGCGCTTGCGGGCCGGGGTGGGGGATGAACTGTGGATCGACTGCATGGAAACCCTGCTGGAACTTGGCTTTTCCCCCAGGGACGAGGCCCGCTGGCTACGCTCCATGGCGGAAACGCTCCTCAAAATGGGGGACGAAGCCGCCGCCCGCTCCATTGTCAGGGAGGCCCTGCGCCGGGATCCGGGACTTCCCAACGCGGGGCGGCTGCGGGAAAAATTAAACGTATGACGGCCCCCCCATGATTCGCCTTAAAAATGACAAGCAGATCGACGGGATCCGCCGATCCTGCAAACTCCTGTCCGCCATGTACCGGGAACTTATGCCCCTGGTAAAACCCGGCGTCCAGACCATAGACCTGGACCGCTGGGTCCGGGACTGGATCAGAAAGGCCGGGGGCCGTCCCGTCTTCCTGGGCTACGGGCCCCGGAAGAACCCCTTTCCCGCCGCCCTCTGCGTCTCCATCAACAACGAGGTTATCCACGGCATCCCCGGCAAACGGAAGATACGGGAGGGGGACCTGGTTTCTCTGGACTGCGGCATCGATCTGGGCGGCTATATCAGCGACCAGGCGGTAACGGTGGAAGCGGGGAGGGTGGCGCCGGAGGTCCACGCGCTGAACCTTGTTACCAGGGAGTGCCTTTACAAGGGTATCGCCGCCGCCAGAACCGGGGACCGGCTGCTCCAGATTGCCAGAGCCGTCAGCGGGCACGCCAAAATGGGAAACTACGGGGTGGTACGCCAGTTTTGCGGCCACGGCGTAGGGCTGGAACTCCACGAGGACCCCCAGGTTCCCAACTACCCCCACGGCCCCAATCCCCGGATCTCCGCCGGCATGGTCATTGCCATAGAGCCCATGATCAACCTGGGCACGGAGGATGTGGAAATCCTTAAGGACGGCTGGACCGTGGTTACCGGCGACGACAGGGTTTCCTCCCATTGGGAGCATACGGTGGCGATTTTTGGGGATCATACGGAAATTTTGACGGATCCTCTGGAATAATACGTTCCGGTCCGGGCAATCCTTGTGTAACTTTTTTCGGGATTTTATTATTATTTAGTATATACGATTGGTATATACGATACGAGATACGGGAACCGGGCCCGCGTTACGGTGGATCTAAATCTTAAATCATGGAGAGTACAGCGATGAATCTTGTGCAAAAGTTATCATCCAAGAATCTGTTTGTGTTTAATCTGGTACTGGTAGGGGTTATTTTTGGCTTTTCCCTGGCCTTCCTTTCGTTTTCCTGCTCTACCCCCCGGAGCCAGCGGACCGCTTTGGCGGAGGAATCTCCGGTGATCATCCCGGAAGACGCCCTGGCGATAGCCGAAGGACTCCAGACCTCCTTCCGGTTTGTGGCGAAGAAGGTGCTGCCGTCGGTGGTGGAGATCAAAACCGTGTCGATCCGGCGCCAACAGGTCCCCAACTACCCCGGCATCCCCTGGGAATTCTTCTTTGGCCCCCAGGAGGGGAACCCTAATTCCCAGGAACGGGAGTACCGTTCCCAGGGCATGGGTTCGGGGATCATCGTCCGCCACGACGGGGATACCTATTACGTTCTGACCAATAACCACGTGGTAGAAGAGGCCACGGAAATTTCCCTTGTGGTGGTGGATGGCACGGAGTACAAGGCGACCCTGGTGGGTACGGATGAGCGGAAGGATCTGGCCATGGTGTCCATTAAGACCAACGACAGCCTCCCGGTGGCGGTACTGGGGGACTCCGACGCCGTGGAGGTAGGGGACTGGGCCATTGCCGTGGGGAACCCCTTGGGCTTTATGTCCTCCGTTACGATGGGAGTCGTCAGCGCCGTGGGCCGGACCGGGGGCCCCGCGGGGAACATCAACGACTTTATCCAGACCGATACTTCCATCAACCAGGGGAACTCCGGGGGCGCCCTGGTGAATATCCGGGGAGAGGTAATCGGCATTAACACCTGGATCGCCAGCAACAACAACTCCGGCGGCTCGGTGGGCCTGGGATTCGCCATCCCCATCAACAACGCCAAGCGGGCCATTGAGGACTTTATCAGTTCCGGCAGCGCCAGTTACGGCTGGCTGGGCGTTTCCCTGGTCGATATGAACCGGGACTTTCTCCAGGCCATGTCCCTGGAAGGGCAGCGCGGCGCCTTCGCCTCCCAGGTCTTTATCGACTCCCCGGCGGATAAGGGCGGCATTAAGCCCGGCGATTTTATTACCCACGTTGACGGCAAAGAGACCCGGGATTCCAGCAGCCTTACCCGGGTGGTAGGGGATCTGCGGGCCGGGGACGATGCCGTCTTTACGGTGATCCGCGGCGGCCAGGCCCAGGATATCCGGGTCCGTATCGAAAAGCGGACCGATGAGGTGGCTGCCAATAACAAGAATCTCTGGCCCGGCGTCATTCCGTACCCCATTACCGATGAGGTTCGCGATGCCTATAGCCTCGACAAGAACGCCCAGGGCCTCCTGACGTACCAGGTGCTGGCGGACAGCCCCGCGGACGTTATCGGTCTCAGGCGCGGGGACCTTATCACCGGGATCAACGGTGAGACGGTACGGAACCTTCAGGATTTCTACCGCCTCCTGCGGGACAACACCTCCCGCGAACTGTGGTTCACCTTTACCCGCGGGGGCTCCTCCCTGGAGACCCTCAAGTTCAGGCGCTAGCAGTTTGTCGCGCTTCGCGCGTAAAACCCAAAAAATCGCCGAATAGGTACCACCTATGAGGCGATTTTACCTTACAAACTGCGTAAGCAGCCCAATTATCGTGGTTTTTGCGAC
>JAIRND010000078.1 GCA_031258225.1 Treponema sp. | reverse complement strand
TGTTCTATCCATTCCCCAAGGCCGGCGCATATAGTCTATGTTTACAGTGAATGCCTAAAACAGGGACTGGCGAAAGTTGCCAGTCCTGGCCGTATACCCATCATTCGGCGATATCCGGTCCCGCCATGCCTTCTGCCTCATCTCGTACTCCGCCCGTACCTTCTCATTCGCGCTTAATTCATACAAGTTATCCACCGCCTTCCGTATCTCAGAGTTCCTTTTCGCCTGCCGCTCCCCAGCGGGTTGCTGTTGGAGGAAATCAACAGATCGTTATACCTAAGTAAACGCACATGGGCCTGGCACCGGATCCCCGCATAGGGTATTGGCGGTTCATCAAGCCCTGGTTTTTCGGTATGTTGGTGTTAGTATACGAACTATGGAGGGCGTGATGCCGCGGGTAAGTGATAATGGGGTGTACCTTTTTGGGGGCAGGGAACTTGTTGAGGATACGCCGGAACACGCGGGGGTTCTGCGGGAGCGGCTGGGCGGGGTTGCCCCGGAGGTTTCGCGGGAGGCGGCGCGGCGGGGTACGATGGCCTACGGGATTCTGGCGGCGCATAACCGGGGGGTGTCTGGTCCGGGGATGCCGCTGTCCCTTTCGTTCGACGCGATGGCTTCCCACGACATTACCTTTGTGAACATTGTGCAGACGGCCAAGGTAAGCGGCCTGGATGCCTTTCCTGTGCCTTATTACCTGACCAACTGCCATAACTCCCTGTGTGCTGTTGGGGGGACGATTAACGAGGACGACCACCTGTTTGGGCTTTCCGCGGCCCGGCGTTATGGCGGGATCTATGTGCCTCCCCACCTGGCGGTGATCCACTCGTTTATCCGGGAGGAGGCTGCCGGCTGCGGCAAGATGATCCTGGGCAGCGACAGTCATACCCGTTACGGCGCGCTGGGGACTATGGGGGTGGGGGAAGGCGGCGGGGAACTGGTGAAGCTGCTGCTGCGGCAGGGTTACGACATGGCCTATCCCCGTGTTGTCCTGGTGTACCTGAGGGGGAAGCCCCGGCACGGTGTGGGGCCCCAGGATGTGGCGCTGGCGCTGGTGGGGGCGGTCTTTAAGGGGGGGCTGGTAAAAAACGCGGTGCTGGAATTTGCCGGGCCTGGTATCGAGGGCCTGCCCATTGACTTCCGGGCGGGGATCGACGTGATGACTACCGAGACTACCTGCTGGTCTTCTATCTGGGAGACCGACGGGCGGGTGAAGGAATTCCTGGACTGCCACGGCAGGGGGGGGGACTACCGGGCTCTGTTCCCCGCGGACCGCGCCTACTACGACGCCCTGGTGGAGATCGATCTTTCCTTGGTAAAGCCCATGATTGCCCTGCCCTTCCACCCCAGTAATGTATACGAAATTGACGAGCTGCTGGAAAACGGCGGCGATATTTTCGCCCGGGTGGAACAAGAGGCGGGGTCCGGGGTTCCCCTGAGGCTGAGGGACAAGTTCGAGGGGAAGGGCCGGATCCGTGTGGACCAGGGGATCATCGCCGGCTGCGCCGGGGGGACCTTTGACAACATCATGGCCGCCGCCGCCATCCTGGAGGGCGGGGCGGTGGGCAGCGGGGCCGGTAACGAGGGCGGCACTAAGGCGGGCAGCGGGGCCGGTAACAAGGCCGGTAACAAGGCGGGTAATGAGGCGGGGACGTTCTCCCTTTCGGTGTACCCCGGCAGTCAGCCGGTGATGCTGGAGCTGGTCCGTAACGGCGCCGCCGCGGCCCTTATCGGGCGCGGGGTGATTCTACGCAGCGCCTTCTGCGGTCCCTGTTTTGGGGCGGGGGACGTGCCGGCCAACAACGGTCTTTCCATCCGCCACACTACCCGGAATTTCCCCAACCGGGAGGGGAGCAAGCCCGGCAATGGGCAGATCGCCTCGGTGGCACTGATGGACGCCCGCAGTATCGCGGCCACAGCCCTGAACGGCGCCTACCTGCGGTCCGCGGAGGATCTGGATTTTGACGAGCGGCCTGCGGTGTACCACTACGATGACAGTCCTTACCGGGCGCGGGTGTACTGGTCGGCGGGCAGGCCGGACCGGTCGGCGGCGCTTGTCTACGGCCCAAACATAACCGACTGGCCGGAGATGGAGGCCCTGGGGGAGGACCTGCTGCTCAAGATCGTGTCCTTTATCACCGATCCGGTAACTACTACCGATGAACTTATCCCCTCCGGTGAAACGTCGTCATTCCGGTCCAACCCCCTGGCTCTGGCGGAGTACACCCTTTCCCGGAAAGATCCCGCCTATGTGGGCCGGGCCAAGGCGGTGCGGGCGGGAAACGCCGCTTTGCGGGAGGGCCGTGGTCCTGAAACCGGTTCCGGCGCGCTTCCCGAACTGGCCGGTGTTCTTGCCTGCCTAAAAACCGCCGGGGTCCTGGTCCCGGGGGAGAAGGCCGGGTTTCCGCAACTGGGATCGGCGATCTTCGCCCGCAGGCCGGGGGACGGCAGCGCCAGGGAACAGGCGGCAAGCTGTCAGCGGGTGCTGGGGGGCACGGCGAATTTTGCCAACGAGTACGCCACCAAGCGTTACCGCGGTAATCTTATCAACTGGGGTATCCTCCCCTTTACCATTGAGGGGGAGCCCCCCTTTGCCAACGGCGACTACGTGTTCATTCGCGGTCTTAGAAACGCCGTGGAGACCGGAACTGCGGAGATGAGGGCCTGGGTTGTCCCCGGAGACGGGGAGCCCCGTCCTTTTGGCCTTAAAACGCCGGAACTTAATGACGGAGAGAGGGCGGTGCTTTTGGCGGGGAGCCTTATCAACTACAACCGGAACAAAAAACCCGGAGGGAGAGACACATGATCAGGGCGATCACGCCCCGTCCACGGGTGTTTGGATCCCCGCGCGGCGGGAGATGGCCAGGGCCAGTTCCACTTCCGCAAGGCTTAGATCCAGGCGGGTGGCAATGAGTTCCGTCGAGAAGCCCTGCCGGGAAAGTTCCAGCACCCGCTGGGTAAGGGGAACGGGCGGGCCCTGGACCGCTGCGGATGGGGCGGCAGGGGTGAAAACGCCGGAGGGCGGGGGGCTCCGGACCGGCTGGGTTCCAGGCCTGGCCGGGGCGGGCTGACCGGGCTGACCGGGCTGGCTGGACTGACCACCGGGGGCGGGCTGGATTTCAGGTCTGGCCTGGATGGGGGCGGGCTGACTGGGCGGCGCGCTGGGGAGACGGGTCCCCAGCGCGGTGTAGAGTTCCGTGGCGGAACGCCGTTTTTCCATGTCGCGGGACATAAGGGCAATCCGGCGGTCCGCATCATCCAGAATTTTCCGCAGCGCGGCGATTCGTTCCTCCACCAACTGGGTATCCCGGTCGGTGGCGTGGTCGATCTCCGCGATAAGGTGGTCTACCTCATCCCGGCAAGCGGCCAGGACGCTTTCCCGGCTGGTCCGGCGCCGGATGTACAGGTGGGCATAGACAAAAAAGGTGGCGCAGAGTACCAGGGTAAAAAGTGAAAAAACAGCCTGTACCGTCATGATTCCTCCGGGCGGTTTGTGTTAACCGGTAAAATCCACATAGTTGCCCAGGGCGGGGTCGCGGAAGGCGGAAGCGGTGTCCTCCTCCTCTCCCTTCCCTTCCCCCGGCCTGCCCTCCTCTTCCCCGGTGTGGCGTTTGTGGGCGTTCCGGTCGCTGATCTCCTCCGTCCCCCGGCCGGTATCCTGGGCCTCGTTAACGGAACGGATGTTCTCATCGGTTCTGCGCTGTGTTTCCACGGACTGCATGGCCTGCTGGATCAGGGTTCCGTCTTTTTGGAAGGCCTGGGTCTTGCCGACCTTGTCCAGTTGGGTAAAGAGGGTCTGGAGATCAATTGGCTGTATAGCCATCGGGGGCCTTCATGAGTTCTTGGTCGGTCTCCTCGTAGGGAGTGGCTTTGATAAGGGCGTCTTCCAGCACAAAGGTAACGGCCTTGAATTCGGTCCGCACGTCTTCCCGGATATCGCGGATCGTGATCCGTACTCCGGGGTACACCTTGGCGGAGGCGGAAACCCGGCCCCGCGTTGTGGTGGCGCTCAAGGCCGTCTGGACCTGGGAGAGGTCTTCCTCAGTCTTTTTGATGATTCCGATAAGGGTCTGCCGCTGGGCCATAAAGTCCGCCAGGGCGATCTCCTTATCTTCCGGCAGGGCCTTCCGCTGGCGTTTGATGTTGATAAGGGTCTGGATGTTCCGCTGCAGTTCATCAAATTCCCTGCGGACTTTTTCTTTCGTTTCGGCAAGGCGGGCCATCCGGGTTTTTAGTCCGGGATCGTAGCCCGCCTCGAACAGGGTCTCGGTTCCGCTTACGGGGCTCCCCAGGGTCTTGGCGTTGATCTCCTCGCAGGCGCGTACCTGTCCGCCGACAATGGCGGCCCGCTTGCCCTGGCAGAGTACCCGGTTGGCCGCGTCCACACGGGAATTGATGATCCCGTCGGAAACCACCACAAGGTCCCCGGCTTCCACTAGCGCGTTTTCGATAAATTTCGCCCACACCGAATGGCCCGCCCGGATCACGCCTTCGCCCTTGCCGGTGATGCCCTGGGTAACGATGATGTTCCCCTCGGATTCCAGCCGCGCCTTTTCCACGGTGCCGTTTACCTCGATGTTTCCCGCCGCCTTGACAAGGAAACCGTCTTCCACATCGCCGTTGATGATCACGGTCCCCAGGAATTCGATATTGCCGCTTTTTAAATTTACCCCGCCGTCCACGGTGTACACGGGCTCCACGTTGATCTTGTTGTTGACCAGCAGTACCTGGCCGTTAATATCGGCAATGATGCTAACGCCGTCGTCCCCCACATGAACATTTTTACCCAGGGGCAGCGGGATGTCCTTGCCGTCTTTGGCAAGCAGCAGGAGGCCCCTGATATTTTTGCCGTTCTTGCCCTTTTCCGCGGCAATTTTTACCGCCAGGGGCTGATTTTCCACGACGTTCTGGATGATGTTGAGGTCCTTGAAGTTGATCCGGCCGTTGGCGCCCTCCCTAAGCCGTACCTTGTTCTGATCGGTTTCAAAGTTGTACTGGATGTAGGCGTCCCGGCCGTCAAGGGCCCTGTCCCCCTCCGCCAGGCTTACCGGCTCACCGTAAACGGGCCTGTCAACCTGCTTGGCAATGGCGTCGTCCCTGATGCCGTAGTAGACTTTGTTGCTGTGCAGAAAATTGACGTAGTTTTCCGGTGAGTAGTCCCGTCCGCCGGGGCCGGGGCGGCTTACCGTAACGTTGGCTTTCATTTCCCCCTCAACAATATCAATGGTAAGGGTACTGTCGTTGGCGGAATTTCGCTGGAAATCGCCGACGTGGATATACTCGCCCGCCGCCTCTTTAACCGTCTTGCTTACCAGGGCCCGGTCAAACTCCTGGACGCCCCGTTGAAGCAGGGCCTCGATAACCGCGTCTTCGGAAACACCCGCGCCCTTGCCGTGGGGGGGGGTTACTTTGAGGAAGGCCCCTTCCAAAAACAGGCGGACAAAGATCTCCCCGTTCCAATCCACAATGACGGGGGTTTCCGTTTCTTCCGTGTCTTTTTTTTCTTCCGCGTCTTTTTTCGCGCGCCTGTCCGCCTGGGCCCGTTCATAGGCCCGTATCTTCCAGTCCTTCCTGCCGGCGCCCATAAAGCCGCCAAATCCACGCTCGGTAACTTCGTATTCCAGCCGGCGTACAGGAACGCTCAGGAGGGTGGCCGCCGCCGCGACCGCCTGATCCAGCGTGTCTCCCGTGGCCTCAACCGAGTGGACAGACCTGTCCCGCTCCAACTGTTCTTTAACGATCCGCTGAAGCCCGACAAAATCGACCATGATCCGTCCCGGGGATTACAGGATCCCCTTCCTGATATTGGTAAGTTTGGAGCGCAGGTGGAGTATGGCCTTGGTGTGGAGCTGGGACACCCGGGATTCGGTAACTTCCAGTACCTGGCCTATTTCTTTCAGGGTCAGGTCCTCAAAGTAGTACAGGACCAGTATCTTTTTTTCCTTGTCGGGCAGTTCGCCGATGGCCTCCATGATGACCCGCCTGATCTCATCCCGCTCGACAATGACATCGGGGTTCAGGCTTGAGGGGGATTCGATGCTGTCCCCAATGGAAACCTTGTCATTTTCATCACCAGAAAACCACACATCGCTTAGGGACAGGATGGAGGTGCCGGAAATTTTGACGAGGATTCTAAGGTACTCCTCCTCGTCCAGGCCCATGGAATTGGCGATTTCCTGATCCGTGGCGGTTCTGCCCAGTTGGGCCTCCAGGGAACCGATGGCGTCCTCCACTTCCCGGGTTTTTTGCCTGACTGAACGGGGGACCCAATCAATAGAGCGCAGTTCGTCGAAGATGGCCCCCCGTATCCGGGTAACGGCGTAGGTTTTGAATTTAACGCTTTTATCGGGCTCGAATTTTTCAATGGCGTCAAGCAGGCCGAACACGCCAAAACCGACCAGATCGTCAAACTCCACGCTGTGGGGCATGCCGATGGCGACTTTACCGGCCACGTACTTTACCAGGGGGGCGTATTGTTTGATAAAATATTCCCGAATCCGCAAGTCCCGGGTTTTACGGTATTCCTGCCAGAGTTCATCTTCCGCTTTCTTTTCCAACGAAAAGACTTGGCTACTGTTGGCAGTCCCCATGACACTTCCCTTTAATCCCTTTTAAGTATGGTTTGAATGGCGGAAGCCAATTCTTTGGGATTAAAATCTTCCCCCACCTCTTTGCCCTTCTTTGAACGGTACTCCCCGCCGCCGGAAGAAGCCGGGGTTGAAACCGCCTCCTCCCCCGCGGCGCCGGAAGACAAAAACGTCCCCGCCAGGGCATCCAAATCCGGAAGGGATTCTACACCCCCGGAAAGATCCCCCAGGCCCGAAACGCCGGAAATTCCTCCTTTGGGGGCCGGTTCGGAGGCCTGGGATACTGTTTCCCTTTCTTGAGTATAACGGTATGGGGGGCTCTGGTCCATACCCTGGGTGGGGGCCGTGTCCGGCGGGCCGGACGGAGACACGGCTTCCTGGGCGACCAGGCCAACGGCCGGACCAACGGTCGGGCCAACAGCCGGGCCGCTCCGCATCATCTCCGCGATGTTTCCCACCGGGTCCCCGGGGGACGCCTCGGGCGGAATGGCGGCGTCGTGGGGAATTTCGGCGTCGTCCACGGTGATATTCACCCTGGAACCGGCTTCAAGGTCCGGCATAAACGGGGTGTTCTGGGACAGGGGGCTTTGAAGCAGTTCGGGAACGTAACGGTTGACCAGGCGCCACACCAGGACGGCAAGGAAGAAGAAAACCACGGCAAAGGCAAAGGCCCGGACCAGGATGATGAGGATCTGGGCGTGGACCAGGAACCCCAGGGTCATGGAAATGATAAACGCGGCCAGCGCGGCCGTAACGCTCCACCGTATGTTAAACACCGGCTTAGTTCTTTTTCCCAAAGAGCCGGTTCAACATGGCTCCGAAGCCCCCGGAGGACCCGCGATCACTTTTTTCCATGCGGTCCACAATGTGCCGCACGCAGAGGCTTGCCTTGCACTTGGGATCGATCACCATAAAGGGGCGCTGCCGCAGTACCGCATGGGAAACCACCGCGTCATCGTACACAAAGCCCAGATAATCCACCTTAAGGTTGAGGAACTGGCCCGCGATATTGGTCATCCGGTCGGCGACTTTCTTTGCCTCCGCCACGCTTTTTACGCGGTTCACCACCAGTTTAAGCCCCATGTTCGGGGTTTCGTATTCGGTGGCGATAATTTTGATGATCCCGTAGGCGTCGGTAATGGCCGTAGGTTCCGGCGTGGTAACGATGACCGCGTCGTCGGCGGCGGCGATAAAATCCATCACGTTGCTGGATACGCCGGCGCTGGTATCAATGATAATAATGTCGGCGACGGAGAGGGTTTCCAGCTCGTTGATAAAATTCTGCCGCTCATCGTCGTTCATATTGGCGATCTGGGAAAAGCCGGAGGCCCCGGGGACAATGGAAATGCCGTAATCGGTTTCCACCAGGATATCCTTCATGCTCTTTTGCTTGCGGATCACATGGTACAGGTTGTACTTGGGGATCACGTCAAGGATCACGTTTACGTTGGCAAGCCCCAGGTCCGCGTCCATGACCACGACTTTTTTCCCCAGCCTGGCGTAGGCCAGGGCAAGGTTCACCGAGAGGTTGGTCTTGCCCACCCCCCCCTTGCCGGAGGTAACGGTGATGATCCGGGCCTTGCCCTCCCGGATACGGTGGTTCCTCCCCGTTCCGGCCTGCCTGCTGTTTTCCACCGGGGCTGTAACGGCTACCGACGAGCCGCCCGGAAAACCAAAACCCCCCGCCGAAGCGCCCAAAGCGGCGCGCTGGCGCACAATTTCCCTTAATCGTTCTGCCTGATCTTCCATGTGTTACACACCCCATCCAAACTTTTTCTGGTTACCGGCGGGAAAGCGACTTTCGATTTTTTGCCGGTTTATCTGGAATCCATCCAGGTTAAGCAAAAGGTCCACAACCGTGGCCTTTTGAATATCGGTAGGGACAGCCTGTCCATCGGTGATATACGAGATGGATTTCTTGTTTTCCACCAGGGCGCTGATAATGTTCCCTATTTTGACGGTCTCATCCAGCTTGGTGATGATCACCGCGCGGTACGCAAAGGGTTCAAACTGCCGCATAAAATCCTTCAAATCGCTGGTCTTGGTGGCGGCCGCCAGCACAAGGTGCGTTTCCGCCCTGCTGCCACAGGCGTCCAGAATGTGCTTCATCTCCCCCAGTTTGGCCGCGTCGCGGGGGCTCTTGCCAAAGGTATCGATAAGGAGCAGATCCACGCCCTCGCCGTCCAGGGCAAGAACCCGCCTAAGTTCCTGCTGGTTATTCACGTAGGCCACGGGGATCGACATGATCTTGCCGTAGGTCTCAATCTGGTCCCGGGCGCCGATACGCAGGGAGTCGATGGTGATCATCCGTACCGACAGGGGCTGTGTTCCCGGTTCGGGCAGCGCGTAAGCGGCGGCCAGCTTGGCGATGGTGGTGGTCTTGCCCACGCCCGTGGGCCCCACAAGGACCACGATCCGCGGCGGCCTGGGGGGGGGCTTTTCCGTGAAGATGGTGATGGTTTCCCCGATCATCTCCAGCGCCGCGTCCTGGAGGGCCTGGAAATCTTCCAGCGTTTCCAGGGAACACTCCTTTTTAATCCGGGCAATAATCGTGTTCTGGTAGTCGTGGGAAAAGTCGTTAAGATCAAAACAATCCCGGAGCTGCTTAAGGTTGGCGTGCTCCTCCTGGGGAAGGGGCCGGTTGACGTTCTCCTTGATCTCCTGAACCGTGGACAGTATCTGCTGCATGGTCAGGTCCTTGCCGGCGGCGGCCAGGACCCGGCGTTTTGCCTCCTCCAAAGGCAGGGACTCAGTTGGCGAAGACGGCGCCTCGCGCGGCCCGTCCCGCACGGCCGTTTCGCGCGATACGCCGGACAACGGGGCGGTGGAATTGCCCGTAACCGGGCCGGAACCCCCGGCGGGGGACGGGGAACGAAACGCGGAACTTGTTCCGGACAGACCCTGGAGGATCACCGGCCCGGAGTAACTTTTGTCGCGGGGGCTGGAGACATAGCCGCTTACCTCCACGCCCTCCCTGGAAAAAAGGCCGAAGATACCCCCCAGCCTGATGGTCTTGCGGTTGAGTATCGTGAAGTGTTCGCCGTAATGATCCCGTATCTTCTCCAGACATTCCTCCCAGTCGTTGGCCTGTTCGGTAAATTGTATCATGATTTTCCTCCTATTCCACAGGTCCCACAGGCTCCTATGCCGCCGCCTGATTTTCCAGCTTGACAACGCCCACGGATTCAAGGCTTATCCCCTGGGCAATCTCGGCAACCGAAAGTACCGCGAGGTCCGGAATTTCCCGTTCTGTGGAGGATTTTACAAGGGCCCTGGCCTCCTCCGAACAGCAAATCACCGCCGGCCAGCCTTTTTCCTGAACCAGCGTTACGCAGCGGGAAAGCGCGTGCAGCCAGAGCGCGCGGGTTTGGGGGTCAAGGCCACAGACGCGGCCGGAACTGGTCTTAAGCTGGCTGTCGATGATCCGCTGCTCCAGTGCGCGGTCCAGCGTCAACACCCGCAGCACATGCTTTTCGTCGGCGTACTGGTGGCATATCTGCATGGCCAGGGCCTGCCGGGCCTTTTCGATGAGGAAGCCCGTGTCCCGGGAAACCGGCGCGTAATCGGCAATAGCCTCCAGAATGGAAACCGTGTTGCGGATGGAGACCCGCTCCCGCAAAAGCCCCTGGAACACCTTCTGAATGTCCCCCAGGGCAGCCGTCTTTTGGGTTTCCTCGATCACCGCGGAGTACTCTTTTTTCAGGGTATCCAGAATCGCCTGGATCTCCTGACGGCCCAGGATATCCGGGGCATGGCGTTTGATAATCTCGGTCAGGTGAGTGGCGATAATCGAAGGGGGATCCACCACCGTGTAGCCCGCCCGTTCCGCCTCGTCCCGCCGGTCCTCCCCCACCCAAACGCTGGGAAGGCCAAAGGCCGGGTCCACGGTCTCCTCCCCGCGGATCTCCTCGGTTACCTGCCCGGATTTGATGCAGAGGTAGTAGCCGACACGTATTTTCCCCCGGCCCACGTCCACGCCTTTGATCTTGAAGCAGTACTCCGAAGGTTCCAGCATAATGTTGTCGATGATCCTGAACTTGGGGATAACCAGGCCCAGTTCCAGGCCGGACTGACGGCGCACCCCCTGGAGCCGTTCCACCAGTTCCGCCCCCTTGTCCTTGTCCACAAGCGGGATAAGACCATAGCCCAATTCAAGGGACAGGGCGTCAAGGGGCACGACGGGCGGCATTTCCGCGCTCTCGTCCCGGGCCTTCTTTTCCTGGGACTTGGACATCATCTGGTCAAAACCGGCCCTGCGCCGCTTTACACGGCCAATGTGGTAGGCGTAAAAGCCCACAAGGACCGCCAGGGGGACAAGCACGTACCAGGGAAAACCGGGGAGCAGGGCAAACAGCAACAGAACCCCCGCGGCCACCCAGTAGACCTTGGCGTCCCGCGAAAACTGCGTGGCAACCTGTTCCCCCAGGTCTCCGGGGGCCGCGGCCCGCGTAACCACGATACCCATAGCGGTGGAGACCAGGAGGGAGGGAAGCTGGCTCAACAGGCCGTCCCCCACGGAAAAGGAGATGTAGGTACCCAGGGCCGTCTCTATTGCCTCCCCGTGGAGCAGCGCGCCGATTATGATCCCCCCCAGGATGTTTACCACGGTAATGAAGATCCCCACCTTCACGTAGCCGGATATAAACTTACTGGCCCCGTCCATGGAGCCGTAGAACGAGAGTTCAAGGTCCAGTTCCCGCTTGCGGGCCTGGGCCTCCTCCTCCGTGATGCTGCCGGAGTTGAATTCGGCGTCTATGGACATCTGCTTCTGGGGCATACCGTCCAACTGGAACCGGGCCGCCACTTCCGAAACCCGGGTGGCCCCCTTGGTGATCACCACCGCCTGAACCGCGATGATCACGATGAAAATGACAAAGCCCACGACCAGGCCCTCGGTTCCCCCGGACCCCACGACAAACGAGGAGAAGGCCCGGATCATCCGGCCGTTAAAACCGGCCCCCTTGGTCAGGATAAGCCGGGTGGAGGACACGTTAAGGGCCAGCCCAAAGACCGTAACCACGAGCAGCACCGTGGGGAACAGGTTAAAGTCCACCGCCTTGCGTGTGTACAGCACGATAAGAAGCACCAGCAGGGAGAGGATCAGGTTAAGGGCCATCAGGGCATCCAGCAGCACCGTGGGCAGGGGGATCACGATCATCATGATGATAGTGATGACGACCAGGGGAAGCAGGAATTCCTGTATGCTGCCGAACGGATTCCTCCCCTTTCCGGAATCAAGCCCGCCAACAGCCCTAACGTTATCAGACATAGCTTATCGCCTCCATTACGCCCGCAGGGCCTCTTCCCCGCGGCGCCGTTTCTCGTTGACGCTCATGACCTTGCTCAGAATGGCAGCCACGATCCGCCAATAGGCAATGGGCACAAAGTCCCCAACCTCGGTTTCCGCGTAGAGCGCGCGGGCCAGGGGACGGTTTTCCACTACGGGCACCCCCCTGTCCCCCGCGATACGGCGGATCAACAGGGCCGTCTCATCCTCCCCCCTGGCCGTAACCAACGGGGCATGCATGGGCCGGTGGTACTCCAGCGCCACCGCGAAGTGGGTCGGGTTCGTGATCACCACATCCGCCCTGGCAACGTTGGCCGCCACGTTCTGGCTCATCATCTGCCGCATCCGGGCGCGGATCCGGGAGCGCACGTAGGGGTCCCCCTCGTACTGCCTGCGTTCCTCCTTCACCTCCTCACGGCTCATCCGCAGGTCCTCACGGTGCCGCCAGCGCCGGAACATGTAGTCCGGCACGGAGAGGACGAGCAGCAAAAGGGCGCTGATGATCAGCATACGTATCGCCAGGGAGGCGATAGTCGTAAACCCCGTCCATAAACCGGCGTTTTCCAGGTTGATAAGTTTAGCCAGCTCCGAGCGGACCAGGAGAAAGGCCACTCCGCCGATAATGACCATTTTGACGATGGACTTGAAAAAGTTGAACAACCCCTCCACGGAAAAGAGGGTCCGCTTAAAGTACTGGCCAAAGTGGGGCAGCACCCTGCTAAAGTTGGGGACCAGGGGTTTTGTCGTAAAGATAAAGCCCGTCTGCACCAGGTTGGACAGGATCCCCGCCAGCATCCCCACACTGACGATGGGCAGGGCAAGGCGGACCATGTAGCGGAAAAAAAGCCCCGCCACCAGGCGGTCCCCCACCGGGTCCAGCTCCGTGGACCGGGTAAAGAAGAAGCGCAGCATCTCTACACAGGTTCTGAGCATGGAGGGCCCCAGGAAGACCAGGACCAGGGCCGGGAACAAGAGACCCAGCGCGCCGATCAGTTCCTGACTCTTGGCAACCCGGCCTTCCTCCTCCCGCGCCCGCCTTAGCTTGAGTTCCGAAGGCTCCTCGGTACGGCCCTCGTCCTCTGCGGCAAACCACTGCAAGTCGATGTTCAGGGCCGCCGAAAGGGCGTCCGCGGGGCAAAGAACCGCGAACTCGTGGCCGCCCGCGCGGCCGCTCACGCGGCGTATCATGACCGAATCTCCGCGATAGGCTGGCCCAGGCGGATCAGCAGGTCCTGGAAGGTCCTGAACCCCGCGTCGATCACCCGGCTAAAGGCCTCCGTCATGTAGGGCATGGAGGCAAAGATCAAGAGAAAGGCCACAGTGATGGAAAGGGGAAAGCCCTCGGACAGGATGTTGATCTGGGGGGCGGCCTTGGAGATAAGCCCGGTAGCCAGGGAACTGAGGAACAGCGTCCCCAATATCGGCATGGAGATGATAATCGCGTCCAGAAAGAGCCGGGAAAGACCCGCCAGGAGCATGGCCAGCACATCGGCGCGGCCCGCGGCCAGGGAAACGACGTTGATGGACTGGATGGAGCGCCAAAAGCCCCCCAGGAACAGGTCATGAAAGCCGCCTGAAACCAGGAACACCAGCATGGCCACCAGGTTAAGGTACTGGCCCATCAGGGGATTCTCAATCTGGGACAGGGGATCAAAGGTCTCGGAGGCCCCAAAGCCCATTTGCAGGGAGAAAAACTGCCCCGCCGTGGAAAAGGCGGAGAAGATGATCGTGATAAAAAACCCGGTAATGATACCGATAAGCGCCTCGCCAATAAGGAGCACGAAAAAGGACAGCCCCTGGGGGTTAAGCATGGCCGCGTCCACGTTCATCAGGGGGTAGCCCTCCGCCTGGGGCAGAGCCGCGAAGGCCGCCAGAGCCGCCAGGGCAATCTTCGCCACCTGGGGCACCGCGTCGGAGGAGAGGAGCGGCGCGGTCTCCACAATCGCCAGCGCCCGCACCACGATAAGAAGAAAGGCCGGGAGCCAACTGAGAAGTTCGTTCAGCAGATCTGCGGTGATCATCCTGTCCGCCTTAACCGGCCATATCGGGGATCATTTCGAACAACTGGAACGTGTAATCCCGCAGGTGGGAAAACATCCAGCCCCCCAAAAACATCAGTACCAGGAGAATGGCCACAACTTTGGGCACAAAGGTAAGGGTCTGCTCCTGAATCGACGTGGTAGCCTGGAGGATCGCCACCAGGAGCCCCACGGTAAGCGCGACAAACAGTATGGGCGCCGCCAGGTACAGCACCTCCAAAACCCCGCCCCGCAGCAACATGGTAATCTCGCCGATACTCATTTACGGCCCCTACATGACAAAGGAACGGACCAGTTGATCCGTCAACAGTCCCCAGCCATCCACCAGAATGAAGAGGATAAGTTTGAAGGGCATGGATATCATCACCGGCGGAAGCATGATCATGCCCATCGACATAAGGGCGCTTGCCACCACCATGTCCAGGATGATAAACGGAATAAAGAGCAGTATCCCTATCTTAAACGCCACGGTCAGCTCGTTCAGGATAAAGGCCGGTATCAGCACATAGGTCGGTACATCGGCCAGCGTATCCGGCTGGTCCAGGCCCCGCATCGCCATAAAAAGCCGTATATTGTCCGGCTTGGTCCGCATTTGGTCGAACATGAAACGCCGCAGCGGGGCCTCCGCCTGCCGGTAGGCCTCCTCTACCGAAATTGCCCCCTGGGACAGGGGCCGTATGGCGTTGGTATAAACGGCCTGGAAGGGGTTCCACATGATAAAGATCGTCATGAACAGGGAGATCCCCAGCAACACCTGGTTTGGCGGCACCTGCTGGAGGGAAAGTGCCCGTTTAATAAAGTCCAGCACGATGGAGATTCTGAGGAAGCTGGTCATCAGGATAACGATGCTGGGGGCAAGGGAGAGAACCGTCAGGAGCAGGAGGAGCTGCAGGGAAAAGGCCACCTCCTGCCCGGTCTGGGGGTTCCGTACCGAAAGATCGATAAAGGGAACCACCGGCGCGGGGGGCGGCGTGGGAATATCCATCGTCCCCTGCGTGGAAAGTTCCGGAAACTCCTGGGCCCCGGAGGGAAGGGCCGCCATCAGCAGCAGCGCCGCGGCGCAGAGCCGGGGGAAACAACGCGGGCAGCGCATCACAGACCCCTAAGCCGGTTACGGCGGCGGCGGATATTCTCGGCCAGGGCCCCGGCTTCTCCGTTGTCCTGACCGGAGGTCTGGCCAGAGGTCTGGCCGGAGGTCTGACCGGGGGTCTGACCAGCCGTCTCCTCGGTACCCTCCGCTTCCGGGCCGGAGGACCCTATGCCCAGGCGGTGGAGCAGGGAACGGAAATCCCCCCTGGCGGAACCAAACTCGGCCCGGCGGGATTCTTCCAGAAACAGCGCGTCAAGGGCCTCCTGTTCCTCAATGTCGGCGATATGGGAAATTCCCCCCTCGCCGGAACCTACCAGCCAGCCCCGGCTTCCCAGCGCGACAACGTGAACAAAACGGTTCGGACTCAACTGGGTGGTGGCCAGGACCCGCAGGTGAGGGCTCCTGGCGTCCCGGGGCCGGGACAGCCTCTTTATCGCGTACACCACGCCGTAAATGGCGGCGGCGGCCAGGATAAGGAGCAGGACGGCGCGGAGTATCGAGAAACCGGAAACCGGCTCCGGCATGGCCACGGCTGGAGACCCCTCCCCCAACAGGATATTCCGCTCATCCGCGCCCGGATCCGCGGCAATGCCCGCGCCGTTAGCCGCGCCCGCGCCGGGATCGATCTCCTGGGCCCAAAGCGCGGAAGAAACCGCCCCCGCGCCGCACAGGATCAGCGCCAACAGGATTGTGTGGAATTTTGTGTAAAGCGCATATCGTTTCTTCAGTTTTTCCCCTCCCAAGTACAAACTGAATATCAGACGGCATGTCCCAAAAACCGAACGCGCAACGCGTCCAGTTTCGTAGAACACCCCACGTTAGTTCATTATAGTTACACCCGTAAAAAAAGTCCAGTGGCACCAAGATAAACGCATAGGAATTTTATAGGCGTATCCCGGCCTACAGAACACCCCAAAAAGTACTCTATCCCTCCCGGGTTGGGGGCATACCCTACGGTATAGGGTATTCTGTAGGCTGGCTCCGCTTCAATGGCTCCCCTCCCTGGGGTATCCCCTGATATCA
>JAIRND010000046.1 GCA_031258225.1 Treponema sp. | reverse complement strand
GGCCGTGAGGCGTACTGGGCCGCGCCGTACGGCACGGTGGGGGGCTCAACGGCGACTTCCGGCTGGACCGGTCCCAAGCCTGGCCCCTGGCCTGGCCCTTGGCCTGGCCCCTGGCCTGGCCCCTGGCCTGGATAAAAAGCGCCCTGGGGAAAACGGTTCTGCTGGACGGGAAGTCCGAAAACCCTGATCCCCTCGTCGGGGAACTGCTTCTTTACCTCGTCCACCGCGCGGGCGATCCCCCGGGCCTCATCCTCCTCGCACCAGACGACCAGAGTCAGATTCTCCTCCGGCCAGACGGCATCCCCCATGCGGGGGCCGGAGTTGCCGATACCAAAGACGTTGGGGTACTTGGTATAGAACTTCCCCACTCCTTCCCGGGAAAAGGCTTCCAGGATGTTTTCCTCTACCGAATGGTTGGCGATTATTTCAACACGGATCATTACAGAACCTCCCCTAGTGATGCCGCCACATGGCCTTTATCCTTAACGTGAAGTTTCTCCTTCCGGTGGGGCAGCCCCGCGGCAATCTCTTCCCGCCGGGCCTGGGCCCGCGCGGCCCGCTCATCGGAATGACGGTTAAAAATATAATAAATCGTGGGCATTAGGAACAGGGTCATCAGCGTACCGAAGGAAAGGCCGCCCATAACCGTCTTGCCGATGGGGGCTGTCATTTCCGAGCCTTCACCGGGGAAGAAGGCCATAGGCACCAAGCCAAGAATCGTGGTCAGGGTGGTCATAAGAATGGGCCTGAGCCGGCTCCCCGCGGCCTCCACGCAGGCATCGTGCAGGGGAAGTCCCCGCTTGCGCAGCGTGTTGGTATAATCCACCAGGACGATGCCGTTGTTGACGATAACGCCCATCAGCACCAGAAGTCCTACGGCGGTAAGGATGTTAAACGTGTCGCCGGTGATAAGGTAGATGGCTACAATGCCGATGACCGACAGCGGAATGGTAAACAGTATGATGAAGGGGTCCCGGAAGGATTCAAAGAGGCTTGCCATGATGCCGAAGACCAGGGCGATGGCAACGACAATGATAAGCACGAAGTTTATAAAGAGTTCCACCATTTGCGAGTTATCCCCGGCGAATTCGATGACCACATCGTCATCCGCGGGGATCTCGCGGGTAATAAGATTGCGGACCTTCTGATCCAGCATATTACTCGTGGTCCCGGCAACCATTCCGGCGGTTACGTGGATGGTCCGGCCCTGATTTTCCCGGTTGATGGACATGGGGCCGGAACCCTCCACGTAGGTGGCAAAACTGGACAGGGGAACCCGGCTTCCCGTCAGTTGACTGTTCACAAAGATATGATCCAGGGCCGGCCGGGTACTCCGGTCTTCCTCCGCCAGGCTTAGTACCACATCGTAGGTATGACTCCCGCTCTTGTAGCGGGTGGCGACAAGGCCGTCCACCGCGGCCTTGATCTCGTTTCCAATGGTTAACGTGTTAAGGCCCAGCGCGTAGATCCGTTCCCGGTCAAGTTCTATCTCGATCTGGGGAAGGCCGTCCTGCAGACTTATCTGGGGCTCGGTTACTTCCGGGACATGTTCTTTGAGCAGGTCTACTATCCGCTGGGCCAGGGCCCTGCCCTTCGCCATGTCGTCAACACGGATCACAATGTCCACGGGGTTTCCGCCGCCCAGGGATATGGCCCCGCTGAAGTTAAAGGAAACTCCGGGAAATTCGTCAAAGTGTTCCCGCATAAGGGCCTGTATCTGATTGGCGTCCATGATCCGCTGCTCGTAGGGGGGCAGGGAGATTCGCAGGGAGCCGGTATTGGTACCCCCCCCGCTGGACAACATGCCGCCGCCCCCGGCGCTGAGCACGATCTGATCATAACCCTGAATCTCCTGTTCCACGATGGCCTGGAGCCGGTGCAGGGTCGCCTCGGTCTCCGGCAGGGCCGTACCCAGGGGCAGGGTTACGCCAATCGTTACATTGTCCGCCCTCTGCGACGGCATAAAGACCCAGCCGATAACTCCGATCATCATCAAGCTGCCCACAAACAGGATCAACATGACCGATATGACGAGCGCCTTGTGCCTCAACACCCAGTTTACGGCGCCACGGTAGGCGTTTTCCAGTCCCCTAAAAAAACGTTCAAACGCCCGGTCAATGGGAACCAGAACCCCACGCAGGGGTTTTTGCTTGCGGGTAACAAGGGGGAAGTAGTGGCTGGAAAGCACCGGTACCAGAAATATGGCGACAAAAAGGGAGGAAGCCAGGGAAATGACCACCGTAAAGGCGATTCCCGCGAACAGTTCCCCCGCCATTTCCAGGAGTCCCTGGAACATTACAAGGGGAGCGAACACGCAGATGGTTGTCAGGGTGGAGGCCAGGATGGCGACAATCATCTCCTGGGTGCCAATAACGCTGGCAGTACCAAGTTTGGCCCCCTTTTCCCGGTAGTGGTAGATGTTTTCCAGTATAACAATACTGTTGTCAACCAGCATCCCAACCCCCAGGATCAATCCCGCCAGGGTCATGATGTTCAGCGTAAGGTTGGCAAAGTACATCAGCATAATGGTAATGATGATGGACACGGGAATACTAATCCCGATGATCAAGGTGGGCTTGATGGAACGCAGGAAGATAAACAGAACCACTACCGCCAGCAGCGCCCCTATGACGGCGGTGGAACCAACCTGGTTGATCGAATTTTCAATTTGGTCCGTAGTGTTGTAGAGTTCCGTAATCTTGATGTCCATGGGTATCTCGGCGGCAATTTTGGTAAGCCGGGACCGCAGTTCCCTGGCGGTCTGGACGGAATTCTTGCCGCTCTGTTTCTGGATCTGCAGTTGCACGGCGCTTTGGCCGTTTACGTAGACCACACTGCTCTCTTCCCGGTAGCCTTCGTACACATCGGCTATATCCCGCAGGTACACGGTTTTGGGGAGTTCCACCCCCGCGGCGGTGGCGCCGCCCCCCTTGTAGGCGATAACGGTGCCGCGGATCTGATCAAGGGATGTGTATTCCCCCATGGTGGAGAGGATATAGGAAATATTCCCTTCCGTAAGGGTTCCGGCGGAAACCTGCTGGTTGTTGGCCGCCAGGTTTCTCTGAAGATCGGTGATGGTAAGGCCGTAGGCCTCAAGGCGGCTTTGGGGTACATCCACCCGGATGATCTTCTGCCGGCCGCCGCTCAGCGACGCGGTGGCCACGCCGGGAACCTGCTCCAGCCGGGGGACAATACTGGTTTCGGTTATCTCCCGCAGTTCCTCCGGGCTGCGGTTCCCCGTTATCATAAGGCCCATGATGGGAATCATGGAGGGATCGAATCTGAAAATTGTCGGGGTATCGGTGCCGCTGGGCAGGTAGTTCCGTACCCGATCCAGGGAGTCCCGGACGGAGTTGGAGGCGTCTATCAGGTCCGTCCCGTAGGTAAACTCCAGGAGTATCGTGCTTCCGCCTTTGGAGGACGTGGAAGTTACCTTTTCAAGACTGGAAACACTGGCAAGGGCGGATTCCAAAACCCGGCTAACGGAACGCTCCACCTCTTCCGGTCCCGCCCCGGCATAACTGGTATAGACCGTCAGGTAGGGGGGGTTAACCTCCGGCGTAAGGTCGATAGGAAGATTAACAAAAGCAAAAACCCCCAGCATGATGAGCAGCACAAAGATAATAAAAATGGTGGTGGGCCGGGAAACGATCAATTTGGTAAAAGTCATAACTAATCCCCTTTACGCGTTAAGTATCAGATGAAGTGGCACCCAGGGGCGGTATCCGCTCAATGATGTTAACCCTGGCTCCGTCCTGCAAAAGGGTCTGTCCCCGGACAATCACCTCGTCCCTGGGCTCAAGACCGGCCTCTATTTCCAGCACTCCGTCAATAAGAATACCGGGGGTAATGTCCCGGCGCCGGGCGACAAAGCCCCCCTCGCCGGTGTTAAGCGGCTCCACGATGAAGACAAAACTTTCGCCAAAACGCTGTACCAGGGCATTGGCGGGTATCTTAACCACCCCCTCTTTTATCTCCGTAATAAGCCGTACCTTGGCGAACATCCCGGTCTTTAACTTTGATTCGGGATTGTCCACGTTGACCCGTACCTCCATTGTACGGCTGACGGGATCCACCGTGGGGGCGATCTCGTGTACCGTACCCCGGAAGATCTCCCCGGGCCAGGCGTCCAGCATGATCTCACAGGGCTGGCGCAGGTTGATGCGGGATATAAAACGTTCCGCCACGTGGAGTCGTACTTCCAGGCCCCCTCCCCCGGCAATTTTCGCCAGGGATAACTGCTGATTTATGGTCATGCCCACCTGGGCGGGAAGGCTTATCACGGTCCCGCTTATGGGGGCCCGGACCACACTTTCCACATAGCGCATACCCGGTCTGGAGGGGTCCACCTGGGCGATGGGGGCGCCCCTGGTTATCCGGCTGCCCACCGTAACGTAGAGCCGGGTGATCTTTCCCGCGGCCTCCGAATAGGTATCCACAGTGGAACCCGCCACAATGTCCCCGGAGAGGCTCAGGTAATCCTGTATCTGCCCCTGGGCGGCGCCGGTGGTATTTACCGCGAAGACCGGGATGGACTCCTCTTGCGCGGCGCTCTGTTCCGCCAGATTCCCCCCGATGGCCTGTATCCGTTCACACGAGCCAAAACCTGCCGCTATTACCAGCGCCGCAATCATGAGGCCGAAGCGCGAAAAATGGTTCCTGTACATCAGTTTCCCCCTTCCCACATGCTTAGAGTCCCAAACGGAAGACCTGTTATGTATTCAAGATCGATAAGGCTGTTCCGGTAACTGTTCTGCTGCCTTATGATTTCCAGCCTGGCTTTGTGCAGTTCCAACTCCGCGTTTTGCACCTGCAAAAAATCCTGCAGGCCCGCCTGGTAGGCTTCTTCCGTAAGCCGGTAGGACTGTTCCGCTATCCTCACCGTCTCGGCCTGTGCCTCCACGGTGGATTGGACCTGCGCCAGGGTAAGGAGGGTATTGTAAATTTCCAGTTCCGTTCCCTGGATCATCTGATTGATGCTGCCGGCCATCATCTTTATCTGGTTATCTATATCCTTGACGGCCTGGCCCTCTTTGGTAAAGGGGAACAGACCGTTCAGGCTTATCCCAAGGGTGATGGAAAAGGTCCCCCTGTCTGCCCAGTTATCCTTCTTGAACCACGTGTCCTTGAAGGGGTCCGCGCTGAAGACGGGGGTAATGTTCCAGGAAAAGTTCAGGGTAGGGGTGCGGGTCTGCAGGGAGCGGGCCTGGCGGTTTTTTTCCAGGGCCACCAACTGCCGCTGTAGTTCCCGGATATCCGGCTTGTTCCGTACCGCCTCGCGGATAAGTTCCGCCAGGTCCAGGGGGATAAAACCGGTTTCCACCGGCGTGGAGACCAGTTCAAACCGGGTCTCATAGGGCAGCCCCAGGGTCATGGCAAACCGGGCCTGAGACAGGATAAGGCCGTTTTCCGCCTGATTGATACCGGGCTTCATATTGTCCCTGGCAACCTGGGCCTGGAGCAGGGTCAGCTCCGGGGCAAGACCGGCCCGGTAGTTGGCCTGGGCCATGCTTACCTGCCGTTCCGCTGCCTCGTAGCTTGCCCGGAGCAGGGCGATGTTCTCCACCAGGAGGAGCATATCGTTGTAGGCCTTACGGACATCCCGCTCGGTCTGGAGCCTGGCCTTTTCGTAGGTTACCAGGCCCGCCTGGTAATCCGCCTTGATGGTCTGAATCCCCGCCGCAAGGGCGGGACTTAGGGTCAGGCTGGCGGATATATTCCCCTGCAGCGCCCACCGGGGAAGTTCTACCTCAGTTACAGTGGGGGGCATTGTTAAATAATTTGGAATGGATTGGGTGGTCGCCGTGTTTTGGCGCGCCAGGGTCCCCCGCAGCGAGATATCCGGGAGGAACTGGTTCCACACCAGATCGTTGGCCCGTCTTTTCGTGTCCAGGGTAAGGGCCCCGGCCTGGAGGGAAAGGTTGTTTTTCAGGGCCAGTCCTACCGCCTCCTCAACGGTAAGGCGCATTTCCGGCGCGGCTTCCCGCTCCGCGGTCCCCGTTTGGGCCCCCAGAAAACCGGTCCCCCCCAGGAGGGGAACCACCATCAGCAGCCAGGCCGCCGGCCACGCCTTGAGGCGCGGCCCGGTACCGGGCCATCCGTTTCTTCTCATATCAGTCTCCTTAGCACCAAATCCGGCAAACGCGGTACCCCGCCGAATGTTCCGGATTGGTCCTTAATATCTGGACCCGCGTACGCGCGGTCCCCGGAAAAGGCGATCCACCTATGGTTGGACCATATCCTTTTCGCAATTCCCATATACCGCCTCCCCACTACCCGGCGGAAGCCCTGAATTCCCGATTCCCACAACAATAAACCGGTACAGATTCCGAAAAGACTCGTTGGGAACTCTAACAAGTTCCTCCCGGAAAAGTTTCCGCCGCCTGCCCTCCGGCATATCCAGCCACTCCATAAACCTTTTGGCATCTGTCCGGACACCCTGCATAAGGGCAGTTACAATCAAAAACAACAGCCAGGAGGGGATCCAATCATCCTCAAGGCCGGAAAGACGCCGCGTAAGTTCCGGTGAACACGGAATATTCCGAAAAACCCGGTATAAGCGGGGCGGAATCCTCTTTTCCCCGAATTCCGAGCTGCCGCCGAGCCTCCGGGTCCGCAGCCAGTCCATGGCGATAAGGACATCCGGCCGGGACCGGAGGTAATCGCAGATGGCGAAGATCGCCAGGTAGAGCCGCTCCGCCGGAACCGCGGAAAATTCCATGCTTGCTTCCGCAAAGTCGATGATCCGGTCGAATTCGGTAACAAAGAGCTGAACCAGCATGTCCCGCTTATTGGTAAAATGGGCATAGAGGCCGCTTTTGGAAAGTCCGGAAACACGCGCCACCATCTCCATGGAAACATCCCAGGGTCCGGCGCCGGCCACTGCCTCCGCTACACAGTGAAGCAGTTCATTCTCCTCAATGTTCCGGTTGATTCCGGATACCTTCCCTTCCAGAGCATCATAATCCAGAACATCCGTCTTCTTGTGAAACCCTAAACCCTGTGAAACGATACAGAGGACCAGGGAAATATCCCGTTCTATTCCCATTTCCGTGAATATCCCCCCGTTGGGGGACGGAACCGTCTCCACCGGCGTTTTTTCGGCGGGCCCCAGACGGTGAAAATACGCCACCGCAAAGATAAGAGTGGCCAAAACCAGATGAAGCGCCTGGGGAAAGGGGGCAATATTCTGTACCGCGCCAAAAGCCTCCAGGCTCACCCCCCGTTTAGCCAGGAGTTCCCGGGAATTCCCCAGGCGCCGCTCCCCGTAGACATAGACCAGGGAAAACATGAATACGTGGACGTTCCGGGCGTAATACCCCATGATAACCCGGACCAGGATGCACACGGCCTCCCCGGGACCGGCGGCGGCGGCCCGTTGGAACCCGTCCTTTACCGCCGCGGAGTAATCGTCCAGAAACCATTCGTACATTGCCTCCAGCAGGGCCTGTTTATTGGCAAAATGGCGGTACAGGGCGGCCTTGCTTACCCCCAACTCCCCGGCAACCTGGCTCAGGCTGGTGCTGCGGTAGCGGGTTCTGCCCCACGCCTTAAACGCCGCCTGAATAACGTCTCCCCTGGTCAAACTCCTGGACCCTCCTTCTGGGCATACCGCGCTTCCATTCGGAAGTTAACGACCGGTCGGTAACATGACCATAACAGGTATGAACGGGAAGTGCAACAGCCTGTTGCGCAAAGCCTTATTCGGGCCGCCAAACCCTTGATATTGCCGTGTGGGCGGCCTCCATACAGCCGGAACGTTATGCGAAATGGTACGCCCGGCTTGCGCCGGATGGTCCTTGACAAAAAATTAGAGTATGTTTTAATAAAAAACAAGAATTTCCAAGCAGGAGATAGCGTTTATGGGGCATTTTGAGGGGCATTATGTAAATATTCCACTTGATAAAACAAGCATTGACCAAAATTTATTGAATATTGCCAATAAATATAAGTCAAACCCTTTGCCGTGGAATGGGCAATTTTCTCCACAATTAGTTCAGGTATTGTTAAGTCATTATTCTACGCATAGTGATACCATATTTGACCCGTTTCTTGGCAGCGGAACAACCTTGCTTGAAGCGGGTGAATTAAATCGGCCCGCTTATGGAACAGAAATAAATTTTGCCGCTGTTTGTTTATCACGTATATATGAACTTATAAATATTGATTTTCCGCAAAGAATAATTTTGATGAATGAATTTGAGAATATTTTAATTAAATATGGTGTTATATATTCGGATGTTTCAAGTAACGATGACATAAATATTGCTTCAAATATTGAAAAAATGGTAAAAAAATATTTTGACTCAGAATATAAAATACTATTAGATTGTTTTATTGTTTTAATAGATTTCTACAAAAAAAACTTTTCAGCAAAATGGCTAGAGATGAAATGGTTTAAAATAAAGGAATTGATAAAGTCATTACCGGTTTCTCAGAAAATTATAAAACCACTTCAAGCAGATGCACGCGAAACATCTATGGCGGATTCTTCGATTGATTTTGTTATAACATCTCCACCATATATTAACGTATTTAATTATCATCAGCAGTACAGGAGTTCATCAGAATACCTTAATGGCAGTGTTTTGCCATCCGCAAAAGCCGAAATTGGATCAAATAGAAAAAACAGAAGTAATCGTTTTTATACGGTAGTACAATATTGTATTGATATGAGTCAAGTATTAAATGAGATAAACAGAATATGCAAAAGTAAATCACAGGTTGTTTTTATCGTAGGAAAAGAATCTCAGGTAAAAAAAACCACCTTTCGTAATGGAGAAATAGTATCGGAAATAGCATGCGTCTGTTCAAATATGAAATTAGCGAATCGGCAAGAACGGGTGTTTTTAAATAGATTTGGTGTACGGATTTATGAAGATATTTTACACTTCCAATCCACAAAGAAAACAACGGCCAATACAATTGAAATGGCAAAAAACATCTCCTATAACTTATTGAAAAGTGTTATCAGCGATACACCCGAAGAATCGAAATTTGATTTAAAGGATGCCTTAAATAAAATATCAGAAATACAGCCATCTGAAATATTCAGGAACCAGTCATGATTATTCCTGCTATCCATGGTGATAAATTACAGGCGTTATTACGCAATAACAAACTCCCAAAATCAGACAGACAAAAAGTTCACGAGGCTATTGAAAGATATAATTTTTGGCGTTCTTCCTTGCTTGGCTTGTTTGGAACCCAAACGGATATTATAACACAGGCAGTAAAATTACTGAATGATTATAAAAACCATATTGAACTAGACCTTATTTTCTCCAGTCATGAAGACTTTTTATATCGCCAGAAAGGTCAGTTGAAACTTGATAATACTGTATTGGAGGAATTTCTTCCATTACTCGTTTATTGTATATTCAGAGATAGTATTGACGAAAAGAATATTATGCTAGGGCCAATGGCATGTATTTCAGGCATTCGTTTTGATTCTTCATTATCAATTGAAGCACAGGGTGGTGGAATTATTTTGAAACAAAAGGATCAGGATTTTGCCATTTCTCGCCGTTTATTTCTAAAAGCAAGTCATTATGAATCTTTTGAAAAAAGTGTCATAAAAGAAACAAATATCGCATTTTTAGCCTGTGAATGTAAGACCAATTTGGACAAGACAATGTTTCAGGAAGCATCGGCAACAGCACTGGATTTAAAGTCATCAGTTCCAACGGCAAAATATTTACTTTTGTGTGAATGGCTTGACATGACCCCAATTAATTCAAGTACAACAGCTATAGATGAAATAATCATTTTGCGCAAGGCAAAAAGGATTGGTTCAAGTGAACGGCAAAATTATTCATCGTCAAATGAACGGTTAATGAAATCAGATTCATACAAGAATTTTATAAATTCACATCCGTATGCGGTTGATACCTTTACAAGATTCATTGAACATATAAACGAATTATTGGAAGATGTGAAAGAAAATGAAATTTTAAACAGAGGCTATTTTTAAGAATAAAATCACAGCGCACCACTTCGCATAACAGGGCCGTATGCGCTTCGGGGCCTAGCGGCCCCTCGGCCTCCGCAATGATTTTCCGCTGAAAACGGCAGAGATTCTTGCAAACCCCGGTTGGTTTTGGAACAGCCTTATTTCCTATTAGACTTTGTTCGACAACCCGGTTGGTTGTCTGCCAACCAAAGGTTGGCTTCAAGTCTTGCAGTTTTTCAGGCTTTCAGCCTTACAAAACTGCGTTTTTTAATGGAAGTTGTTTGGAAACTGAAGTTTCCAAACAACTCTATTATTATTTTCGATATAGAAAAACGATTACGCCGCCCGCAACCCCGGCATGGCCGGGGTGCGGGTACAGTCCTGTTATGCACGGTACACCCGTACCCCCTTAGTTGTGTGTTATTGCTTGGTAAACCAGTAAACATCCTCCAAATATCCTGAACTACCCCTCCCATTATCTAAGATGAAGATTAGAGTTTTCCCATCGGGAGATATTGAAATATTATACCCAATTATATAGGAATTTCTTTCATCCCCTAAAATGGCCAGTTTTGTATCGGCAACTCCAAATTTGCCCTCGAATGAATCGTTAGCGGAACTATAACTTCCGATGTCGCCATATCCGGTCACTGTTCCATCGGCATTAAAAACCCATGTTTCTCCGGTCTCATTGTCAACCCATGTTCCTAGTATTCTTTGCGCGTTGTCTACACTTTGCGCATTGTTTGCACTTTGCGCGGCGCATGAACCAACTAAAACCAGTACCACAAAACAACAAGCAACAAACCTTTTCATACAAACCTCCTCAAGATTATGCCGCCCTACGGCGGCGGCAGGCGCGGCCTGCCATAAATTGTTTACCTAAAGCCTACATTGCAGCGGGCGGCGGCCCGGTAGCCCGGGATTGGCGGTGTATACTGACGCCGGTGGGAACCGGTAAATAGTACGGGGGAGTTACCTTGACAAGGTTACAGGAAAACGGGGGGGGGGGGGGGGGGGTAATTTTAAAAACGAGCGATAATGCCATCTTCAAAACCTTTTTCCACCTTTGTCGCGCGCTATGGGCTGGAGGAGACATCCCCAAGAACAAAAAACAGTATAGCACGGGGGAAAACGGGCTGTCAAGCGAATTTTAACTTTTTAATGAATTTTTTTATTATTTTTACCAGGCAGTGCCTGGCACCATCGGCGTTTACTTAGGTATAACGATCTGTTGATTTCCTCCAACAGCAACCCGCTGGGGAGCGGCAGGCCGGCACCGGCCACGCGCGCCGGGCGCCATAAAATAGGGCGAAGTCCCGCGGTTATGGCGCAAGACTTCGGTCAAGTGGCCGCCGCAGCCTGCCGCTCCCCAGATGAGATTACGTTGTTTGTTCAACCGGCCCTTATACCCACGATAATCACCATCGGTGCCTGATACAAAGGTCAAGAAAAAAGCCCCCGCTGACAAAAGTAAACGCACATGGTGTCTGGCACCGTTTTGCGGGGTAAAAAACCGCCTATAAGGGTTCTACGCGCGAAGCGCGACAAACTCCCAGGGCGCGGCACTCCAGATAAAACCGTTTTTCCACGCTTTCCCCCATCGAAAAACTTTTCCGGGGCAGGGGGCCGGAGCGGGCCACGGTTTCAAAGAGGTCCTCCTTGCGGACGGGGGGGAGAAGGATACCCACCGCGCCGTTTCCAATGGCGTCGTTCCCCGGCGCGTTTTCCCCCGGCGCCCGCGTACCCGCCAGGCGGAACAGTTCTTCCCCGCCGTGGATATAGTCGATGGAGAGCCCCTCCCCGGCGGCAAAGCGGTCCAGCAGGGGCTGCAGGGCCACGGTAACAAGACCGGAAACGCCGGTTTCCAGTACCAGGCAGCGGGAACCGGACACCAGGCCCAGCCGGGCATGGGGGGCGTTAGGGTCCTCCACCAGGCGGCGAAGCTGTTCCGGCCCCTGTTCCGGGGAGAAGGCCCGGAAACCCGGAAGCGGGGCCAGGGCCCCCAGCAGGGCGTCCATATTCGTGTTAAACACGATCCGGTGGATTGGCTCAAAGGAAATCGCGGGGTCGTGGAGGTTTTCAATCTCCACAAGGGCAAAGCGGCGGGGGTTCCCCGCAAGCCCCCTTTCCCCCGCGTGGGCGGCCTTGTACTCCTCCCAGACCCCCTTGGCGGCGGCCAGGGAGTGGTTCCCGTCCCCCACGGCGTAGAGGAAGTCCCCGCGTGAGCGCCGGCGGAGAGTTTCCAGGCGCCCGGCGATAAGGGCCCACTGATGTTCTCTGTCCAGCCGCCACCCGGCAACAGAACCGGAACCCAGCATCAAATTCCCCCGGTAGGCCGGTTCGGCGGCAGCCGGGAGGCCGGGCGGATCGCCAAGCAGGATGTCCTGCTCATCATCAACCAGGAGCAGGATGTGGGGGCTTTCCAGGGGGGCGTTCCGGCGTATGTCCATCCTCGCGGGAAGCCGTTCCGGCAGGGTACCCTCCGTGGCGCGGATCAGGGTCCTGGCCCGGTCCCCCCAGTCGTAGCGGTCCAGGTCCACCGCTATAACCAGGCCCCGCCGCCGCCGGTGATGGGGGGTATCCCGCTCAAGGTACACACAGCCGCTAAAGGGCGGGGCAAACACATCCCCCTCCAGGTACAGGGTCATGGCCCGGTGTATGGCGGCGATCCGTTCCTCGGCGCCGATCACGCCGGCCGTGTCAGCCGCGCCGGCCCGCAGAAAAACTTCCGGATAAATCAGATGAAGGGTGGAAGCGTGATCCCCAACGGCCCCTTGTACCCGTTCCCAGTAACGCCGGTCCTGGGTAAACTGGTCGCAGGCAATAACCGCCCAACTGGAAAGGGCGGCCAGGTCCCGGGGAAGGAGTACCCCTGGAATGGCAAGCCCCAGTTCAAGGAGCCGCGCGTGTATGTCGTCCACGGGCCTACTATATCCCAGAGACCGGAGGAGATGCTACAATAAGGGCAGGGGGTACCAGCATGGAGTATGTGCAATTTGGGAAAACCGGCGCCACCGTAAGCCGCCTGGGTTTTGGGGGCGCGGCGATGGGGATAAAAAACTACATCCGCCCCTACGACCCCGCCGCGGACGAGTCGCGGGAATCGGCGCGTAAGGCGCTGGAAACCGCGGTAGAGCTGGGGGTAACGTACTTTGACACGGCCCCGGTCTACGGGGACGGGGCTTCCGAGGCCATATTCGGCGAAGTGCTGGGGGCCCTGGAACCGGGCAGGGTCTTCATCGCCACCACCTGCGTACCCACCGATTACGACGGGGTCATGCGTTCCATTGAGGGAAGCCTAAAACGGCTGCGCCGGGACTACGTGGACCTGCTGCAGATACACGGCGGCACCTATACCGACGAGCGGGCCCGGAAGATCCTGGGCCCCCAGGGCATGGCGGAGGCCATGGAAAAACTCAAGGCCGACGGCGTGGTTCGTTTTATCGGCTTCACGAGCGAGGACAACAACCGGGCCACCTTCGATTTTATCGAATCCGGCTGTTTTGACGCGGTACAGCTCTGCTATAACTTCACCTTCCAGCACCCCTACGAACCCACCCGCCCCTTTGGCAGCCTTCTGGCCGCGGAAAAACAGGGCCTGGGCATTGCCGGCATGCGGGCCCCCACCTCCGGCGTCTTCCAGCGGTGGATGAAGATGATCCGCCCGGACGACGATTTTGATTACGGCCCCGCGCTCCTCCAGTTCGTGTTCAGTAACCCCCTGGTGGACGTGGTCCTGGCAGGGATGCGCGGCCCGGAACGGGTCCGGCAGAACGTGGCCATTGCCAACAACGCTGCGGGCCGCATCGACCTTAACCTCCTCCACCGGCGGAACGTAACCGGAGCATTGCCCCCGGAACCCATTCCATCATAACGAATGGACTATTTGATTCTTCATAATGATTACCCGGTATGCGCGGTAAGCATCGATGAGAATTATCGTATAGAGAAAATACGGGAACTACACGACAAAACCAGACTGCCGGTGGGACTACGGGAAGCGGAAAAAGTATCCGCCGCGGATATGGACGCGTGGCTGTTTAGCAGGGCAATACCGGAAAAGCGGGAAGGGCTTGAACTGATATTGGAAAAAAATAATGTTGAAAGCAACCGGGAACTACTGGTGAAAAACCTGGGCCTTGGCCTGAGTGATCATTATTGGATCAAGGCCGAAAGAAGCAGCCATACATGGAAAGAGGTTAATTTCTTTGAAAATAATTTTGGTGAAGCGGGGGATGATATATTTATTGGGAACTATGAAGAAAAAATGGCCGGAGAAAGGACGCCGAATGGCGCATCGAGCGGTATGCTGCCTAAAAAGTGGGTACTACGAGCCGGTGAAAGATACCTGATGAAAGGCAGTGATGATGTGTACCGTCAGGAGCCATTCAATGAAAGAATAGCATCCTGTTTCCTGGATGCTCTGGCAGTGGACCATGTGCCGTATGAATTAATATGGTATAAGGGGAATCCATATAGTTTGTGCAAGAATATGCTGGGCGCAGACAATGAATTAATAAGCGCGTATTATATACAGAAGATGAAAAAGCGGGACAAAAGAACAAGTTATTACGACCATTATATCGAATGCTGTAAAATGGCGGGATTGGGTGAAGATATCAGAAAAGATCTTGAAAAAATGATTGTAGTGGATTATATAATCGCCAACACAGACAGACACTGGTCGAATTTTGGAGTCATACGAAACGCAACTACATTGAAAGCCGAACGGCTTGCTCCGCTCTATGACAATGGAACTTCGTTCTTTACCAAGATCCACCATCTGGCTATCCCGTCAAAAAACCGGTTTCTGACTTGTCAGTCGTTCAAGCGGCAACAGAACGATGCTATAAAGCTGGTAAACGATTTTTCCTGGATAAAAAAGGAAGCGGTGAATGAACTCCCCGGCGTGGTGGAAGAAACATTACATCTAAACAAATTTATTGACAATGACAGAAGGCGCGCGATAGTGGAGGGGATTAGAGAAAGGATACACATGGCAGACAGACATATCACGTACGCACAATCGGGGGGTGGCTGCACCACCCCCCGCGTTATGCTCTGACCTACGGCTCAGGCGCAAACCGGGAATCGTCTACCTCGTAGAGCGTTGGGTTGTGGTAAGTACCTATGGCGATCGTGTCCCCCGTGTTGCCGCTGAAGACGCCGCCGTCATAGATAAATTGACCCGCAGGGATACCGCTGTTGGCCTCATAGCAAAGAACCAGGTTGCCGCGGCCGGTGATGTTGGAGGGTTCCCCGCCCCGCAGTTCAAAGACCCCGCCCCGCACGGTAACGGCGGTAAGGTCATAATTGACGGAACCTTTCTGCGTATAGTTGGTGAGTTTTGAGCCCGCTTCCATGACCAGGGTATTGCCCCAGGGCAACGTCATTTAAAAACATCCTCACGCCAGGATGTGATATAATGGGATACCCAAGGGAGGGGAGCCATGGAAATCACAAAGGAAGAAGCGGGTTGGCTGAAGGAATGTCTGAGTCATGGAGGACTTCGGTAAGGCGAAGCTGGAGTTCTTCAAGAGCTTTCTGGAATTGCCGAACGGGATACCCGATGAGAAGACGTTTTCCCGGTTGTTCGCCCGGATAAACCCCACGGAACTG
>JAIRND010000191.1 GCA_031258225.1 Treponema sp. | reverse complement strand
CAGTCATATGTAAAATGGCCTTATTCCTACACTTTGCAAGCTTCCTCCCACCATTATCTACTCGTACATGTGTGACATGGTATACAGTCTTATTCTGGCAGATGTTGGTATTCTTCTTCACAGATTTGGCTCATGGCATTGGTCAGAGGAACAAGCCGCGCCCCCCCCCCCCCCCCCCCCCCCCCCAAGCCGATTGTACTTTTTTGTGATAAATCTTAAAAAGTCGCTTGTCTACCGATGGTCCGCATTGTTTTCTGTTATCGGGTCGGTACTGGTTATTGCCATCAATGTTATGCTTTGGCGTTATCTTTACGGCCACCAGCAAGATATGGTAGCATATATGACAAAATATACTATCATCGCCAACATCATATCAATGCTTTATCCCCGTGGAATTGCCGGAACGATTAGTTCCAGGGTGTATGACGGATCTTTTATTATCGATCTGATGAGGCCGGTTAATTTTTTTGCCATGATGTGGCAGCGGGAATTGGCTGATATCTGTTCACGATTCCTTTTACGGGGGGTGGCCGTGCTGCTTGTATATGCCCCGCTCCTTATTGAAAACGCCGGGTATTATAACATTCTCCAGGTATGTATCGCCTTGCTTCTTGGGCATGTCCTTTTTTTATTGATCTACTCCCTTCTGGGTTTTTCATCCTTTATTTTGATTGAAATATGGCCCTTTAGCAGACTTCTCGATGATACTATCAGGCTTTTGGGCGGCGGCTTTATCCCTCTGGCAATTCTGCCCGGCGGCATTCGGTTTATAGCCGAAATAATGCCGTTCAAGTATGTCTATTCTTTTCCCTTAAAACTGTTATTTAACGATCTTGGAGAAGGAGAAAATGTATTGAATTTTGCGGTTCTTGGCATCTGGATCGTTATTTTTTCGGTATCTAATCTCCTTATGTACCGCTTTGCCCAGAGAAAGATAACCGTACAGGGAGGATGAGGGTGGATTTTCTTGATATTTACTTTTCATACGTAAAGATGTTCATAAAATCCCGGATGGAATACCGCTTTTCCTTTTTTTCCGGGATGCTTGCTAACTTCTACTGCTATTTCATTACCTATACAACGTTCTGGGTGATAACCAGCAAATTTACTGCGATAGCCGGATGGAGCTTTGAAGATATGAGTATCCTCTACGGCCTTAATCTTTTAACCTATTCACTGGCAGGGACATTGTTTTGGTATACAGTTTTTCATCTGGAAAACGAGATTACCACAGGCAATCTGGACAGCTATTTGATAAGGCCTATCGGCCTTATCAAACAAATGATGTGCCGGCGTTTCGGCGATACCTTTATCGGACAGATCATTGTAACGTTGTTTTTTATGGCCGCGGCGGTTATTAATATCAATTACCGCCTGACCGTCTGGAGCTGGCTTTACCTGATCATGGCGGTTTTTGGGGGAGTATTAATCCAATCGGGGGCTATGATAATTCTTGGAAGTTTAAGTTTTTGGACGCTTCATTCAACGGAATTATCGGATATAGTATATTACGGAATAAGAAATTTTGTCCACTATCCATTGTCTATCTTCCCCGGGTATATACGAATTATATTGACATATATTTTCCCGTGGGCGCTTATTAACTATTATCCTTCGCTAATAATTTTGCGGAAGGTTCAAACAGCCGAAGAATTCGTTCTTGGTATTTTTTCCCCGGTGTTGGGGATACTGTTCTTCCTGCTGTCGATATTTGTTTTTAACCGCGGGCTGCGCAAATATACCGGAAGCGGAAGTTGACGGCGCATGCCGCGCGGTGGGGAAATTGGAGGACAAATAAGTATGGATGATGACATTATTGATGTTGAAAATCTCCGAATGGATTACCGGATAGCCAGGCGGGACGGCGGCTTTTTGAAATACATTCTTTCAAGGGACTATACGGTTGTGCAGGCGCTAAAAGGGGTAAGTTTTCGTATTTCCGGGGGATCCCTTGTGGGATTTGTGGGACCCAATGGAGCCGGTAAATCAACCGCGATAAAAATCCTCTGCGGCATTCTTGCGCCTGCTTCAGGAAGGGTTTCCGTAATGGGAAACGATCCATTCGCAAAACGACGGAAAAATGCCGCTCATATTGGGGTTGTCTTTGGACAGCGAAGCCAGTTATGGTGGGATCTGCCAATCGGCGATACCTTTACGTTATTGAAAAAAATCTATAAAGTCAAAGACGCGGACTATACAAAAAATCTCGATTTGTTTAACAACTACCTTGATCTTAAGAGCATCTGGAACCAGCCGGTACGGCAGTTAAGCCTTGGACAACGGATGCGCGCGGAAATCGCCGCCGCGATACTCCATAATCCGGCATTACTTTTTCTTGATGAGCCCACCATCGGTCTTGACATTGTCGCAAAACGGCAGATACGTGAATTTGTTTTAACTCTGAACAGGGAGTATAAGACAACAGTAATACTGACAAGCCACGATTTAAAAGATATTGAAGAGATATGCGGGCGTATTATCCTGATAGATGAGGGTTCTATTGTAGTTGACTGTCCCACAATGGAATTGAAGGATACTTATAATAAAACGTCAGTCGTGAATGTATTATTCAGCAATCCTTTTGCCGGATTCACCATGGCCGGTGTTACCGGCCGGCCTGACTTGCGCGGACTCAAATGGTCGTTTGAGATAAATAAGGCGGTTACGTCTACAGGGCATTTTATCGCCGAGATTACAAAGGTCGTTGAGCCGAAGGAGATCGAGATAAAAGAACGATCGGTCGAAGATATTGTCCATGACATAATGAAAAAGTAGCATCTGTCTACAAATACGGCTGCGTTGTGGACAGATGCTGTTTGTATTGGCGGCGCCGGCCCCCTGTGGGTTTTAGCTCCCGGGCCCCCGGGTTTTTGAGTAGTACAGGGCCAGTTTTTTCAGCGCCTCGTCGATGGGGGCCTGTTCCTCAAAGACGGACAGCCCCGAAAGTTCCAGCTTTTTCCGGGCCGGGGGTCCTATCCGCGCGGTTAGTACCGCGGCGCAGTCGGTAATGTCGCTGGCGATTCCCGAATGTCCGTCTTCCGCGTCAGCGTGGTTGCCGGAATTGCACCAGGGGTCCACCGCCCGTTTCTCCACCAGGGTACCGGTTCCGTCCTTCTCGATATCGTAGATGAGAAACCACGCGGCATGACCATAGTGCTGGTTGATCAACACCCCATCGGCGCTTGTTACCGCCACTCTCCAACTCATGACGCCTCCGCATCGCGTCCTTGACGGACCGTTCTAATTGTCATCCCACAGCCAGGTGGAGAGGTAACGCTCACCGGTGTCGGGGAGGACCGTAACGATAACTTTCCCCTTGTTTTCGGGCCGCCTGGAAACCGTCAAAGCCGCTTCCAGGGCGGAACCGGAAGAAATACCCACCAGGATGCCTTCTTTTTTGGCGAGCAGCCGGGCGGCGGTTCCCGCCTTGGCGTCGTCGGTCTGGTAGATCTCGTCCACAATGTTCTTGTCGTAGACCTGGGGCACAAAGCCCGCGCCGATCCCCTGGATCTTGTGGGGGCCGGGACTGCCGCCTGAAAGCACCGGGCTGGCGGAGGGCTCCACGGCGATTATCGTGATGCCGGGTTTTTTGGCCTTAAGGTACTTCCCCGCGCCGGAGATGGTACCCCCGGTGCCCACCCCGCCGATGAGGATGTCGATCTTCCCCTCCGTGTCCTTCCAAATCTCCGGCCCCGTGGTTTTTTCGTGGACCTCCGGGTTGGCGGGGTTGTTGAACTGCTGGGGGATGAAGGAATTGGGGATGGAGGCGGCCAGTTCCTCCGCCTTGGCGATGGCCCCCTTCATGCCCTTGGCCCCTTCGGTCAGCTCAAGTTCCGCGCCCAGGGCCTTGAGAAGTTTCCGCCGCTCAATGCTCATGGTCTCCGGCATGGTCAGGATGATCCGGTAGCCCTTAACCGCCGCCACATAGGCCAGACCGATGCCGGTGTTGCCGCTGGTGGGTTCGATAAGGACCGTGCCGTCCTTTATCTTGCCGTCCCGTTCCCCCGCCTCGATCAGGGCCAGGGCGATCCGGTCCTTGACGCTGTGGAGGGGGTTAAAACTCTCCAGTTTGACGTAAACCGTGGCCCCCCCGTCGTTGATCTTGTTGATCTTCACCAGCGGGGTGTTCCCGATGAGATCCGTAATCTTTTCTACCCGTGCCATAGTATCCTCCTGGATAAACCCTAGCAGCCCGAAAATCGGAGATTTTTGCGGTCAAAGGCCGCAAAAATCCACAAGTCCCAGGTGCTCCTAGTAAACTTATAGGTATTATATACAATGGATTGAGGATTTTGTCAAGGGGCAACACGCAAGGGGCCTATAGAGGCCGGCCCCTATAGGCCTCCGGGCAGAAAGGGCCCCACCGGCCCCTACAGTTTCCCCTTTTCCTTTTTCGCGATAACGCGGTACATAAGGCCCAGGGCCAAAAGCAGGAGCCCGGTAATGGACGCGATGATCTGCTTGTTCCCCAGCGGCTGGCCCAGCAGATTCAGGCGGAAGGACCCGCTAAGGGCGATGAAGACGCTTCCGCAGAAGAAGCCCATCATAGCCATGAAGCTGTTGAAGCCGGCGTAGAAGGCCAGGAACACGGTCCGTCCCCCTTCGGGGAGGCGGTAGAAGGGGAGGTTCGCGGTAACGATGCTTACGCCGGGGATTATCGAGAAGTAGTAGATCATGGCGATGGTGTAGAGGACCGGATAGTTGTCGTGGTTCACGAAGGGGAGCATGAAGTAGTGAAGGGACACCAGCGAGAGGGAAATGGCGATGGTTGTGAACCAGGACGTTTTCCGTATGATCCGGTTCCAGACGGGAACCACCAGGATCATGATGGGCAGTGAAAGAAAGCTGACGAAGCCCAGGAAGGAAAAGGGGACCACCACCTCGTTTACCAGGTAGGAACTGTAAAACATGCCGGGGATGTTGGCGAAGAAGCTGTAGAGCCCGGTGAGCAGGGCGCAGATGGTGAATTCCCTGTTTTTAAGGGGCAGGAACGGGTTGACCAGGGACCGGGGCTTGTCCCCTTCGGGCTCGTCAAATTCGTGGATACGGCAGTGGGCGTACAGTTCCAGGACCGCGAAGCCGACGGCGATTACCCTGACTGCGGCGATCCCCGCGTACAGGCTCCCCCGGTCCCGGAAAAAGTCCACGATGTACCCGCAGAGGAAGATAAACAGGTAGATGCAGATGTTGTTCAACAGGCTCAAGACCGAAAAAAAGTCCGCGCGGGATTCTTCGGGGATGGAACGGATGTGGAGAACCGAGTAACCGGGGGCCGACAGGGCGTTTATAAGGTTGGCGAAGATCGTGAATGCCAGGAGAAGGCCCACCCTGAAACCGTCTTCGCCGGGCACCAGGGGGATAAGGGCGACAAGGACGATGAAAACGCCGTAGTAACATATCCGGGTTGCCAGGAGGACGGGCTTTACACGCTTGAAATGGTTGAGGAGCAGGGGGCTTAGGATCTGAAAGATGTTACAGAACTGGATGAGGGTGGTAAGAACCCCCAACAGCACATCGCTTACGTGGAGTACCGCGTAGAGGCCGACAAGAAAATTTCCACCCGCCAGATTCGCGGCGACGTTGGCGGAACCGTTCCACAACAGAATGTACTTTCGTGACTGGGATTCGACGCTTTCACCTGAAACAAGGCGCTTGACCCAGAGGGTTTTCCCGCCCAGTACCTTGAAGAACCCGTCGAAATTCCGCCGCCGCCGGATCGGCTTAAAAGGTGTCCGGATACGCAAATTGATACGCATACAACGCGATGTACATCGCGGAATGAACAGTAGAGTACCCGTTGCGTTGTGTCAAGCGGCGTTTACGCGGGGCCCAGGGCACCCGGTTTTTACGGTCATGCGTGCGTGTTGACAACAAACGGCTCACGGTTTACATTCATTGAAGGGGAAGATATGAATCTGAGCGATTTTGAGGATAAGCCGATTATCGGGACCAAGCGTTTGGGGCCATTCCAGCGGATGTGTTCAATGGCCGGGGCGTTTGCCGTCTACGAGGCAAAACAGGCCGGGCTTCCCATTACCTCGGTCAAAGACGGCAAAATAGTAAAAGAATACTCTGACGGCAGCGTAGAGATTCTTGGCGAGGCGCGTCCCTGGGTTCCGGTAAAGAAACGGGTCTATAAACTGCCCAAGGTTTAAATGGCAGGGGAAAGGGTTAAGCGCCTGCGTATCTTCGCGGGTCCAAACGGATCGGGTAAAACTTCCCTGTTTAACTACCTTCTCAAGATTCACGCTTTTAACGCGTATTATCATATCAACCCGGATCAGATAGCTGTGGATATGGCGGTTGGTTTTAATATCACCAATTGGCCTATAGCCTTTTCCGCCCATGAGTTATTGGACTATTTGGATAATTCTCCGTTTCAAAAAATTGTTTCGTTCCGTTTGTCAAAGACGATACAAATTGACGATGGAATCCTTTCCCTTAAATCCGCCGCTTCACAAGAGTTCAGCTACCTTTACGCGGCTGTGGGTGATTTTTTAAGGCAAAAAATGCTTGATTCTGTTTCTTCTTTTTCGTTTGAGACGGTTTTTTCTCACCCTTCAAAAAATGAAGAATTGAAAATCGCAAAGGAAAAAGGATTTATCACCTATCTCTATGTTATAGCTACCGATAATCCTGACATTAACCTGGAACGGGTTAAGAACCGGGTTGAACGGGGCGGGCATGATGTGCCGGAAGTAAAAATCAGAGAAAGATACTCGCGGACAATGGAAAATCTTTCCGCGGCGGTTTTTCTTGCCCACAGGGTGTATTTCTTCGACAATTCGTCATCAAAAGAATCGGAGGCATATCAGTATTTTGCTGAAAAGCGGGATACCCGGCTGCACATTACCGGTAATTCGGCGCCTGCCTGGTTTGAGAAAAACATACTCTCGCGGATCGAACCATGAGAGCCTGTTCCGGCGCCGCGGCTGGCTGCCGGGTGTTACTTCTTCCCGGATGAGGTGTAGATTTAGTACTTGAACTCCGAATCCCCGATAAACTCCCTGATGATGCTCTGGGTGGGCACATACTGGGGCGGGATGGGGGCAAAGTTTTCCAGGAACGAGAGGAGCCGCACGGCCTCCCCGTATTCACGCTGGCCCGGTTTGACCGCCCGGAGCAGGCTGTCCGCGTGGTACTTGAGGACGGGCAGTTCGTAATCCAGCGCGGAGTTAAAGGCCGCGTCGGCGCTGTTCTGGAAGGGGAAGATGTGCTGCCGTTCGCCCCGCTGCACGCTGGCCCACATGTCGATGGTCCAGGCGGCGTCCTTGCCCCGGAACTGGTGATCCCGGACCAGGCGCCGCAGAAGCCGGTTATCGCTTGTGGGGATACGGTTATGGTCGTCCAGGTTAAGCTGGGTAAGGGCGGAGACGTAGAGTTTGAATTTGAGGGAGGGATCCACCTGGGGGGTAAGCGCGTTGTTGAGGCCGTGAATGCCCTCGATGATCAGCATGGTCCGCCGCTTCTCCATGCGGACCGTCCGGCCTTCCCCTTCTTTGCGCCTGCCGGCCTTGAAGTCAAAAACCGGCAGTGTTACCTCGTTCCCCTCAAACAGTTCCAGCAGTTGGGCATTGAGGAAGGGAATATCCAGCGCCTCAAGACGCTCAAAATCGCGTTTGCCCTCATCGTCCAGCGGAATCTCGTCGTTTTTCCGGTAGTAATCGTCAAGGCTTATGGCGACCGGTTTTATCCCCATGACCATAAGTTCGATGGAAAGCCGTTTCGCGGTGGTGGTCTTGCCGGAGCTTGAGGGACCGGCGATAAAGACCGCCCGTACCCTGTCCTTTTCCCCGTAGATCTTCTCCGCAATCTCCGCCAGCTTCCGGGCCTGAAACGCCTCGGCGATGCGGATGTAGTCCCGGATGTCCTTCCGGGAAACCAGGCGGTTTAGTTCTCCCACCGAGCGGACCCCCACGATCCGGCCCCATTTCTTGTACTCCTCGTAGACAGAAAAGATCAGCGGTTCATCGGTGAAGGGCTCCAGGTTCTTGCCCTTTCCAATCGCGGGGAAGCGCAGCAGGAAGCCGTCCCTGTAGGGTTCCAGATCAAAGGCGGAGAGGAGGCCCGTGCGGTTTACCAGGGGCTCCACAAAAATGTCCATAAAGGCGCCGCATTTGTTTATCGTAACGGCGCTTTCGTTCCGCTGTTCCAGAAGCAGGGCGGTGTCGTCCTGGCCGTTGGACTTGAAAAGTTCAAGGGCTTCGCCATAGGCCATACATTTTTTTTCAATCGGCAGGTCCTCCGCCACGAGCGCCAGCATGTCTTGTTTTAACCCGGCAAGGTCCTGGTCCCTGAAGCCGCGGTTCCGCGCGGCCGTTGGCCGCTCCGGCGCTTGCGTTGGCGCTTGCGCCATTGACGGCGCCGATGGTGATGCCGGCGGCACGGCTGACAGCGGCGTTAAAGTGTAGTAGTAGCTGTTCCCCAGGGAATGACCGATGTAGAGCTTCGCGGCGGGGAAGAGTCTTTTGGCGCTCATGGCCAGGAGAAAGGCCAGGGAACGGCGGTAGATCATCATCCCCTCCTGGCACGGCAGGGGGACCGCCTCAAGGACGGCGTTGATGGTCAGCTCCTGCGAAAGGGGGAGGATCTCGTTGTTTACCTTAACCGCGGCGATTTCCCCCGTCTGACCGAATTCGGCCAGAAGGGAATCCGGGCGGACCCCCCGGTTGTACTCCAGTTCTTTTCCCGCTTCCCCGGAAGCGTTAACAAAACGCAGTTTGATAGTTTCCATCACAGATCCCCAAGGTAGTCTTCTATCAGTTTTAATTTCAATTCTCTGAGCCGTCCGGTAATGGAAACCTTGTAGACGTGGGGATTGAGGAGCCGCTTGTAACTTGAGTCAAGGGAATCGAGGTCCCGGTTTACCCGTGCCCGAATTTCCTCCAGTCCGGTCTTCATCAGAATTGCTCCTTTTTCCATACGGGGTTTGAGAAGCTGTTCCGCGCTTCCTGAAATTTCGTGGTAGAAGTGGCGGTAATCGCCTGATGGATGCCAGAAGGCGTGGCGGCTTTTCTTTTCCAGAATTTCCCCGCCCTGTTCGTCCGCGAGGTCAAGCACGTCCGCCACGGCCATGCCCTGGGGATCCTTGATCCGCCAGACCTGTTTGATCCCCGGATTGGTGGTTTTTTCGGGATTGTCGGAAAATTTTATCGCCGGGATCACCTTTCCGTTTTCGTCCTCGCGCGCGGCAAGTTTGTATACCCCGGTAAAGGCCGCCTCGGTACCGCCGGTTATCATCTGGGTGCCCACGCCCCAGAAGTCGATTGGGGCCCCCGCCTCCCGCAGTGTCTGGATGATGTGTTCATCCAGATCGTTGGAAACCGTGATGCTGGCCTTGGGGAAGCCCGCCTGGTCCAGCATCTTTCGTACTTCCACGGAGAGGTAGTGGATGTCCCCGGAGTCCAGGCGTACCCCAAAGTTGTAGCCCTGGGCGGCCAGTTCCTGTCCCACCTTGATGGCGTTGGGGACCCCGCTTTTCAGCGTGTCGTAGGTGTCGATAAGAAAAACGGCGCGATCCGGGTATATCCGGGCATAGGCCCTGAACGCCTCCTCCTCGCTGGGGAAACTCATGATCCAGGCGTGGGCCATGGTCCCCAGGACGGGGATGCCGTAGACCTTTCCCGCCAGGGTATTGCTGGTCCCGCCGGCTCCGCCGATATAGGCCGCCCGGGAAGCGGACATGGCCCCGTCCTGACCCTGGGCGCGGCGCAGCCCGAACTCCAGTACAAATCCCTTGCCGCCGGCAAGGTACACACGGGCGGTTTTCGTGGCGATAAGGCTTTGGAAATTCACCGTGTTCAGGAGCATGCCCTCCAGTATCTGACATTCGATAAGATCGCCGTCTACCCGGATCAGCGGCTCGTGGGGAAAGACCGTGGACCCTTCGTCCATTGCCCAGATGGAACCGGTAAAACGGAAGCGGGACAGGTAGTTCAGGAAATCCTCGTCAAAGTTCTTGAGGTCCCGCAGATAGGCAATGTCCGCCTCCGAATAACGGAAGGCCGCTATCCGGTCCAGAAGGTCCTCCAGCCCCGCGAAGATCGCGAAACCCGATCCGAAGGGCTGACGGCGGAAGAACATCTCGAAGACCGCCCGCCGGTTGATCTTCTTCTTCCAGTACCCGTGGGCCATGGTAAGGGAATAAAAATCCGTGAACAGGGCTGAACTGTTCGGAGTCCACACGGCCTCGCCCCTGGGGTGTTCCGCCATGTTACACCCCCAGCACGATACCGGTTGAAGGGACAAGCGTTATGCCGGCGCTTTTCATTCGGTCAAGGGCCGCCTCAACGGAACCGGCGGGAAGGCCGACCCCCCGTACCGCGTCGCTGAGGACCAGGGTGGTAAAACCGAGGGCCGCCGCGTCAAGGGCGCTGTAGAGGACACAGTAATCGGTGGCAAGCCCCCCCAGCAGCACCGTGTCGATGCCCAGGGTTTTCAGGTAGCCCTCAAGTCCTGTGGGGGTACGGCGGTCATTTTCAAAAAAGGCCGAGTAGGAATCCAGGTAGTGCCGGAACCCCTTGCGGATTATAAGGCTGACAGGCCGGAGATCGAGCCTCTCGTGGAAATTCGCGCCCCAGGTTCCCTGGACACCGTGGTCCGGCCACAGGACCTGGGGACCCGTTCCGGGAAGTTCTACTGTTTCCCCCGCCTTCTTTCCGGGGTGGGCGCCGGCAAAGGAGACGTGCCGGGGCGGGTGCCAGTCGGCGGTGGCAACGACCCTGGCCCCGGAATCGGCGAAGGTCCGGGCAAGGAGGTTCAGGGGTTCGATAACCTCATCCCCCCGTTCAACCGCCAGGGCGCCGGGGGGGATTTTTTCCCCGGAGGGAAGCGTGTAGGAGGGGCAAAAATCGTTCTGTACGTCAATCTCGATAAGCGCGGCCTTTGCCGGGTTGATAAGCATGGGTACCTCTTCCTCAATACTAGTCCCTGGGGCGCGCCGTACACAAGACAGGGCAACAGGGCGTTTACTAATGGTTTGTTGAACTCCTCCAACATTAACCCGGCGGCCCGCCGCCGGTTCACCGTTCTTCGCGCAGGCGGCGGATTTCCTCCTCCAACCGGCGGATTTGCTCCGCGTATTCAGCCGCGGCCTCTTCCCGGCCGTCCCGCCGTGCCTGTACTACCTTGCTCTGGGTGTCTACCGCGTACTTGTACTCACTCAAGAGCCACGCCCGTTCCTCCTCGTCCCGGCTCAGTTTCATCAATACTTC
>JAIRND010000091.1 GCA_031258225.1 Treponema sp. | reverse complement strand
TCGCGGGAAACCGGGGGCGTTTCGATTTACGCCAAGGCCGAATTCTGCAATCCCTCCGGGTCCGTCAAGGACCGGGCGGCCAGGGCAATGATCCTCAGGGGCATCGAATCCGGCGCGCTTGGCCCGGGCAAGATCATCATTGACGCCACCAGCGGCAATACGGGCATTGCCTACGCCATGATCGGCGCCGCCCTGGGATTCCCGGTGGTACTGTACCTGCCCGCAAACGCGAGCGCCGAACGCAAACGCATTATGAAAAGCTACGGCGCGCTTATCGTAGAGACCAGCCCCCTGGAAAGCTCGGACGGTGCCTTCCTTGCCGCCCAGGCCGCGGTAGAGGCGGAACCGGAGCGGTACTTTTACCCCAACCAGTACCACAATGACGCCAACTGGCTTTCCCATTACGAAACTACGGGGGTCGAGATATGGGAACAGACCGGCGGCCGTCTTACCCACTTTATCTGCGGAATGGGAACTTCCGGCTCGTTCATGGGAATTTCCCGCAGGCTCAAGGACTACAACTCGGACATCAGGGCTGTCGCGGTGCAGCCGGATTCGCCCTTTCACGGCATCGAGGGAACCAAACACATGGGGAGTACCATTAAGCCGGGGTTTTACGATGAAAGCTGGCCCGACGAATTTGCGGAGGTGGATACCGAAGGGGCATACGCCATGACCCGCCGCCTTGCCGGGGAAGAGGGCATCTTTGCGGGAATAAGTTCCGGGGCAAATGTGCTGGCCGCCCTCCGGCTTGCCCGGAACCTCCCCCGGGGCAGCGCCGTCGTTACCTTGCTCTGCGACAGCGGCTCCCGTTACCTCTCCGATTCTTTCTGGGACGGGCCATGATCGGCCTGTCCGTGGAAGGGGAGGCGCTTATCCGGGGGGAGGGAGAGGCGGCCTATCCCGATGAATGCTGCGGCATACTTCTGGGCCGGATCATCGATGACGGGCGCAAAATTACGGAGGCCGTTATGCCCATTGTGAACGCCCGGGAGGCGGAAGAACGGTATCACCGTTTCCGTATTGAGCCGGAGGACCTTATGCGGGCGGAAAAGGAGGCGCGGAAACAGGGGCGTGATGTTCTGGGCTTTTATCATTCCCACCCGGACCATCCGGCGCGGCCTTCGGACTACGACCGGGAATACGCCCTGCCCTTCTACTCCTACGTCATTGTGGCGGTGGAACGGGGCAAATCCGGGGAGCTTACCAGTTGGGAACTGACCGCGGACCGGTCCGCCTTTTCCCGGGAGACTATTGCCGGAGATATTACCGGCGCGTAAACGGAATATCCGGCGTATAATAAGATGATTGAGCCACCTGTGTGGGGGGTAGCGGAGAAGCGTTTTTGCCCTTTAAATATAAGGCAAAAACCTTCGGAGTGTAGGGGGGCCGGACAGGGTCTGTATCCGTTTGCCGTTGCCCGCCCGGTAACAGGCCCCCCCCTGAATAGTATTTGCGGTAATTTAAGGAGGAACTATGGCGGTAACAATACTTATCCCTACGGCGTTACGGGCCTTTACGGATCGAAGATCCGAGGCGGAAGTCAGGGGCGCTACAGTGGGGGAGGCGATTCGTTCTTTCGCGGAAACCTACCCGGACATTAAACAGCATCTCTACCGGACAGGGGAGGCGGATACGCCGGAGGATCATTCCGGTGAGCTGCGGTCCTTTATCAATGTTTTTCTGGGGGAAACCAACATCAAGAATCTCGACGGCCTTGATACGAAAGTTTCGGACGGTGACACGATCATGCTGGTACCGGCTATCGCGGGCGGAGGCGGGGAATAAAAGTGCGGGACAGTATCATTGCCGGCCGGGAACTTCCGGAACTGAGCAACGGGGAAATAGCCCGCTACAGCCGGCATCTGCTTTTGCCGGAGCTTGGCATAGACGGGCAGCGGCGGCTCAAGGCGGCGCGGGTGCTTATCGTTGGAACCGGGGGTCTTGGCGCGCCTCTCGCGCTCTACCTCGCCGCCGCCGGTGTGGGGACCCTGGGAATTGTGGACTTCGATTTTGTGGAGGAGAGCAATTTACAGCGCCAGGTGATCCACGGGACCAGGGATGTGGGCCGGCCGAAGGTGGCGTCCGCCAGGGACCGGATCAAAAGCATCAACCCCCATATCAATGTCATTACCTACAACACGACTCTTTCAAGCGCCAATGCCCTGGATATTCTTAAGGACTACGACGTTGTGGCGGACGGGACCGACAATTACCCGACCCGCTACCTGGTCAACGACGCCTGCGTGCTTTTGGGAATACCCAATGTCTACGGCTCCATCTTTCAGTTTGAGGGGCAGGCATCGGTGTTTTACGCCAAGGAGGGGCCCTGTTACCGCTGCCTCTACCCGGAACCGCCGCCTCCCGGTCTTGTGCCCTCCTGTGCCGAGGGGGGAGTTGTGGGTGTGCTGCCGGGTATCGTGGGCACCCTCCAGGCCAACGAGGTGATAAAACTTATCGTGGGCGGAGGGGACGGTTCCGCGCCGGACAGCCTTGTGGGAAGGCTCCTCCTCTTTGACGCGTGGAAACTGAAATTCCGGGAACTTAAACTGGAAAAGGATCCCCGCTGTCCCATCTGCGGTAAAGAGCCGTCCATCCGCGAGCTTATCGACTACGAGCAGTTCTGCGGGTTAAAGAAGGCCGCCGATGAGGAACCGGTGGAAGTTATCACCGCCCGGGAACTTAAGGAACGGCTGGACAGGCGGGAACCCATCCAGATTATCGATATCCGGGAACCCCACGAGCGGGCCATCGCCCGGTTCCCCCAGTCCAGGGCCAT
>JAIRND010000240.1 GCA_031258225.1 Treponema sp. | reverse complement strand
ATCCCCCCGGTGGTATTCGGTATCCTCGGCCCCCAGCTTGCAGCGCACGTAACCCATCAGGTCCCGGCCCCCCTTGCGATCCCCCGCGGCGGCGTTAAATTTTGCCTTCCGCAGATCCGCCGCCATGGCGTATTGGATGGCGTCGATAATGGTTGACTTGCCGGACCCGTTGTCCCCCGCCAAAAGACAGCGGTTCCCAATGTCGATCACCGTATCTTCAAAGTTATGCCAGTTAACCAGCCGTACCCGTTCCAGCGTAATCATCGACTTTTCTCCACGCCGTTCCGCCCGCAATGGGCCGCAATAACACAACGGGAACAGTAGGGACTTACCGGACGGCATACCTGCTGGCCGTAGAGGACCAACAGGGCGTTGATCCCCTTCCAGTACTTCCGGGGCAGAACCTCGCGCAGGGTCATCTCGGTTTCTTCCGGGTTTCCGGTCTTAATCCAGCCGGCGCGGTTACAGATTCGGTGTACATGGACATCCACGCAGATACCCGGCAGATCAAAGGCCTCAATAAGCACCAGGTTCGCGGTCTTGCGCCCCACTCCGGGCAGGGCAAGCAGCTCATCCATATCGGCAGGCACGCCGCCGCCGTACTTTTCCAGAAGAATGACGGCGATTTTTTTCAGATTTGCCGCCTTGGTACGGTAAAACCCCGCCGGATAGGCAAGCGCGGCAATCGCCGCCTCACTAAGCGCGGCAAGTTCCGCCGGAGTTTTTGCCTGCTCAAGAAGCCGGGCGGATGTTACCAGAGTCACCTCGTCTTTGGTACGAAGGCTCAGAATGGTCGAAACCAGCACCGCCCAGGGATCCCGGCTGTACTGTTCCGCCACCGTACCAACTGAAGGACCCTCCAGAACCCGGCGCCATTGTTCCAGCGCCCTTACAACAGGGTCCCAGGGAACTCCCGCGTCCCGGCCTTTCTTCACGGCTCCCCCCGTTCCTTCCGCTCCAGCAGGCACAGGGCCAGGGCTTCCACCGCCAGACCCTCCCCCACCGGCCCCAGACCCTCCCCGGTCTTACCCTTTACAAAGACCCGGTCCGGCCCCACCCCCAGAACCCCGGCCAGGGAAGCGCGCACCGCGTCCCGGTGGGGAAGCAGACGGGGCTTTTCACAGCACACCACACAGTCCAGGTTAACAAGTTCCCAGCCCTCACACCGTACCAGGTCCCAGGCCCGCCCCAACAACACCAGGGAATCGGCGTCTTTCCATTGAGGGTCAGACGGGGGAAACAGGGCGCCGATATCCCCCAGGGCGGCGGCCCCCAGCAGGGCGTCCGTAACGGCATGGGCCAGCACATCCCCGTCGGAATGCCCCAACTCCCCACGCTCCGCCTCTATCCGCAGCCCCCCCACAAGGAAGGACCGGCCCTCCACAAGACGGTGCAGGTCCCGGCCCAAACCAACACGGATCACGCCAGATCCTCCATGTAGGTGATCTTCCGGTTCCCCCGCTCCCCCGGCACCGTAGCCACAGGACCGCAGAATTCCCCCCATATCTCCGCGTCATCCGTGTACTCAAACCCCCCCGCCCGCTCATGGACCGCCCGCTCATGGGCTGCCCTATGGGCTGCCCTGTGGGCTGCCCTATGGGCTTGGAGGATCCGGGAAAAGGCAAAGGCCTGGGGAGTCTGGGCAAGACCCAGGGCGGACCGGCGCAGGTGCTTCAGAACAACACCCCCCTCGCCAATTTCCTTGGGGGTCTCCAGCAGGGGCACCAGGGGAATAACCGCCCCGTGCCGTACCACCGCGTCCATCACCCGCCTGATAAGGTCCGCGCTAACCCAGGGCCGGGCCCCATCGTGAATAAGCACCCATAAAGGCGCCCATTCGCGGGAACCAAGCAGGGACAGCGCGCGGTACACCGAATCGCGGCGGGTAGACCCCCCGCCGGTGAACAGAATGGAGGCCCCCCCGGACCGGGAGGAGGAATCGCACCGTTCGCGCAGCTCAGCCGGCAGGGCGGCGCGGGCCAGAGCCTCACCATCCGGCGGCACCGTAACAACGATAACGCCAATTTCATCAAAACGGGCAAAGGCCAAAACCGCCGCCCCCAGCACGGTAAGGGGGTCCCCCCCGGCAGGACCCGGCCCCAGGGGAAGGTACTCCTTTTTTACCGGAACCCCCTCCCGCTGCCACATCCGGGCGGAGGAACCCGCAGCGGTAACTATCGCCGCAAAGGACGCGCCCATTAACTCAGCGCGACTCAAGCCGGGTAAAGATCATGTGTTCCACCTCTTCCCGTGACTTCCGTAACGAGTAAGCAATTTCGTCTTCAAGCAGCTTCAACGCCGAGTCGTAGAGCTTCCGCTCCAGAATAGGCAGCTCCTTCACCTTACTGCGGTGGTACAGAGTCCTGACAATCGTGGCAATGTCGGAGACACTCCCCTTTTTCAGCAGTTCCAGATTTTTATTGTACCGCTCCTTCCAGTCCGATGTGATAGGCTCAAAATCCTCACCAATAAGCTCCAGCGCCCTCTGCGCCTCCTTGGAAGGAACAATCGGACGTATCCCCAGATCCGTTGCCTTGTCTACAGGCACCATAATCGTCATGTCCGATACTTCAAGGTAGATCATGTAGTAGGGTATCTTTTCGCTTTTGAATTCCTTTTCCTGAATAGCGGTAATAACGCCAACCCCCTGACTGGGGTATACAACCTTCTGGTTTACCTGGAAACCCTTGGCTTTACTCATATACCCAAAACTATAGCAAAAATCGCCCGAATCGTCTATGTATTTTTTAAGGCCCGGCTGGCGCCGGTCTTACGCTACCCCCCTCTTTCAGGGAGGTTTCACCCCCTAAAATCCCCACAGCCGTACACTTTTTCAAAGTTTTTTGCCAAATTTCGATGCGCCACGCACGGCCGCCCCACTATATAGACATGGAACCACAAAAAACCGGCGATTTCCTGGGAGACAAAGTTAAAGAACTCTTCGGCCTCCCCTACCTGTTCCCCTACCAGCGGCTGGTGATCAGCAACATCCTGGAAGCCGCCGCCCCCGCCCAGGACGACCAGGAGGGCCGCCAGATCGTGATCCTCCCCACCGGGGCGGGAAAATCCCTGTGTTTTCAGCTTCCCGCCATGCTGCTAAACGGCCCC
>JAIRND010000225.1 GCA_031258225.1 Treponema sp. | reverse complement strand
CAGCCTGTTGCACTTGTAGGTTTTTGCTCCACGTTGTGTCGCAAAAACCACGATAATTGGGCTGTTTACGCAGTTTGTAAGGTAAAATCGCCTCATAGGTGGTACCTATTCGGCGATTTGTCATCTTCGATGACTTGGGGTTTTACGCGCGAAGCGCGACAGACTGCTAGAATTACGCCCAGCGCGTATTTTGACTCTGCCGCCAGAGGCATATACGGCCAATCGTGCGGCATTTCAAAACCGGTGTACAACACGATGGATGTTCCCTGGGAACGTACCCGCTCCACAAAGGGCCGCATGAATGACAACTAAATTTTAGTTAAGTGCAAGGTCCAGGGCCTCTTCGACCGCGGCGAGAAAACCGGTACTGGAGACGGTGGCGCCGGAGACGGCGTCAAGATCGGTGGATTGGTAATCCAGAACCAGCTCCAAAAGTTCCTCCAGAGCCGCTCCCCCGCTTAGGGGGTCCTCGTTGTGGGCGCTGATCCCGATTTCCTGGATAAGGCCGGAGCCGGTACGGACCTGTACCCGGATCTCCCCCCGGTATCCCCGGCCGCTTCCTTCCCACAGTCCGTCCCGGTAGACGGCGGACTCCGAACCAGTCCGGCGGTACTCCCCGCCGGCGCAGCCCGCGGCAACGATCAGGCAGCCTATGGCAAGGCTTTGTAAAAAACGCATAGTGGTTCCTCCACCTTTATATAGGGGCGGCCAAGCACGGCACTTGGATTTTTGGCTGTTTTTTTACTCTTTTTTAATTTTTTTTACGTTCCACATGCCCGGCACTGTTTCCAATAGCGGCCGGGTACTAGGTGATCGGTCCCCATTCCGCGTATAATACAACGTTATGGTTTCGCGATTGTCCCCCGCCGCCTTACGAGGAGCCGGAAAGGATTTTCCGCCCCGTTGGTCTATCCGTGTTCTTCCCGGCCTCCTGTCCGCCGGCCTCCTCATCTTCCTTGGCGCCTGTTCGGGCCGCCTGGGCTGGGGAGTACTCCTGTGGTCTTCGGAAGAACCTGCCATATTTTCGGGGACGGTGCTTCCCGTGTACATCAGGTCCAATATCAACAAGGTGTGGGTGCTGGGGATCCCCGACGAATACCGGGGCGGGAAGGACAGGCCCGATAAATTCGAGGTGCCCCTGTCCCATTTTGAACTGGTCGGAAGTAAAAAAAAGGCCGAGGCCAGGGCGCAGGCCCTGGGGGACTACCGGCGGACCTACGCGGAAAACTTGCAGGACGGCCTGCCGATCCGAAGCAGCCCCGACAACAGCGCCCAGCGGGTATACCGGCTTAAAAGCGCCGAGATCATCAAGGTGCTGTCCCAGGTGGATGGGAGCCCCGCCGTAGGGACCAGCGGAGACCCCCTGCCCGGGGACTGGTACCATGTTATGACCGATGACGGTACCACGGGGTACTGTTTCTCCTACCGGTTAAGGTTCTTTGAGCACAACGCCGGTCCGCTGGTAGTGGAAACAGGAGACCAGGAGACCGATGCCGATCCCGAATTGGACAGGGTACTGGCCCTGACCTGGTCGGCGGAGTCCTACGGCGTCATGGTGAACAGCGGGCGTTTTGACATCGAGGAGCTTTCCCAGCGCTGGCGGTTCTTCCCCGGCCAGGACACGGGTATAGCCCGCATCTACGTTTCCGGCCTTGACCAGACGTTCGCGTACACGGGAATCAAAGCCCTGGGGAACCGGACCTGGCGCTTCGAGGGAACCAACCTGCAGATGAGTCTTCGTTCGGATACCACGCTGGTGGTACAGTTTACCGATGGGGGCGGCGCGCTGCGGACCCTGGTCTTTGTGGCCCTGGCCACAGAGCCGGACGACCTGATCGCGCAGGAAAGCACCCGGCGGGAGGAACTGTTCAAGAACCTCTACGAACAGGGACCGGTCTTTACCAGCAACAACTACGGCAGCCTGGCCCTAAGCCCGGACGGTTCCTTTAGCTGGACCGGCAACCGGCTTCTTATCCCCCAGGTGATCCCCGCCAGTGCCCGGCAGGGCGGTACCCTCACCATGGACCTGTACCTGGCCGCCACCCTGCGGCAACGTTACGAGGGGGCCTTTAGCATGCGCTTTGACGGAACCACCGTTCCCGTGCGCTTCATGTACCTGTTCGATACCCAGGGGCTGCGGGTCGAATACGCCCCGGAAACCAGCATGGACGGCAACCTGGTAGCCCGGCGGGCGTCTTCCCCCGTTGTTATCTACTTTTACCGGGCAACCCTGTGATACGCCCATGATGGTCCCCTGATGGCTTTTGTACAGTTCTCCCGTGTTTCCCTGGCCTTTGGGGATCGGGATATCCTTAACAACCTGGGCCTCCACCTGAGTTCCGCTTCACGGGCGGCGTTGGCAGGGGCAAACGGTTCGGGTAAAACCACGCTGATGAAGGTAATCGCCGGCCTTATCTCCCCCGATTCTGGGGAGCGGGTCATTCAGAAGGGGAGCCGCGTATCCTACCTTCCCCAATCGGGGATTGTCCACACCGGGAAAACCCTGCGGGACGAGCTGGAAACCGCATACCACGCGGTGGAGGAACTGCTGCGCAGGGCGGACGAGATAGGCCAAATCCTGCAGGACGCCCGCTCCGACGACGGCAAAACTACCCTGCTGCTGGAAGAACATCACCGGCTCCAGGAGGCGGTGGAGGCTTCCGGCTACTACCGCCGGGAGGCGGACATCTCCCTGGTTCTTGAGGGCCTGGGGTTTTCCGGGGAAGATGCCGACCGGGATACGGGGGAATTTTCCGGAGGCTGGCAGATGCGGATAGCCCTGGCCAAGGTCCTGCTGGAAAAACCTGATATGCTGCTCCTGGACGAACCCACGAACTACCTCGATATTGAAGCCCGTTCCTGGCTGGAATCCTGGCTTGGGGATTTTTCCGGCGGCTACCTGTTGGTGTCCCACGACCGTTACTTTCTGGATGTAACGGTGAACGAGGTCTACGAACTTTTCCAGGGAAATCTGAAACGTTACGCGGGGAACTATTCGGCCTATGAAACGATCCGGCAGCAGGAACTGGAAAGCCTGGTCAAACGTTACGAAGCCCAGCAGGAAGAAATTGCCAGGACCGAATCCCTAATCCGCCGGTTCCGTTACAAAGCCAGCAAGGCGGCCTTTGCCCAGGAGCTGATCAAACGGCTTGAAAAGATGGAACGTATCGAAATCCCCGAAAACCTCAAACGGATCAGCATCGGTTTTCCTCCGCCCCCCCACGCGGGCCGTATCGCCCTGAGCCTGGAAGCTCTGGGCAAGAGTTACGGGGAACGGCGCATCTTTTCCGATCTGGATCTGACGGTAGAATCCGGGGAACGGCTGGTAGTGGTGGGCCGCAACGGGGCGGGCAAAACCAGCCTGCTCAGGGTCATTGCCGGGGTCGATACCGCCTTTGAGGGCTCGTATCGTTACGGTACGGGGATTAGGGCAGGCTATTTCTCCCAGGATGTCGCGGAAACCATGAACGGCAGCCGGCAGGTCCTGGAATTTTTAGAGGAGGAGGCCCCTACCGCCCTGATCCCCCGGCTCCGGGACATGCTGGGGGCCTTTCTGTTCCGGGGCGATGATGTATACAAGAGCCTTTCCGTTCTTTCGGGCGGGGAAAAGAGCCGCCTGGCCTTGCTGAAGATCCTCCTTGAACCGGTAAACCTCTTGATCCTGGACGAACCCACCAACCATCTGGACCTGCAATCCAAGGATATCCTGCTGGATACCCTGACCTCGTTTGGGGGAACCATTATCTTTGTCTCCCACGACCGGAATTTTATGGAGGCCCTGTCCACCAAAACCCTGGAACTTGCCGCTCCGGCGGAAGATGAAGAGGCCGCCGGAAAAACCGGTACCTGCTCCCGGCTGCGGCCCCAAAGCCGGGTCCGGCTGTTCTACGGGAACTACGGCTACTACCTGGACCGGCTGGAACGGGAAAAGACGGAGAACGGCAAGGCGGCGCAGGGGAACACCGTTTCCCGAACCCCGGACCCCGTCCCATCCGGGCCCGTTCCGGGCCATACCCCGGAGATCAGCCCCGCGTCCGGCCAGACCCCACCCCCAGACAGCCTAATGCCGGGCAGTAAGCAGAGTTTACAGCCGGTAATCCTTATCAAAGCCTCCCAGCGGCGGGAAGCGGAAAAACAACGGCAGTCCGCCATCCGGCGGCTGGAACGGCAGGAGGCAGCGATACTGACGGCCCTGGAATCGCTTGAAGCGGAAAAGGCCCGGCTGGAGGCGGAACTGAGCGATCCGGCGGTTTATTCCTCCGGGGAAAAGGCCAGGGCGGTACAGGCAAAACTCAAAACCGTGGAGGCCGGCATTGGCGAAAAAACCACCGCCTGGGAAGCCACGGTACAACAACTTGAAAACGCGCGTGGCGGGTGCGTGGATTGAAACATGGTTTAGATGGTGTGGCACGATATAACCTAGAGAAGGAGTATAACCCATGATTTACAAGGCCCGCTACAGAACAAATTCGGACACAGAGTACCAGACTCTGGAAACCCACCTGAACGAGACGGCAATGTTTGTCGAATTGTTCAGCAGAAA
>JAIRND010000166.1 GCA_031258225.1 Treponema sp. | reverse complement strand
GCATAAATTACTACAACGAAAACCCGGTCGCCTACGATCCCGCCGCGGACTTTAAATACGTTTCCAAACCCTCGTGGCAGGATACCAGCGACATGGACTGGCCGACGGTTCCCGGCGGGTTTGCGCGGCTCTTGCTCTGGGTATCAGGCATCTCCGGGGATCTTCCCATTTACATCACCGAAAACGGTTATGCCTCGCCGGATGTTGTCGACGCGAAAGGCCGGGTACACGACATTGAACGGATCAGGTACATCCGCGAACACCTCGAAGTCTGTCAGGACCTTATCCGGCAGGGGATAAAACTCAAGGGCTATTACGCCTGGTCCTTTATGGACAATTTTGAGTGGTCCTACGGATACACCGAGCGCTTCGGCATTGTCCACGTTGATTACGCTACCCAAAAACGGACCCCAAAAGACAGCGCCTATTTTTTCAGGGATGTAATTGCCGGTTACGGCGAATGGTAAACGAATGGCAAAACGTAACTATTCAGCCGGGGGGGACGGACTTGCTTCGCAAGTCCGCGTCTCCCCCCCGCCCCGCACTATGTTGCGGGGCTCCCCCCTCTGCGGGGGCGCTGCCCCCGCAACGCCCCCGCCTTTATCGGTAAAACAAGCATAACCGCATGGTAAAACAGCTCCTCCTGCAGTTAGTGTTGATACTGTTCAACGCCTTTTTTGCCTCGGCGGAGATTGCGCTGATCTCCGTCAACGATGCCAAACTGGAACTGATGGCCGCCGGGGGTGATAAACGCGCGAAGAAACTTCTCGCCCTTACCAAACAGCCGGCCCGGTTTTTGGCTACGATCCAGGTGGGCATCACCCTAGCGGGTTTTTTGGGAAGCGCCTTTGCCGCGAACAACTTTGCCGACAAACTGATGCTGGTGTTCGCGAAAATGAAACCGCCCGTTTCCACGGCCACCCAGCGGACGGTTTCGGTCGTGGTAATCACCGTCATCCTCTCGTTCTTTACCCTGGTGCTGGGGGAACTGGTCCCCAAACGTGTCGCCATGAAGAAGGCGGAAAAGCTGGCGTTTTCAATGGCCGGAATCATCTTTGCCGCCTCCAAAATTTTTTCCCCCGTGATATGGCTCCTTACCCGGTCGACCAACGCGCTGCTCCTGCTCTTTAGAATCGATCCCAATGCGGAGGAAGAAACGGTTACCGAGGAGGAGATCCGGATGATGGTCGACGCGGGCGGCGAAAAGGGTACCATCAACGCCGGCGAACAGGAGATCATTCACAACGTATTCGAGTTTGACAACCGCAGCGCGGGAGAGGTGATGACCCACAGGACCGGTGTAATCATGCTCCAGCTTAAGGACAGCGACGCCGAATGGGAAAAGATCATCACCGATACCCGCCACAGTTTTTACCCCATAACCGGAGAGACCGCCGATGACATCAGGGGTGTGTTAAGCGCCAAAGACTATTTCCGCCTTAAAGAGAGGGACCGGAAAACCGTGATAGCCCGCACGGTACATCCCCCGGATTTTGTCCCGGAGACGGCAAAAACAGATGTGGTATTCAAGAACATGAAGCGCAGCCGTAACCATTTCGCCGTGGTTCTGGATGAATACGGCGGCATGAGCGGCATCATAACTATCAACGATCTGCTGGAAGCCATTGTCGGCGATTTCGACGATAACGTTTCCGTTCATCCCCCGATAGAGAAACTGGAAGACGGCCAATGGCGCATTGACGGCAAGGCGCCTCTGGACAAAGTCGCCAGGGCCCTGAAACTGAAACTTCCGGTGGACGACTACGACACCTTCGGCGGCTATGTGTTCAGCCTGCTGGGGGAGATCCCCGAAGACGGCCTCCGGGTGGATGTGAACAGCGACGACCTGCGTATCCACATTGAGGAGATCCGGGAACGGCATCTGGAAACGGCGCTGGTACGGTTGGTAAAGAGAAATGAGCAGGTAACAGACAACAGGTAGAAATGGCGGCCAGGCTATTAACGCTTTTTCTTAATTCGTTTATGCTGAATAGCGGGACGCGGGCCGGCGGGAACCCCGCGCCAGGAGGAACCGCATGGGGAAAATCAGGGTAGGTATTCTGTTCGGCGGAAAGTCGGCGGAACACGAAGTGTCTCTGCAATCGGCAAAAAACGTATACGAGGCCCTGGACCGGGAAAAGTTTGAGCCGGTGTTAATCGGGATCGACAAGTCCGGCCGCTGGCTTTTGAACGACGAGACCAGGTTCCTCCTGAACGCCGATGACCCCAAGCGCATCCACCTGAACCAGGACAGCAGGGCGGTAGCGTTGACACCGCAGAGCCGGGGGCTTATTTCCGGGCTGTCCGGCCCCCATGACGAAGGGGCGGTTGACGTGATCTTCCCCATACTGCACGGCCCGTTCGGGGAGGATGGCACGGTACAGGGCCTCCTGAAACTGGCGGACATTCCCTTTGTGGGAACCGGGGTACTCGCTTCCGCGGCCGGCATGGACAAGGATGTGATGAAGCGCCTCTTCCGTGACGGGGGAATACCCATCGGTAATTTTATCGCCCTCTGGTCCTGCGAAAAACCGCCGGACTATAAAACCGTCGTGGAAAAGCTGGGTTCTCCTCTCTTCATCAAGCCGTCCAACATGGGATCCTCCGTGGGGGTAAGCAAGGCCCATAACGAGGAAGAGTACTACGCGGGCCTTAAAGAGGCATTTCTCTACGACCGGAAAGTTATCCTCGAGGAATTTATCCGTGGCCGGGAACTCGAATGCGCGGTTCTGGGAAACGAGGAACCGGCGGCATCCGTACCGGGGGAGGTAATTTCCTCCCATGAATTTTACTCTTACGACGCGAAGTACCTGGACGAAAACGGGGCGGCCCTGGAGATCCCGGCAAAACTATCCCCTTCCCTGACGGCTCAGGTGCAAAGTCTGGC
>JAIRND010000102.1 GCA_031258225.1 Treponema sp. | reverse complement strand
CTTAACAGCGGCAGGGTTATCACCCTTTCCGGGCCGTTAACCGCGAACCCCGCGGCGAACATCGAGACCACGGGTGGTACCGGTACCCAGGTGCTGGGGGGCAGCAATATAATCACCGGTGATAATTACAAAAAATTCCAGCTAAACGGACAGAGTAACGCGGAAGGGGACAAAATCGGCGCGGACGGAAAAATTAAGTAAGTGAACCGGGAGTAATCTGCTGTGGAACATAAAAAGGATAAAGGGCGAAAGGCCGCGCAGATTCGGTACCCCATCGGGCTAAAGCTGGTGGTTATTATTTCGATGCTCCTCCTCCTTTCCCTGTCCCTTATCACAACCCTGGTGTCGGTGATGGTGTCAAACGACGTGCGGATCACCGCGGAGGACAACAACCTTAACACGAACAGCCGGTCTGCGGCGGAGGCGGAAACCGTCCTGAACTCGATCCGGTCCAATACCCTGGTGCTGCTGGATACCCTGGCCGCGGCGGGGAACTCCCCGGCCCTGTCCCGGCAGGCGGCGGCCTTCTTCTTTGAACGGAACCAGGACGTGGCGGCCATTGTGGTTGCCGTTCCTGATTCCCCGCCCTCAACTCTTTTAATTAACGACCGGTTCTTTCTTGCCAATGCGGTTGATTCCGCCCTGGTAGACAGTTTTCTCGCGGCCTCGGACGGAATTATAGAACGGGCGGCGGCGGGGGAGACGCTTATCCTTAACGGGATGCCGGTGTTTGGGGTTCCACTTCTGGTTCTGTTCTATCCCTGGAACGAAGGCGGTTCCGGTGAAGCGGCGGCGGTATTCTTTTCCTCAGAATCGTTAAGCGAAAGTTTCGAGACCGGGGCAAATTCGTCCTACATGATAGGCGGAGAAGGGGATGTGCTGATCCACCCGGAACACGATCTGGTACGGGCGGGGGCCAACTTTGAAAACCAGGACTTTATCCGGGCCATGCGGGAAAACCCCGGCGAAAGTATGCAGAGGCTCTACACCGGCGAAGACGGCAGGCGTTATTTCGGCGCGTTTACCAAGCTGTCCCTGGCAAACGCGGCGGTCATTACCAATGTGGAGTACGAGGTGGTTTTTGAGGGGATACGGGCCACTACCCGGCGAAACATCTATTTAACCGTTGTTGTCCTGTTGGCTTCCGTCATTTTTATCAGAATTTTTTCTGAAACCATCAGCAAACCGCTGCGTGTCCTGGCGGGCGCGGCGGAGCGGATTGAGGGGGGTTTCTTCGACATAGCCCTGGAACCAAAAACCAGGGACGAGATTGAAACCCTGACCGTCAGTTTCGACAGGATGGCTAAGGCCCTGGGCATCTTTGGCCGTTTTACCAACCGGGAGATCGCGGTCCGGGCCATGCGTGGAGAAATTAAACCCGGCGGCCTTCCCAAGCACGCCACGATCTTCTTTTCCGACATCCGGAACTTTACGGCAAAGTCGGAAAATTTTACCAGGGAATTCGGGGAAAATGCCTCCGACATGATCGTGTACTGGTTGAACGATTATCTTACCCGGATGGTGGACTGTGTGGCAAAAACCGGCGGCGTTGTTGACAAGTTTATCGGCGATGCGGTAATGGCCCATTGGGGCACGGCGTACAGTTCCGGCTCGGTGGCGGAGGACGCCCTTAACTGTCTTAAAGCGGCGCTGATGATGCGTTCGGCTCTCCTGGAGATGAACCGGGGCCGGCGGGAAGATGATCCCGGCAATCCGCCCATCCATATTGGCTGCGGCATTAACACGGGTATTGTTACCGCCGGGCAGATCGGCAGCGACCAGCGGATGGAGTATACGGTTATTGGTGATCCGGTGAACCTTGCCAGCCGGACCGAGGCCCTGAACAAGGCCCTGGGTACGGACATTCTTATTACGGAAAACACCTGGCAGTTTGTAGCCGGTTCCCTTATTACCGAGGAAATGCCCCCGGTTACGGTAAAGGGCAAGGAGAAACCCCTGCGGCTTTTCGCGGTAGTAAATCTAAAGGACGCCCGCGAGGGGCCCGGGACCCTCGCGGAACTGCGGGAACTGCTGGGCATTACGCCGCCGGATTTAAACGCCGTTGATACAGGGGCGGAGGAGAAGAAGTACAAGATTGGGGGATAAGCGTTAAAAGTGAGGAAAGATGACATAGGTATCTACATTTTTTGCGTTATCGGAATCGTGTTTTTCCTTAATCTTTTCAGGCTCGATTTATTCAGAACCCTGACGCGGCAGACAGAAGAACCCATCGCGGTTATTACTTTCAAGTACAAGGCGGCCCAGCGGCGTTTCGCGGACCGGGTACTGTGGGACCGGCTTAAGAAAGAAAGTCCGGTCTATGACGGGGACTTTATCAGAACTGCGGAGATTTCGGAGGCAACCGTTACCTTTGCGGGCGGAAGTACAATCATTAACCTGGAGGAGAACAGCCTTATCCAACTGCACGCGGACGATGGGGGTCTTCGTATCGACATTAACGGCGGCGGGGTAAGCGCAAGCGCCGCGGACTCATCACTGGTTCTTGTTGCGGGGGACAGGCTGGTTACGGTGGAACCGGGCGGGGTGGTAAAGGCCGCTCTGGATGACGGGGACTTTACGCTCCGGGTCATGGAGGGGGCCCTGTCTTTTACCGGCCCCGGCGGAACCGGGAGTGTGCGGGCCGGGGAAACCGTTGCCCTGGGCGAGGCCGGACCGCGGACCCTGCGGGAGGCGGCGGCCCTGTTCCCCCGGCCCCAGGCGCGTTTTCTTAACCCGGAAGCGGGAACCCTTGCCGTGCCCTTCCGCTGGAACCGGGACAATCTGGACCCGGAAGAAACAACGCGGCTGGAAATCGCGGAGGACCGCGCCTTCTCCCGGATCGTGTTCAGCGGGGAGTCCGCCGCTGACACGGCCTCCGTGGAACTTGAACCGGGCGCCTATTTTTGGCGCGTTTCCCCGGCAGGCGGTGAAGCCCCGTCCCCCAATACCCTGTCCTTCAAGGTCCTGTCCGCTTCCGCGCCGGTCCTGATTACCCCCGCGCAGGACTACCGCTATCAGTTCAGGACCAGAAGACCCTCCGTGCGCTTCCAGTGGACGGAAACGGAGGAGGCGGTCTTTTACGTTCTTGAGGCGGCGGACAATCCTGAAATGACCAACCCGGCCCTGTTACAGGAAGTCCGGGGCACGTCGTTTTACTTTCCGGGCCTGGAGCCGGGAACCTGGTACTGGCGGGTGCGGCCGGTGTTTCCCGCCGCTTACCTGGGGGCCGCGGGCGAAAGGGCGCCGGCCTCTTTCAGCATCGTTCAGAGCGGGGACCTGAACGCCCCGGAACCCGCCGTCCCCCGTAACCGGAGCCTGGTGAATGTGGCGGCGGACCGTGGGGACATTTATTTTTCATGGCGGCCCGAGGCGGAAGCCCGTTCCTACCGGATTCAGATTTCGCCGAACCGGGATCTGGCCAATCCGGTGCTTAATGAAACGGTGCGGGATAACTTCTACGTGTACCGGACCGGGCAAAACGCCATAAGGCCCGGTCAGTATTACTGGGCTGTTTCGCAGACCGATACCGAGGGGAAGGATTCGGCCCCTTCCCCGGTGTACTCCCTTACCGCCCTGGACGGCGAGCCGTTCCAGAATCTGACCTTTCCCCCCGACGGGTATGTCAGCAAAGCTGTCAGCGAAGCCGCCATGCCGCCGCGCTTTACCTGGGAAACCAATCTGCCCTTTCAAATGCGGTTTCAGCTTTCCGAACACCCGGACTTTTCGTCCACCCTCATCGACGAGGCGGCGGAAGGCGGGGTTTTTCAGGGACGCGCGCTGCCCCAGGGAACCTGGTACTGGCGTATCCGGGGACAGGAGCCCGGCGGCGCGGTTTTTGAAACGCCGCCCAGGTCCCTGGTCGTGGCGGCCCCCATAGCCGCGCCCCCCCTCCCTGAACCGCCGCCGGAGGAGCCGCCGGTCGAGGGGCCGCCGCCGGAGGAGCCGTTGGTAGTTTCCGTACCGGCGCCGGAGGCCGCTCCCCTGGCCGCCGTCGAGCCCGTCGTCATCGTCCCCGCCGTCGAGCCCGCCATAGACCCCGCTGCAGCGGGGGACGACGCGGCCCCTCCCCCGGCAGCCGCCCCGGTCCAGAATCTGATCTTTCCCCCCGACGGGTATGTCAGCGAAGCTGTCATACCGCCGCGCTTTACCTGGGAAACCGATCTGCCCTTTCAAACGCGGTTTCAGCTTTCCGAACACCCGGACTTTTCGTCCACCCTCATCGACGAGGCGGCGGAAGGCGGGGTTTTTCAGGGACGCGCGCTGCCCCAGGGAACCTGGTACTGGCGTATCCAGGGACAGGAGCCCGGCGGCGCGGTTTTTGAAACGCCGCCCAGGTCCCTGGTCGTGGCGGCCCCCATAGCCGCGCCCCTCCTCCTTGAACCGCCGCCGGAAGTGGCGGCGGTGGAGGGGGAACCGGTTGTATTTTCCTGGGAAGCCCCGGAGGGGGCGGAATACTACCGGTTCACCGTGTACCACGCGGAAGACCGGGACAACGCGGTCTATGAAAATAACCTGGTGGAGGGAACCCGGCAGATCCTTTCCCTGGACAGCTACCCGGAGGGGAATTACTATTGGACGGTCCGGGGCTTTGCGCCGGAAAGTCCCCAAAACACCCCGCGGACAGGACTGGTCGCGGAAGGCGTCTTCATCATCAGGAGACCCCGCCCGGTGGTTAGCCCGGTTAGCCCGGATTACCCCGCCGATGACGCCCTACCGTCCGGGGCGGCGGCCAGCCTGCCGGAAGACGGGACCGGCGAGGCGGCAGCGGCGGAGCCCGCCGGGGAAGGGCCGGAAGGGGAGTTTGTCCAACGGGAAGAAACCGGCGAAAACCAGCTTACGCCTGACTTCGAACCGCCCGCTATGCCTAAACCGCGGGAAATTCTTCCCGAAATTCCCCCCGAAATTCTTCCGGCACAGCAGCCCGAACCTGTGCGGCCCGGCCCGGAGCCCCCTTACCGGCAGTCCCTGGACATCACGGTGTCGGCGGGGTACAGGCCCCTGGTGCCCCTCTACGGACAAATTACCGAACTGATCAAAACGGATTTTTTCCCCCTTGGCGCCTACAGCCGCCTGGGAATCATCCCCTTTAAGCGGCGCTGGGGCTATCTGGGGTTTGAATTTGAGCCTTCCTGGAACTATTTCCTGGCGAAACAGGAAGATTTTCGCGTACAGGCCCACATACCCGGCGCCGCGATCTACGGGGTTTACCAGCGCCGGTTTTCAGACCGGATCATGGCCGGCATTCGTATAGGCGGCGGCATCTATTCGGTTCTGGATTATTACTTTACCTTCGCCCGGGGAAAGACAGAGCCGGTAACAATCCTTATCCCGGCTATCGCCGCCGGAGTTTCTTTTAAGTGGTTTATCAAAGAACCTCTTTTTGCGGAAGCCGGGCTGGATTTTACCCACTTCTTTACGGTAGATGATCCCTCGCCGGGGTATCTGCGTCCCTTCGCCGGCGTGGGCTGGCGGTTTTAGTTTTACCGTCAGGGCGTCGCGCCCCCAATAACCGTAAGCCTGCCGTCCAGAGTGGGACTGATCACGCCGCCCTGGGCCTTGATGTACTCAATCACCACGTAGGAGAGCAGCAGGGACGTATTAAACGGATTCTCCGACCTGGTCAGGGCCGTGTACCCGTCCCCGCCGCCCAACAGGTAGTCGTTGGTGCAGAACCGGTAGGTCCTTGCCGGGTCCACCGGTACGCCGCCAATGGTAAGGTCCTTTACAACACCCCTGTCCTGCCCCGCGCTCTTGTCAATGGTGTAGCGCACCTCAGCGGAAAACTGGGGGAAGCCCCCGGCGCCCTGGGGGATGGTCCCAATAAAGTTAAACAGTTCGATAATATCGGAACCCTTAAGGGACACAATGAACAGGTAATTCTCAAAGGGCAGAAGTGTCAGAATACTTTCCTGGGTAATGGGCCCCCTGGACAGGGCCGCCCGGATATTCCCGCCGTTGTGGAACGCGAAATCGATATTCTGGTTGTACACGGTTTTGAAATACCACACGTTGGCGTCCGTTACCAGGTTCCCCAGGGCAGTCTCCTCGTAACGGGTAAGCCGGTTGCCAAAGATAAAATCATCAGCCGCCTCCCCCACCACTTCCTTAAGGCTGGCATTGGCCTTTTCAATGTAGGGAACCAGAAGGGCGCTCACCGCCGCGTTGGGGGCGTAGATTTGCCGTTCAGAACTGTTAATCGCTTCCGGCCTCCAGTCAAAGCCCGCCAGAACCCCATCCCGCACCCTAATCTCCCCATAGCCCACGTACTTGCCCCATTCGTTGGCGGTAACAATGTAGGTGTTCCCAACCTTCCTGGGCGCCTCAAAAAAACTGTGGGAGTGGCCGTCGATAATAATGTCGATACCGGGAACCGCCGCGGCCAGTTCCGGGGAGGTAATGTGGTCCGGCCCCTCCTTCACGTCCCCAATATGCGTAACACCGATAACAATATCCACCCCCTCTTGTTTCAGGGCCTCCACCGCAGCACGGGCGGCGTCAATTTCGTTAATCCAGACAAGACTCGGATCGGGACTGGCGATGATCCGGGACCGCAGCGTGGTAATACCGAACAGCCCCACCCGCAGACCGCCGTAATTCTTTACCAGGTACTGCCGCCCCCCCAAAAAGTTCCCGTCCGCCGTTTTTATGTTGGAACTGAAAAAGGGGAAATTGGCCAGATCGATCTGGGCGAGCAGTTGGACATGACTCTTGTCAAACTCGTGGTTCCCCGGCGTGGCCATATCGTACCCAATCATGTTGTAGGCCAGAAAATCCGGCTCCGCGGCAAACATATTGGAAAGGGCGGGCCCCGTGTTAATGTCCCCCGCGTCCACCAGAAGCACATAGGGATTCCCCGCGCGGACCTGTTTAACAAAGGCGGCTACCTCCGCCAGACCGCCCTGCCCATTGTTGGGCAGTATGGCCCCGTGGTGGTCGTTTGTGTGGAGCAGCACCAGATCATAGTCCCTCCCCACACTGGCCGCGTCCCGCACGGGCCGGCCAAAGACAGGGAAAACCAACAGAGAAAGCAATACCGCAAACGGTATTATCCGGAACAGACGTTTCATACTAAGCCTCCTGGCAGTACTATAGCCCTCTCCCCCTTTCCCGGCCTAGTAGCGGCAGGGTCCCGGCGCCCGGATTTGACACAAATTTTGAAAACACGCCCCCCGCCCCGCCGCTTCCTTGTTACACAACCCGGTTTTTGGTATCGTAAACTATTCTTATATCCATCCAAGGAGTGAAAACATGAGTAAAAAGCTATCGGCACTGCTTCTTGTCGGCCTATTGGCAGCCCAGGCCCTTTCCGCCAGAGCCGCCTCCGAATCGGAACTCGCCCCGGGGGGCGTTACCGTACGACTCCTCACCGATGCCACGGGAATCGATGACAAGTCCTTCAACGCCGCCGCGTGGCGGGGCATCCTGGAATTTTACGGGGACACCTGGGAGAACACCAGACTAAGGGGCAGGAACTACGACGTAATCACCGCCCAAACCCAGGACATGTACATCCCCAACCTCCGCCAGGCCACCGACGAAGGGAACGACCTCATCGTAGCCACCGGTTTCACCCTTGCCGACGCCCTGGGAGAAGTAGCCCGCCAGAACCCCAGCCAGAAGTACATGATCGTGGACGTGGATTGGGTCAACCTTCCCAACGTCCTAGAGGCCGTCTACGCCGAACATGAAGGCTCCTACCTCGTAGGCGTTGCCGCCGCCCTCAAAGCCAAAGCCGACGGCATCACCAACCCAACCTTCGGCTTCATCGGCGGCATCCCCAGCGCCACCATCACCAAGTTCGAGATCGGCTACATCCAGGGCATCCTGTCCGTACTACCCAACGCGCGAATCGTGGATTACTACGTGAACGACTGGGGCAACCCCGCCCTCGCCAAAACCCAGGCCAAAAACTGGTACGATTCAGGCGTCTACCTCATCTACCACGCCGCGGGAGGCTCCGGCCTTGGACTCCTGGCCCAGGCCAAAGAGTACCGCGCCGCCGGCATGAACGTATGGGCCATTGGCGTTGATTCAGACCAGTACGAGTACGGCCTCTACACCCCCACCGAATCCTCCGTCCTCACCTCAATGCTCAAAAAAGTGGAGACCAGCCTCGTGTACGGCCTTAACGCCGTCCAAAACAACACATTCAAAGGCGAAGTCATCACCTTCGACCTCAAATCCGACGGCGTAGGCTACGCCACCACCAACCCCGCCCTTACCGCGGATATCACAACGGAACTTGAGCGCATCAAAACCAGGATCGTCTCCGGACAAATCAAAGTCGCCGCCACCTACGCGGAGGCCAAAAGGCTCCCCGGCTTCCCCCAGAACCTTCGCGCCATAGACGACTAACCCATCATAAGGGGGGGCTGGTACCGGACAGGTAGCCCGTTATCGGACAGTTGATGTCCGCCCCCCCTGCGCCGGAGCCTCCTCCCCTGCCGGGTGCGGGGTCTCCGGCTACCCCCCGGTTTTCCGCAGGAGGTCCCGGTGTCTGTTCCCGCCATCGAAATGCTGGGCATTACCAAAATCTTCCCCGGCGTTGTGGCCGCAAACCGCGTAAATTTTACCGTGGAACAGGCGGAGATCCACGCCCTCCTGGGGGAAAACGGCGCGGGAAAGTCCACCCTCATGTCCATCCTCTTTGGCCTCTACGAACCCGACGCGGGAACCATCAAAGTCAAAGGACGGGAAATTCAGATCAGAAACCCCAACGACGCCGCCGCCCTCAAAATAGGCATGGTCCACCAGCACTTCAAGCTGATCCACAACTTCACCGTTACCGAGAACATCGTCCTGGGCCTTGAACCCCGGAGCCTCCTGGGCAACCTTGACCTCCAATCCGCTGAAAAACGGGTCCGGGAACTCTCCAAAACCTACGGCCTGGCCGTGGACCCCCGTTCCAAAATCGAAAATATCACCGTAGGAATGCAACAGCGCGTGGAGATACTCAAAATACTCTACCGGAACGCGGAGATACTGATCTTCGACGAACCAACCGCGGTCCTTACCCCCCAGGAAATCGACGAACTACTGGCCATATTCCGCCGCCTCAAGGCGGAGGGAAAGACCATCGTGTTTATCACCCACAAACTCAAGGAGATAAAGACCGCTGCGGACCGCTGCACCGTGCTGCGGCGGGGAAAGTTTATCGCCACCGTAAACGTGGACAATGTGAATGAACGGGAACTCGCGGAAATGATGGTGGGCCGCGCCGTGAATTTCAGGATCGAAAAAGCCCCGCCAAAACCAGGGGAACTGGTGTTGAAGATCGAAAACCTCAGTGTTACCGGCAGCCAGGGAACCCAGGCGGTAAACGGCCTTTCCCTGGAAGTCCGCGCTGGGGAAGTAGTGGGAATCGCCGGAGTGGACGGCAACGGCCAGTCCGAACTCAGCGCCGCCATCGCGGGCCTCCTCCCCGTAAAATCCGGCCGCGTACTCCTCAAAGGCAGGGACATTTCCCGCGACAGCATCCGTTCCAGGAACCGGGGGGGCATCGGCCTCGTGCCGGAAGACCGCCACAAACACGGCCTTATTCTGGATTTTCGGCTGGACGAAAACCTCGTCCTTAAAAGCTACACCCGCCCCCCCTATTCCTCCCGTTTCGGCTTCCTCCGCTTCCCCGCGATCCTCCGGCACGCCGAAGAACTGATCAACGACTTCGATATCCGCGCCGGAAACGGCGCCGCCACCCTGGCCCGTTCCATGTCCGGGGGGAACCAGCAAAAGGCCGTTATCGCGCGGGAAATCGACCTTTCCCCGGAACTCCTCATCGTGGCCCAGCCCACACGGGGCCTGGACGTGGGCGCCATCGAGTACATCCACCGCCGGATCATCGACGAACGGGACAAAGGCCGGGCGGTCCTGTTGATCTCGTTTGAACTTGACGAGATTCTGGGACTCTGCGACCGTGTAGCCGCCCTGTCCAAAGGCCGGGTAGTGGGGATCCTCCCCGCAGCGGAGGCGGACGAACGCCGCATCGGCGCCATGATGGGCGGTATCCACGACGTGGACCAGGAGGCCCTGCATGCCTGACACCGGTAAAAAAAAGACCCTGCCGGACCTGCTAGGCAGACGAGTCCTTGAAGCCTTTACCACAAACGGCGGCCTGGTCTCAGTGGCCGTAGTGTTGCTGGGCTTCCTCGTCGCCACACTCCTCATCCTCCTCGTGGGCAGAAACCCCGCCGGCATGTACCAGGCAATCCTCCAGGTCCTTACCGGCTGGGACCTGCGGCGGGGAACCCATAACCTCCGCTACGTAGGGGAGTGGCTTGTCGCCTCCATGCCCCTCATCCTCTGCGGCCTTTCCATGGGCTTTGCCGCCCGTGCCGGCCTCTTCAACATCGGCGCGGAAGGCCAGTACGCCATCGGCATTACCGCCGCCCAGTTCGTGGCCCTCTACGGTCCCAGAGTCCCCGTACTCCACTGGTTCCTGGCGGTCCTGGCGGCCATCGCCGCGGCCGCCCTTTGGGGAGGCGTGGTAGGCTTTTTCAAGGCAAAGTACAACGTCTCCGAAGTAGTGGCCACCATCATGATGAACTACATCGCCTTCTACCTTTCCCGCATCCTCACCATGCGGATCCCCGGCTCCAACACCTTTAAGACCCCGGACTTTCCCCTTAGCGCCCGGCTTACCAGCCCCTTCATGGAGCGGATCACCAACACCTCCCGCCTTAACTACGGAATCTGGCTCACCATTGCCGCAATCCTCCTGTACTGGCTCATCATGGAAAAGACCCGCCTGGGCTACAGCCTGCGGGCCACAGGCTTCAACAAAGAGGCCGCCCGCTACGGGGGCATCCGGGTAAACGCCAGCCTTACAAGCGCCATGGCCATCTCCGGGGCCTTCGCCGGACTGGCCGGGGCCATCGTCTCCCTGGGCAGCTTCTCCGCGGGCCGGGTCCTTTCAGTCCAGGACGGCTACGGCTTTGATGGCATCGCCGTGGCCCTGGTAGGCAACTCACGGGCCGGCGGAACCGCCCTGGCCGGCCTCCTCTTCGGCATGCTCAAATCCGCCCAGTCCCTCATGCAGTCCCGCCAGATCCCCGATGAGATCGCGTCGATCATCCTGGGGATCATCGTGGTCTTCATCTCCCTCAGGGCCGGGGTCAAATTCCTCGTGGAATGGCAGATGAAGGAAAGGCCCGCAAAGGGGAGGTCTCCAATGGCTGAGTTCTTCCGCCTTTTCTTCGCCATCCTGCCCTCAATCTTCATGATCACCGCCCCCATCCTCATCGCCGCCACCGGGGGCATGATCTGTGAACGCTCCGGCGTCGTAAACATCGCCCTGGAGGGCCTTATGACCATCGGGGCCATGAGTACCGCCACCGTTCACGTACTCCTGGAAGGCGCAACCCCCCTTTCCATCCCCCTGGCCCTCCTAACCGGCGCCCTGCTGGGGGCGGCGTTCTCCCTTATCCACGCCTACGCCAGCATCACCCTGCGGGCCGATCAGGTCATCTCCGGTACGGGGATCAACCTGCTGGCCAACGGCATCACCATCTTTTTCTGCCAGATTCTCTTCCAGCAGAAACGGACCAGGGCCTTCATGATGGGCATGCGCCCCGTGTTCAGCTTTTATCCCACCATCTGGATAAGCCTCATCATCCTCCTTATTTCCTGGTTCGCCCTGTACCGGCGGCCCTGGGGCCTGCGCCTTCGCGCCTGCGGCGAACACCCCCAGGCCCTGGCCAGCGCCGGCGTAGACGTAATCAAGATCCGTTACATCGCCGTCCTTATCTCCGGGGCCCTGGCGGGCCTTGCCGGAGGCTGCCTGGTCCTTACCCAGACCACGGAATTTGCCTCCAACACCGTCAACGGCATGGGATTTATCGCCCTGGCCGCGGTTTCCTTTGGCCGCTGGCTGCCCCTGGGCATCCTCGGCTCCTCCCTGCTCTTCGGCGCCGCCTCCGCCCTCGCCGTCTACATCGTCAACATCCAAAGCCTCAAATTTCTCCCGTCCGAGATATTCAGCATCCTCCCCTACTTCATCACCCTAACCACCCTCGTCATCTTTAGCGGCAAGGACTACGCCCCCCGCGCCTCCGGCCAGGCCTACGACAAAGGCAAAGGGTAGCCCCCCCTCCGCGTCCCCAGGACCGGCTCTGGACACACCCCGCCCGTTTGTGCTAACCTTTTATAGCGTTGCCCACGGCGCCGTAGCCAAGTGGTAAGGCGGCGGTCTGCAAAACCGCTATACATCAGTTCAACTCTGATCGGCGCCTAATTCTCCCCATACCGTGTCTGCGCGGCGCAGACCAGAGCCATTGCGTAGGCCGGGGGGCCGGACGAAGCCGCTTACGCGGCATCTAAAGAGGCGAAGCATAGACATGCCTGTTACACGCCGTAGTTTTTCTTGCCCCTTTGCCATGGACGGCAAACGGGTATTGCCCAACATTTGTTTAAAATCTTAAACCAATTTCCAATATACCATATCGTTGAAATTCATTTGCCAAAAGCAGTATCTTAGCCCCATAAGTATATGATAATCCATTTACATCATCCGCGCTGAAATAGCCGATTGAACTATTGGGGCGAATCATAA